>NZ_CP013187.1:2400000-2761380 GCF_001444405.1 Pseudoalteromonas phenolica
GATCAGCCGCTGCTGCACCTGCGACTCCTGCGGCTCCTGCTGCAGCTGGCGCTTGGGGTAGAAAATCATCTTCGTCATCAGCGTCATTGGCATTCTTTCGTTTACGTAAGAACATGACTAAACCACCAATCACTAATAAAGCTGGTAAAGTTGCCAACAACCCAATCATCACTGGGTTTGAGAGTAAATCAGCGCTTTGTTCTTCTTGTTGCTGTGCTCTTTGACGTTCAATCAAAGCATTTTGAAGTTCGATGACCGACTGCAGCTGTTGCTGAATTTCAGAATCTTGCCCAAGCTGGTTACGAACGTTTTGTAGCTCTTCAGAAATGTTCGTAAGCTGACCTTTTAGCTTGTTGTTTTCTTCTAGTATTTCTTCAACACTGCGAACAGAGTTCTTAAATTGTGATTGTAGCTCCTGTAGCTTAGCATCTTGCTCCATTTGCAATGACTTAAGTTGCGAAGTAAGTTGCTGTTGTGCATTATCAACATCGATTTTTCGTGCTTGCGTAACTTTCTTTTGCGCTTCTTCGATGGTTTGGTTGTCGAGCATGCCGCTCTTTTTTAGCTCCCACAAGTCATCGTCTTGATCAGAACGCTGCTTTGCTATGGCAGGGTTTTCACGACGCATTTCAGCAATGGTCGGTATTTTAAGGTATGCGCCATCGCGCATGTGATTGAGGTTTTTATCTAAAAAAGCATTGGGGTTTTTGCGATAAAGGGCACTCATTACTTGGTACACAGTAACAGAACCGTCATCAGGCCTAACTTTTTGCGCGATTCGCCACAAAGTATCCGAAGGTTTTATCGGGCCGATAGAGCGACCCATTTGACCATAATCGGCATTTTTGGGGCCCTTTAAAATAGTACCTTCTTGTGTATAGGCTGGTATGGTTATCAATGCAAATGCAAAGAAACAAATAAACACTAAACCGCGCATGTTGATCCTTTAGATATCATGTCCAACATCGTGCTAAACATTAAAATATTGCTAATGGTGGCTTTTGCAAGCTCTATTCCAACTGCAAACTATAAACCACTTACATTGGAATATCTATGGCAAAGCTTTGATAAATAATGCCTATACCGTACTAAAGCATGAGAAGATGTGAACAAAGAATATTGTTTATAGTCAATATATTGGCTAGTTTTTAAAAGTGAGGTAATAAAAAAGCGGCAAAACCCTGCCGAGACAGGGTTTTATCATTGCGAATTATAAATAGTTATTTACTAACTCTTCAGCTATTTGCACGCTGTTAGTTGCTGCACCCTTGCGAGTGTTGTCTGAAACTACCCATAGGTTTAAACCATGAGGGTGTGATATGTCAGCGCGTAAACGACCAACATACACAGTGTCATTGCCGCTAGCATCAGATACAGGTGTTGGGTAATCATTTTCGTCTTCGATAAGTTCAACACCAGGCGCATCATTCAGTAATTGCTTAACCTGCTCTAGGTCATATGGCATACGTGTTTCTAAATGTATGGCTTCAGCATGACCAAAGAACACAGGCACACGCACTGCTGTTGGATTCACCATTACCGAGCTGTCACCTAAGATCTTTTGCGTCTCCCACACCATTTTCATTTCTTCTTTGGTATAGCCATTCTCTTGGAAAGCATCAATTTGTGGGATCACATTAAACGCGATTTGCTTAGGGAAAACATCGTTTTCCATCGGGCGCGCATTCATTAAGTTAGCTGTTTGCTTTGCCAGCTCATCAACCGCTTCTTTGCCAGCACCAGAAACCGCTTGGTATGTCGATACGTTAATTCGGTCAATCCCATAAGCATCGTAAATAGGCTTAAGTGCAACCAGCATTTGAATTGTCGAGCAATTTGGATTAGCAATAATGTTGCGATTTCTAAAGTCTGCCAAGTTATGTGCGTTTACTTCAGGCACAATCAGAGGAACATCATAGTCATATCTGAAATGCGAGGTATTGTCGATTACAACACAGCCCGCTTCTGCGGCGATGGGTGCATATTTTTCTGATACGCTGCCACCTGCTGAGAATAAACCAATGTGTGCGTTCGAAAAGTCAAACTCTTCGACATCCAAGACTGTTACTTTTTCGCCATTAAAGTCAATTTCTTCACCCGCACTTCTGCTGCTTGCAAGCGGGAAAAGCTGATCAACTGGAAACTTACGTTCTGCCAATGTTTCGATGATTTGACGACCAACAAGGCCTGTTGCGCCAAGCACGGCGACATTAAATTTCTGAGACATTTGACCTCATCCTATTCTGAAACTGTAAAGCCAAGTGTTGCGAGTTGTTCCGCAAATTGACTACCATTATTTTTTACTGTCACTGTACTGAATTCTCGTCTTACTGGATAAGATTTTCGAAGGTGATCAAAGCCCTTCTCTGACAGTGATTTTCTTAAAATGCCATCATCTCGTCTAAGATCGTAAACCAGATGAGCAAGTCGACCTAAGTCGTCTTGGCTAAAATTGTCTTGTAATGTGACTTCTGTGATCACAGGGTTTGGTAAAAAGTCACTCAATTGTTTCTCTGCTGGAAAATTTAAAAGCTCACACACTTTTTGATAAAGCATTTGCGTACCACGAGCCTTACCTTCAAGAGTGTGCCCTGCAATATGCACACTGCTGTAACGTACAAAAGGCAATAACTCAGTTAAGATGTTTGGTTCGTTTTCCCATACATCTAACACAAGCTCTAACTGCTTACCTGTTTGCATGCTTTCAAGCAGTGCTTGGTTGTCGATGACTTCGCCACGACACGCATTAATCACTAGCATATTATCTTTTAATTTTGCAATACGCGCTGAATCAATTAAATGCAGGGTTTTATGCTTACCTGTTTTGACTAATGGCACGTGAAATGACACTATGTCAGATTGCGCTAATAGGTTGTCTAACTCTATATGTTCTTGCAGTTCACCATTTTCAAATTTAATCGGGTCACACAACAATAAGTTGATACCACTGCCTTGCAGTTTTTCACGTAAACACTGACCAATGTTGCCTACCCCAACAATACCTAACGTTTTACCTTGCAAGCTTGTTGATGTTTCTTGCGCATAGGCATAAATCGCACTGATCACATACTCTGCAACAGCAACGGCATTACAGCCCGGTGCGCTGCTGAATGCTATTTCTTTGTCGTCAAGTAATTCAGTATCAATATGATCAATACCTATGGTTGCAGTACCCACAAATTTTAGCTTTTTAGCATACCGTAATAGCTCAGCGTTTACTTTTGTTACTGAGCGGGTCAGCAAAATATCAACGTCTTCGATTTGTTCAGGCTTGGCGTTACGCCCATCGAATCGCGTTACACTGCCTAAATCAGCAAAATACTCCTCAACTAAGGGCATATTTTGATCTGCCAAAATTTTCATCTATTTTTTCCGTGGTAACTGCAAAAGCGCATTGTAACCGCGGTATCAATAAATTGCGACTCAGTGACTTTGATTCAGCAGCTTTATTGACCAGATAACTGGACAAAATCATTAAATCGTGCAAATTTCAAACTCATCAGATGACTTGCAATCATTAGCAGTTAGAGCTAGTCTAAAGCCTAGTGGTCAGACCACCATAACAAGGAAAATAATATGACTCTGATTTTTGTATTAATCTTAATCGCGCTACTCAGTGTCGCTAGCTATCACAGAGCTAGTTGGCATAGCTGCGTAGCGGTAGCTGGGGCAACCTTGCTAGTCGGTACTATTGCTGGTGCATTTGGTGCTTTATCTTGGCTAATTTTCTTAGCTATCGTATTGCCTTTATCACTAAGTAATATTCGTCAACAGTATATCAGTGGCCCGCTTTTTAAAGCATTTAAAAAGGTCACGCCAACTATGTCAGAAACCGAGAAGTCTGCAATCGATGCGGGTACTACTTGGTGGGAAGCTGATTTATTCTGCGGCAACCCAGACTGGCGTAAGCTTCACCAATACCCTAAACCTCGTTTAACGCCTGAAGAACAAGCTTTCTTAGATGGTCCGGTAGAAGAAGTATGTGCCATGCTTGACGATTGGAAAGCGACGCACGAATTAACAGATCTACCAGAAGACGTTTGGCAATATTTAAAAGACAACAAATTCTTCGCGATGATCATCAAGAAGCAATATGGCGGTCTTGAATTTTCAGCTTATGCACAATCTTGTGTGCTACAAAAGCTAACCAGTAAATCGACTCTTCTATCTTCGATTGTGGGTGTACCAAACTCGTTAGGTCCGGGTGAGCTACTACAGCACTATGGTACGCAAGAGCAAAAAGACCATTACCTTCCTCGCCTTGCCAAAGGTGATGAAATTCCATGCTTCGCATTAACGTCTCCTGAAGCGGGTTCTGATGCCTCTTCAATTCCTGATTTCGGTGTGGTTTGTAAAGGCGAATGGAACGGCGAAGAAACTTTGGGTATTCGTTTAACTTGGAATAAGCGTTACATCACGCTTGCCCCTGTTGCAACTGTATTAGGTTTAGCATTTAAACTACGTGACCCTGATGGTTTACTGGGTGATGACAAAGAACCTGGTATTACGTGCGCGCTGATCCCAACTAACACACCAGGTGTTAAAATTGGTCGACGCCACTTCCCACTAAACGTGCCATTCCAAAATGGTCCAACGCAAGGTGAAGATATTTTCGTGCCTATCGACTACATCATTGGTGGCGCAAAAATGGCTGGTCAGGGCTGGCGCATGCTGGTTGAATGTTTATCTGTGGGACGTGTTATCACACTGCCTTCAAACTCTACAGGTGGTATCAAGTCGTTGGCACTTGCAAGTGGTGCATACAGCCGTATTCGTCGCCAGTTCAAATTACCAATCGGTAAGATGGAAGGTATCGAAGAAGCATTGGCTAAATTAGGTGGTTATGCCTACAGCACTGACGCTGCAGTTACAATGTCGACAGGTGCTGTCGACTTAGGTGAAAAGCCATCTGTTGTTTCAGCTATTCTTAAATACCATTTAACTGAGCAGATGCGCGACTCTACCAAGCATGCTATGGATATACATGGTGGTAAAGGTATCTGTTTAGGCCCTAACAACTATTTAGGCCGTGGCTACCAAGGCGCTCCAATTGCGATTACCGTTGAAGGTGCAAATATTCTTACTCGTAATATGATCATTTATGGTCAAGGTGCTATTCGCTGTCACCCATTTGTACTTGCTGAGCTAAATGCGGTATCAATGGAAGACAAACGCGAAGCGCTTAACAGTTTTGATAAGTCTCTAATGGGCCATATTGGTTTCACTATTTCGAACCTTGTACGTACTAAGTGGCTAGCGTTAACGGGCGCTCGTTTTACGAAAGTACCTTTCAATGACGAAACAGCTGATTACTACCGTAACGCAGCACGCTTCAGTGCAGCTTTAGCCTTTATGTCTGATATCTGTATGGCAGTATTTGGTGGCTCACTAAAACGCAAAGAACGTATTTCTGCACGTTTAGGTGACTTACTAAGTTATTTATACCTAGTATCTGCAACACTAAAACGCTACAACGATGAAGGTCGTCAAATTGAAGATCTTCCGTTTGTACAGTGGAGTTGTCAAGAACACCTATATCTATGTCAACGTGCATTAGCAGATCTGATCAACAATATGCCATTTGCACCACTGCGTTTTGCGCTTAAACTAATGCTATTCCCATTCGGTCGTCCTGTTCGCAAGCCTACCGATAAGCTAGAGCAAAAAGTAGCGCTTTTACTGCAAACGCCGAATAACGCACGTAGCCGTTTAGCTGCTCACATCTACACAACTGATGAGCCGCTCAATCTACTTGGTAAACAAGAGCAAACGCTTAAGGATATCTTAGATATTGAGCCGTTGTTCGATAAGATTTGCCGTGCAAAAGGTCAGAAAATCCCATTCATGCAGTTAGATAAAGTGGCTGCAGATGCACTTGAAGCCGGCATAATCTCTAAAGATGAAGCTGACAAGCTTGCTGCTGTTGAAGCGAAACGTCTTGACGTTATTAACGTTGATGACTTTGACCCTGCTGATTTACTTGCAGGCAAAGCTCGCGTGACTGAAACAAGTTCAAGCGCAGCATAAGTTTACTACTCAAATGAAAACGCCAGCAAATGCTGGCGTTTTTTTAATCCTTCGTTTGGTCTGGTTTCAGATTAATGACATTTACCAGTTTGGCACGCATTAAAGTTTTTATAATGACTAAAAGCAACTATTAAGCTGCCAAAAATAGTCAACAACTTCTCGCCTTCTGCAGGCATTAAATCGTGTGCAAAAAATGCAGCAAATAGAAGAACCACAATACCGAAAGAGCCGTAACCAAAAAGCTGCCACTGCTTATGCTTTTTACACCCTAAAGTCAGTCCGCCTAAGCTAGTCAGTAAAACCCCCACAAGTAACCATCGATGAAACGACTCATCACTGAAAAACATTGCGCCCACAGCAGGTAAAAGTGCCGTAATTAGGGGTAATAGTAAGCAATGCAGCACACACAAAGCTGAAAAGCTGATTGCAAACTTGTCTAACTTACTGGTTAAGTCTCTCATTTTTATATTGCCTTATTCTATTTTCTTAAAGCGATACCTAGCGACTGAGTTTGCACTGGGTACCGCTGTCGATAGTTTGCTTAGAAAACGCCTCTGATACCAAGCGCAATACTTCTGCCTGGTCGTGGGGCTAACTCTTTCAAGAATGAGCTATGTACTCTCGCTTCTGTGTCTGTCAGGTTGTGACCTTTTGCATAGAAAGTAACTTCATGCTCGCCAACAGGTAAATGGTAGGCAATAGACGCATCAACCATAGTGTATCCATCTGTCGCTGTTTCAAGGTATGCAATCTTGTCTTGCTTTTGATAACGAATAACGTCTAGGTTTGCACTGAATTGGCCTGTCTGATAATTAAATTTGGTACCAAAACGCAGTGGCGGGATCATAGGTAAATCACCGCCTTTGTCTAAACTCGCATTCACATAGTCTGTAAAGAACTCAGTCTTTAGTTCACTCGTTACTTGCCAAGCAAATTGTGCTTCGAAGCCATACAGGGTGACATCATCTGTTTTAAACACATACACAGGTAATTCATCAGAATGCTCATCATGACCTTCATGATCGCCGTGGTCGTGGCTATCATGGTCGTGCTCACCATGATCATGATGCTCATGACCACTTGGCGCGAACACTTCTGTCGGTGTCTGGTAATAATAGTTATCAACTTGGTTATAGAACACATTGACTACAACACCAAAGTCTCCTTCAAGCTTTCTAAAAGTCAGATCAATGTTGTTCGCCGTTTCTAGTTCCACATCCTGCTTAGTATCAAAATCAAAGTGCACATTGTCTGTTTCGTGCAAATCAAACATTGCACCCACTTCAAAGGTGCGTGTGCCAATGTGAGGCCCAAATGAGAACAGCTCAGCAGCTGAAGGGGCTCGTTGAGAACGAGAAATAGACACGCCTAAGTTATAGCCCGGTGTAAAGTCCCACACTAAGCCAGCAGAAAGACTAACAGGGTTGAACTCTTGGTCGACTGCGAATACGCGACCTTCCGCGCCGTGGTCGTGGTCGTGGTCGTGGTCGTGGTCGTGGTCGTGGTCGTGGTCGTGGTCGTGGTCGTGGTCGTGGTCATCATGCACATGAAGCTCGACTTCAGGCAACACTACTTTTGGTGCATCGATAGTGACACGTTCAACTCGTGCACCTAACTGTAATAAAACATCGTCAAAGTGTCGCTCTTCCATCCAAGCAAATGCCAAGGTTTCAGTTTCTGATGGCGGTGTAAATGCTTCAGCACCCTGTGCTGAGAAATCACTGCGTTTATAATGAAGACTAAAACCACCTCGCCAGCCATTCATGTCACGATGTAGTGCATCAAACTTTGCTTCAACTGTTTCGTTTGCGAAAATAGTCCCCACTACTCCATGCTCTATTTCAGCGTGTTCATAATCAGTGTAGGCAACACGTGTGTGTAAGCTATCAATTAGGCTATCTGTGAATCGCAGCTCACTTAACAACTGAATACGGTCTTGCTCAAGTTCAGCAAAAACAGGCACCTCTTCATCACCATGGCTATGACCTGGAATGCCATATTCACGTTCTAATTTACCGACAGATACGCCCACATACCCATTATCTAATATATAGCTTGCACCTGCTGTAGCACCCTTTGATTCTTCGCCACTATTGGCAATTTTATTACTACCATGCTCATCTTTTACTGGTACTTTGTAGTCATCAGACTCTCTATAAAAACCATCAAAATGCACTGCGATATTATCGCTGCCAGTATTAATATTTACTGATGCTAATTTCTGGTTATCTACTGAATCATGCTCTATTAGCCACTCTCCAGATTGCTCTACCTCTCTTGGGACGCGTTTATCAACAACATTAACAACACCACCAATTGCGCCACTACCGTAAAACAAGGTTGCAGGACCTCGAAGTACTTCAATTTGCTCAGCCGTTGATGCTTCTGAAGAAACTGAATGATCAGGGCCAACACGAGATGCATCACTTACATCTAAGCCATTTTGGGTAATCAAAACGCGAGGACCACTCAAGCCGCGAATAATTGGTGTACTCGCAACGCCTGCATGGAAGTTAGTATGTACGCCCACCTCTTTGGCTAAACTGTCACCCAAGGTTGCTGACTGTTGATTGCGCAGCGCATCGCCTGATAAAACACTCACAGGTGTCGCTGATTCCATATTTGACGCATGAAATGGGCTTGCAACCACATCAATAACTTCAATGGCTGAAGGCGTTAAAGATACTTTTATATCCTTTAACCCTGACTCAGTTAAATCATAGATCGAGTTAAAGTGTGCAAAACCTGAAGCTGCTGCATGTAACTCTACTTTTCCAGGCTTAATGCCAGATAAAACAAATTGACCTTTTGAATTGGTTTCAACAGCTTTCAGGCTGCCCATAATAGAAACTTTAGCATTAGCGACTGGTTGATTATTTTTATCTAAAACAGTGCCTGAAACTTGGTTTGCAATTGCAGAAAAAGGAAGTGCTGCTGACAGTAGCAACATTACGGGAGATAACTTAAACATCAGTGCCTCAAGAAGAATTGAATTTAAATTGATACAATATAACATATCTAAAATACACTATTTCTGAAGCTGCTAAAACCCGTTTTAAGAATTATTATTATTTAAAAACAAAAAAGGCCCTTTCGGGCCTTCTGTTTAACTGTGAATACTCATACTAAAAAATGACCATTAGCATAATGAAGCTTATTGCCAATGAAGCCCAGACCACAGCCATAAATTGCGGCCTATTCTTGCAAAGAATCAGTACAAGCGGCGTGATCAATAAACTAACCCACATACTCAAATGCGATGAGAAAAGGCAAAGCATTGGCAAAGTAAACATGCTTGATAGCGCAATCAAATACGCGTGCTGAGATCGCTTTATTTGCGGTAACTGATTTAAACTTCTCCAAAATAGCCGATGTTCTTTAACATACTTGTTCGTTTCTATAAATAGACTTGACCACCATAACTGGTTTATTAGCGCACCTCCAAGAGCATACCAATGCACAAGATCAGAACGCTCAGTCACTATGATAAAAACCGCCCAAAACACTAACCCACTCATGGTAAAGCGCCAAGTCAGAGACCAAATGTTGTCTTTAAAATAACTCAACCAAAATGTCCAAGGTGTGATAGTTATCTGATAAGAACAATTGAGCCGTTTTGGTAAATATAACGATATTAGTAGCAATAAGTTTAGCGCTAAAAAAAACATCAAGACTGATTCAAAAAATAATAGGCCTATAAATGCAAGAACACTTGCCCAAATAACTGCCGCAGGTCGATACATTAATACAAGAGCAAAACTAAGTTGTGTAAAGGCAAACACAAGATAGTGCGGCGCACGGCTCAGTTTGTCAGCCCCCATTGCTATCATCAAGAATACACTCAAGCCAAACAAAAGATGGCACATCATTAGAGCTGTAATATCACTCAGTATTTGCGGAAACTTATTTTTGAGTAATGTGGTATGAAAAGTACGATGTTTTAGGTCTAAAATCGCAGGTTTTAGCACAGTCATTAACAAAGATTGAAAAATTAAATATGCCAAACCGACTTGCATACTGACCACTTCACTGCTGCTTTGTACAATTTTACCTAAGCCAAAAAATAAGCCCGCAATAAGTCCTGGTAAGAAAATATAAAACATCGTCATGAGCATAAGTACAAACTGTTGAAGCTGTTTAAATAGCTCATTTATGGCGAGACTAAATGCCTGATGACGGTATGAAAAGTAATGCTTCATAGCGCTTACTCTCCGAACAAGGGCTGCTGTTCAAAGCCAATTTCAACGAAAGGCTCTGGCTCATGACAACTAATTATTAATTGCCCTTTATACTGCTCAATCCAAGCTAGTAGCGCTTTTACACTCTCTGTATCAAGCGCTGCACTCGGCTCATCTAGAATTAAATAATCACAGTGACGCATCATGGCATTAATTAATTGCAGTTTCTTTTGGTTACCCGAAGACAACTCACCTACTTTAGTATCGAGAAACTGATTGAAATGTAACATCTCACAAAATGCATCTGGCCATTTACATTGCCAACTAGACTGCGTGAGCGTCAATATTTGTTTCGCAGTTAAAAAAGTAGGAAAAGGAATTTTGTCTGAGGCAATAGCAACTTTATTTTGTAATTTCGCAACCTTATTTCCACCTAATAAAATTTCCCCACTGTAATGAGGGTCGAGGCCAGCAATAATGGTAAATAACGTTGTTTTCCCCAAGCCATTTTCGGCTTCAATACACAGCTTATTTGCATTAAAAACGCTTGAGTAATTTTGAAAAACGATTTTATTTGCAAAGCTCTTGGTAAGATTTTTTACTTCAATCACACGATACTCCTTTTTGAAGAGCATGACTGTAGCATATTTAGGGATAAAGATACGGGAAGAATAAGAGAAGTTTACTGGCAGCCTCTACAGGAATCGAACCTGTAACTACCCCTTAGGAGGGGGTCGTTATATCCATTTAACTAAGAGGCCAAGCCATTGATATTTATAATATATAGCTAATCGTTCAGATTCAAGTCTACAGAGCTTGTTAAGCTAAAAATTTAAGCGATGCAAATTAAGTTATCTCGAAGACACTAAAATGTTTTCTGTTCTCAATACATACCAAGGGATCATTTTGCTCGATGTTGCTATGACCTTTTTGCTTTCAAGCGACATAACACGGGCATTCACGAGCACACCTTTATCGCGATAAAGCATGGTGCCAGATAACACATATTCAGCTGCATCAGAGTTAAATTTTGATTCAGACTTTCGGCTAAAAACATAATCTCCCTTTCGAGAAATATACACATTATCCATCAGTTTAGTATCAACAACTTGATAGCCAAATCGATGTAATTGATGCATAAATGTTTCAGCCAATTGATTCCCTAACTGATCACTGGTCTGCAACGTGCCATCTAAACGAACAAATGAAGCAACAGCGAGCTCTGTCGACATCTTTTGTGCCTCATTTAACAAATCAGACAACTCAATGGCCATCTGCTCCACATAATTGTCGAGTTTTACAAAATGATTCATTGGTACATAGTCAGGCTTAGTTGGCTGAATTTCTTCATGTTCAATCTCAGACTGCATTTTAGTAGAGACTGCGTCTGTCTCCATTGGCTGCTCATTCATCACAACCACGGATTGACTCATAGCTGGCTGTCCCATTAATAAACTGCAGCCAGAAAGAGTAACAGCTGACGTTAAAATTGAGAGCAAAGAGAGAGTTTTCATCTAGTCCTCCTATCTTGCATTTGATTTCAACATGATCCCGTCAGTGCGCTCACTGCTGCCAAGTGCATCTAATACAGATTGCGGGATTAAGCCTTGAGCAGAGCCGACAACCGCTTTACTTTGCAAGCCAACAACACGGACGTTAACTAATACACCGCCTTTATGATTGACTAGAGTACCTGCCATCACATATTGAAAGTTTTGCTCTTCATCAAGCTCTAGATAATCACGACTGAATACGAAATCACCTTTTGGTGTTACACGCATATAGCCTGTTGTTTTGAAGTCGATAACAGGGATACCGTATTGATATAGCTCATGCATAAAGCTTTCTGAGATCTGGTTGCCTAGTAGCGTCCCCTCGTCATACTTGTCGTCTAAAAATACAAAGCTGGCAACAGCCAATGGCGTATTTTGATTTACATATTTTAGGTTTGACGCCAAGTCTTGCATCATACCGCGGACATAATGGTTGATGTTTTTTTTAGGGCCATTATGTGTACCAAACATTTGCTTTTGCTCAGGCGTTTCAGCTTGAAAGAACTGATTGGTATTCATAGGTGACTGTATACTGCGTGTTATTTTAGTCGAATGAATAGTTTGCGCATTACTCTCGTAATTCTCTTGCATTGTAGCGCAGCCCATAACTGATAATGCTAATAATGATGTTAACAGTGCTTTCATGTTCTGCTCCTAATTAATACTCTGCTCGGTATAGTTTGTCGTTGCGCATTTGTACTTTTTCGTCTGTCCACATGACGTTAATCGGTACTTCTGCAAAACCTGCTGAAATCACTTGCCCATTGAGGACATTAACCAAACGCGCATTAATCATGTTTGCATGCTCTTGTCGTGTGATAGTGCCAAGAATAACGTAGTCAATGTTTTGACGAGCTCTAAGGTTGTTAAGGTCACGTGTCAACATATCCTCATGATGTTCACTGACTGTGATTGAATTGCTAAGTCTATGTTCAACCATGCTATAACCTAGTTGGGTCATTTGGGTTATCAAACTTTCTTGAATTTGCTGGCTAAGACCACTGCTTTGCTGAACGGCAGTTTTTTGCCCCAACTCAGTTGCCATAGTGAAGCTCATAACGGCAATACTAGCATTTCTAAGCCTGCCCGCTTCACCTCGATATAACTGCGAAGCTAAATTACTAGTGTATTGGTGAAGTGAGAAACTAGACATGCCCTTTACCTCCATAGGTAACGACCCCTCTACCCCCTTGGGGTTAGCTAGTTCTTCTTCTCGTTTAATCTCATTTAATAACTGGCAGCCACTTAATAACGTGAAAAGGGCTAATATACACAGGCGCATGACAACTCCGCATAAATCTTTTCTTAAAAAAAGCAAGAATCACGCCAAGCAAATTCCGCGTTCAAACTCATTAGTAAACTTATCGACCAGTTTCTAGATAACTTAAGGTAGAAGTAACATTAAAGGAAGGGAATAATTTAAATGTATGTAACAAGCATCAAAGTACTATTGCCCCTATTCAAACAAAAATTAAAAATAGGGGCTAATAGGTATTAATTACACAGAGAAAGGATAAGCAATTGGCTCATGGTATTGATAACCCTCAACGTCAAAATCGTCGAGTGTTACCCATGTTTCAATATCTTCTAAGGTTTTGATCTCTGGATTAATATGTAGCTTAGGAGATGGGAAAGGCTCTCTTTTAAGTTGAACATCGCGCATAAGCTCTAATTGATCTTCATAAATATGCGCATTGACTATTTTGTGGTATGCCTTACCGGGTTTGTGACCCGTAATTTGCGCCATTAATGCCAATAAAGTAAACACTTGTATTTGGTTGAAGTTTTGACCTAACGGCACGTCACATGAACGTTGTGATGATGTTAAATATAGCGTATCACCCAATAGAGAAAAAGTATGTGTGTGCATACATGGGCGTAAACACCCCATTTCAAATTCACCTGGATTATAAAATGTCAGAATCTCACCACGGTCATCAACACCATTACGTAAATCGTTATAGATTTTTCGTAACTGATCAAATTCTTTACCTTCTGAGTTACGCCAGTTACGACCTTGTACACCGTAAACACGACCCATATCGTCTTCACCTTTACGATAAGGGTTTTGCAACCAGGCTTCGTTATCATTCGCATTGGCGTTCCAAGTATTGCAACCAATAGCGCGAAATTGCGCAGCGTTATTATAACCACGAAGATAACCAAGCAACTCAGCAATGGCTGCTTTCCAATAGCTTTTTCTAGTTGTTACTAGAGGAAATTCATTCGCAGCTACATTGTATTCTAAATCAGCGTTAATAACTGATAAGCAACGTTTACCGGTTCTTTCGTTTTCAACCCACACACCTTCATCAACGATGCGACGGCATAAATTTAAATACTGGTCCATAAAAATACCTTAATTCTGAACTCTACCCTTCATATTTAAGAGTAATTATTTTTGTGCGGCTGGTTTTGTTTTATATGCCCAAATCATAATACCAAGGCCAGCAATGATCATTGGCATTGATAGAATTTGGCCTTGTGAAATCAGGCCGCCATATAAACCAATATGGGCGTCAGGTTCGCGGAAATATTCGATACAGAATCTAAAGAAACCGTAACCGAATAAGAATAGGCCAGCGACACTGCCCGTAGGGCGTGGCTTTTTAGCAAACCAAATGAGCATAATAAATAACACTAGGCCTTCGAAAAAAGCTTCGTATAATTGCGATGGATGACGCGGTAATGGCCCACCAGTTGGGAATACCATCGCCCAAGGCACGTCTGACGTACGGCCCCATAATTCACCATTGATAAAGTTACCAATACGGCCAGCCAATAGACCAACAGGAACCAATGGTACGACAAAGTCGCCAACCGCAAAAGGTGAACGTTTAGTACGCCAAGCGAAAATAAAAATGGCAGTTATCACACCTAATGCGCCACCATGGAATGACATGCCCCCTTCCCAGATTTTGAAAAGGTAAAGTGGGTTTTCTAATAAATAGGAGAATTGATAGAACAGCACATAACCAACTCGACCACCTAAAATCACACCTATCATGCCGTAAAATAATAAGTCATCAACTTCTTCTGTTTTCCAACCTGAGTTTGGTTTTGCTGCTTGACGCTTACCAAACCACATTGCAAACGCAAAGCCGATTAAATACATGAGTCCGTACCAACGGACACTTAAAGGCCCAATCGAAAAAATGATGGGATCAATTTGTGGAAACTCCATAGCCTTTCCTTAATTAACAATCATGTTGGCAGCGATAACCATGAGTAGCGCTGCAAAGATTTTTTTTATTGTTGAAACAGGTAAATATTGCGTCGATTTTGCGCCTATTGGCGCCATAAACCAGGAGGTTGAAACAATGCCTAGTAGAGCCGGTAAATAAACAAACCCAGCAAAGCCTTGAGCCAACTCAAAATGCTTACTACCTGCACTGATATAACCCAGCGACCCAAATAAGGCGATTACAATACCACAAGCGGATGCACAGCCGATGGCTTTTTTCATATCCATTGAGAAAAACGTCAACAAAGGTACAAGTAACGCCCCCCCTCCGATACCAATCATCGCAGAAAGGCCACCTGTAATACTGGTAAAAAAAGTTAAAATAGGGCCATTTGGTAAGGCTCTCGAAGGCGGTGTCGCTGCTTTCCTGCTGCTGTAGAGCATTTTTAAAGCAATTAGAACCACACAAACAGAGAAAATAATCCTAACTACCGCTTCAGGTAGAAGAGAGGCCATAAAGCCACTCACTAAAGCCCCTAAAGCCACACCTGACATGATCCAAGGTGCGACTTGCCACGGTACATTACCATTTTTATGATGAGCTAAAGCCGAAGACGTCGAAGTAAATAGAATAGAAGCCAAAGAGGTTGCGATCGCTGCAATCACTACCTGTTCTGCTGGAAGAACATCAAAATGCAACAAAATAGCGCTTAATACAGGTACTATGATAAGGCCACCACCTATCCCTAATAACCCGGCTAAAAAGCCTACACCACTGCCCAAAATGGCACAGTAGAGGACAAGCAGTAACAAGTCATTCATGAACGCATTCTCTTCTTATAATTTGCGCGTCATTTTACCCGATTTGAAATTGATTAAACACCTGAAATAAACCTTAACAAACAGTTAGTGTTTAGATTGGTAGAGTAATTCACTAAACTCATTCTCTATCATAAAGCTCTTAAGTAAACGGTGAACTTGTTTCGTCGTCGATTGCTTTAGACACTCACTTAAAAGCGCTTCCATATCAGCGACTTTTAAACGCCTGAGTACCCACTTCACCTTACTCATTGTCGAAATATTCATACTTAAACGTCGATAACCCATTGCTATCAATAAAATAGCGCCTTCAGGTTCACCGCCTAACTCACCACACAAGCTAAAGGGCAGTTCTAAATTTTGACATTGTGAGGCAACCTGGTTGAGCACACGTAATACACTCGGATGGAATGGGTCAAAAAGATCGGCTACTTGCGCGTTATTTCTATCAACCGCAAGTAGATATTGGGTTAAATCATTACTACCGACCGAACAAAAGTCGACTTTGTCAGCCCACTCAGGCAGTAAATAAATGCTAGAAGGCACTTCAAGCATGACGCCGATTTCTGGTTTCTCGATTTGAATAAATTGATCAGCCCACTCTTCTTGCAATTCAAAGTAAGCTTGCTCGAGTAACTTAAGCGCTTCATCTACTTCTTCGGTATGACTCACCATAGGTAACATAATCTTTAGATTACCTAATCCCGTATTGGCCTTTAACATAGCTTTAAGCTGATCTAACAACAGCTCAGGATGATCTAGAGAAATCCTGATCCCGCGCCAACCCAGAAACGGATTTTCTTCAGTAAAGTTAAAATAGTCGAGTACTTTATCGCCACCAATGTCGAGCGTTCTCATTACCACATTTTCTGGGTGATAACGGGTCAATACTGCTCTATACCATTGCTCTTGTTCAGCTTGTGTCGGAAATTGGCCTTTTTGCATAAACCAAGCTTCTGTCCGGTATAGACCAACCCCATCACAGTATTTGGCAATTTCTTGCTCTGTCGACAAATCCAAACCTGCATTTACTAACAAGCTTATATGCTCGCCATCAAGCGTTACAGCTTCTAAATGATGCTCTGCTTCAAATTTATCATGTAATTTACTTTCTTGAAGATGTAGCTGTTTATATTCTTTTTTAAGCGCAGGCGTGGGCGAAATATAAACTCGCCCTGCATAAGCATCTAGAATGATATCTTTGTTTTCAAACTGTAATAACGGAATGTCTTCAATACCCCAAACAGCTGGAATGCCCATTGCTCTGGTAAGTATAGAAGCGTGTGAGTTTGCAGAGCCATTCACACTGATCACCCCTTTTAAGCGCTCTTTTGGTACTTCAGCCAACATGGTCGGAGTTAATGTGTGCGTAATTAAAATAGTATCTTTTGGATAGGATTTAACGGCTTGTTCTGTACTCATAAGATGATGTAAAACACGTAACCCTATTTCTTTTACGTCTATTGCTCGCTCTTTTATATAAGGGTCAGACATAGCATTAAATTGGCTAACCAAGCTTTCAATGACATATTTTAGTGCGCTTTTTGCACTCCACCCTTGCTCTAGCTGCGCTTCAACCTGTCGGCCTAAACTGCGGGCATCTAATAATTGCTGATACACTTCAAAAATCGCGACTGCTTCTTTTGGCATAGAGTCACTGAATGTTGAAGCCATAATATGAAAGTCTTGTCGTGTTGCAGATACAGCTTGTGCAAAAAGCTTTTTCTGTTGTTCCACATTATCGCTTCTTTGCATATCTATGCTTTCAAAATCAAGTTTTGGGATCACAACAAAACCGTGTCCTAAAGCAATGCCCGGAGAACCCGACACCCCTTTTAGCACAGAGGTTTTTTTAGCTGTTGTTTCTACAGATAAAATTGATTTTGCTTCGGTGTTAGCTAGTTGAGATGCTAACTGAGCTGATAAAGTAATTAGGAAAGATTCTTCGTCATTGCTAAATGAGCGCGCTTGCTTTTGCTGTACAACAATAACGCCAATGACTTTTCTCTGATGAACAAGTGGCACCGATAAAAAAGCATTATAACCTTCTTCGTGTACCTCGGGAGAAAGCTTAAATCTTGGGTGAGACTGAGCATGGGCGATATTGATAGGCTCTTCACGTTGCGCAACTAAACCAACCAAGCCCTCTGTAAAGCCAATTCTAAAATTACCGATTGCCTCTGGATTCAGCCCATCACTGGCCATCAAGATGAAATTATCTTGGCTGTAATCAGCGAAGTAGATAGAGCAGCACTCTGTGGCGAGTGCTTCTTTTACCATGGCGACAAAACGATTAAGTGCATCAGTTAATGTGGGCTGTTGCGCCACTGCTTCAACAATGGTTCGTAATGTCGCTAGCACAATCTTCTCCTTAATCTAACGGCGATGTCGCCAATGATGTTGCTCTTTAGATGAATGCTCTTTTCTATTAAAAGGCATTGCAAATGGTGCGAACTCTTTCATCACACGGCGATATACATCACGCTTAAAAGACACCACTTGACGAACAGGATACCAATAACTCACCCACCGCCAATCATCAAACTCGGGGTGATGCGTATGTAATAAGTCTACATCTTCATCTTTACAACGGAGTTTCAATAAAAACCATTTTTGTTTTTGACCAATACACACTGGGCTTGAATCTTTACGGATCAAGCGCTTAGGCAGTTTGTATCTTAACCAATGTTTAGAGCTTGCAACAATCTCAACATCTTCTGGCTTTAACCCAACTTCTTCATGTAACTCTCGGTACATGGTTTGCTCTGGGGTTTCACCATCGTCTACTCCACCCTGTGGAAACTGCCATGAATGTTGTCCATAGCGTCGTGCCCAAAAAACCTGACCTTGATTATTACAGATCACAATTCCGACATTGGCACGAAATCCTTCGGCATCAATCACCTTAGTGCCTCATTTCTTAAGTCGATATTTTTTGATTGTTCCATAACTTAATGCCTACAGCAAATATAATTCCAGCTTTCTACCACCTTATCCACAGGTTAACCTTAAAATTGAACAACTTTTAGTTTTAATAAATTAAATCCACAAAAATACTGTATAAAACTCACTTTCTCCACAGATTCTGTGGATAACTGTGTTTATATTACTGTATTTATCCAAAGGTACGGGCTAAAACAACTCAGTAAGGAAAACACAACTTAAAAAAAAGTGTTATATTTCATATGAGTAGAATAAACCACTGTATAAATAAGCGGGTTTTTATTGAGCAAAAATCAAAAAAATAATGCTTTTAAAATCCTGCTCGCTTTTTAAACAAAAATATAATAGACATAAAAATTAAGGCTTTCAGTCAGTTGTGGTCGCTTGGTAGCCATAATAAACGTGAAAAGTACGCTCTTTATTTAAACGTTTGCTTTCGATGCATGGACTTTATTGAATTAGGAGGCTGGAAGCGTAATTAAAGCAATGAGCCAAAATAAAAGCCTGCTTTTACCAAACAGGCTTATTGAGTAGTCAACAAATCTGGGATACTAAAGAATCGATTAAATTCTCTCAGTATTGCTATTTATTTAGCTTTCTCCAAACTTCAGTCTCTTCAGTACCAGCTACCATTCCTTTGTGATGCCAATAAATCACTTTTTGTCCATGCTCTTGCTTTTCCTCAAGCCAACCTTTAAAAGTAAACACTTTACCAGCGTGCTCACCCAGTCCGCTTTGCTTTACATGCTTTTTTATATGCTCTTTATAGCTATCACCTTCAACTGTGAACGTACCCGATAAATAGCCTAGAAATTCTCCTTGCTGCATATTGTTGAAAGCAAATTTACTGCCTTTTATTGTTTTGATCGCCACCAGCGTTGAGTTATCAGCATAAAGTACCTCACCACTCGCTGTTTTATATTCACCTTTTATAAATTGCCAATCACCTTCGAACTGGTGAGCAGATAAATTAGTAGACATGAGTGCAATAATAAGAATTGAGATGAGTCGTAATGTCATGTTGTTTTCCTTGTTTATTTTTTACAAACCAAATGTCACATACAACACCATGAGTTTAATAGACTAAAAATATTAAATTTTATTAAAGCATCTTAGAAATTATTAAACCAACCGCCACAGAGCAACAAAAAGGCAAAACCTTTCTCAATAAATGAGAAAGGTTTTTTATATTGATACTCAGTTAAGCTTCTAGTTCTTTGCGAACAATTTCAGCACCTTTCGCTAGCGCTGTTAGCTTACCTCGTGCTACTTCTCTAGCAAGAGGCGCTAAACCACAGTTTGTACTGGGGTAAAGTTTGTCGGCATCTACATAACGCAACGCTTCACGTAATGTGTTGGCCACTTCTTCTGGTGTCTCAATGGTATTGGTTGCCACATCAATAGCGCCAACCATGACTTTTTTACCACGGATCAAAGAAAGCAGTTCTATTGGTACACGAGAGTTATGACATTCAAGAGAGATAATATCTATGTTTGATTGCTGAAGCTTAGGAAAAACCTCTTCATATTGACGCCACTCTGAACCCAGAGTTTTCTTCCAATCAGTGTTGGCTTTAATGCCATAGCCATAACAAATATGTACTGCCGTTTCACAGTTTAAGCCTTCAATGGCACGTTCAAGGCATTTAATGCCCCATTCATTTACTTCTTCAAAGAAAACATTAAACGCAGGCTCATCAAACTGGATAATATCGACACCAACCGCTTTCAGTTCTTTGGCCTCTTGGTTAAGGATCACAGCAAATTCCCAAGCCAACTTTTCTCGACTTTTGTAATGGTCATCAAATAAAGTATCAACCATAGTCATAGGACCCGGTAAAGCCCATTTAATTGGCTTATTTGTTTGCGCACGTAAGAACTTTGCGTCTTCAACAAATACAGGTTTTTGACGTGAAACAGGTCCATAAACAGTGGGTACACTGGCATCATAACGATCGCGTATTTTAACTGTACGGCGATTTTCGAAATCAACGCCATCAAGATGCTCAATAAAGGTCGTGACAAAGTGTTGTCTGGTTTGCTCACCATCGCTGACAATGTCTAAGCCAGTTTGATACTGCTCTTGTAATGACACACGTAATGCGTCGTGTTTACCATCAATTAATTGTTGTCCTTCCAATTTCCATGGTGACCAAAGTACTTCTGGTTGCGCCAACCAAGATGGTTTTGGCAAACTGCCTGCTGTTGATGTTGGTAATAATGTTTTCATTTTACTAATTCTTTTCTAGGGTAATTAAGCACTCGACCTTACGTAAATGTAAGGCCGTTTTGTAGGCAAAAGTTGATTAAGCGAAGTTTGCCGACCACTGAGCCAAAATATTTTGGTAAGGCTTTATAAAACACTCTTCAGCAAACTTACCTTGCTCTTTGGCTAAACGACTGCGCTCTTCACGGTCATAGATGATTTGTGTAAGCGAATGATCAAGGTTTTTTAGATTCGGTTTATAAATCTTGCCTGCAACCGCGTTGGCGTTATAAATCTCTGGGCGGTAGATCTTCTGAAACGTTTCCATGGTGCTAATGGTGCTTATAAGCTCTAAGTTGCTGTAGTCGTTCAATAAATCACCAAAGAAATAAAATGCAAAAGGCGCAACGCTGTTTGGCGGCATAAAATAGCGCACTTGTAGGCCCATCTTTTGGAAATATTGCTCAGTCAGTGACGATTCATTCGGTAAATATTCAAAACCTAGCACTGGATGCTGATTTTCTGTACGGCGATAGGTCTTGTTATCTGAGACTGATAAACAGATCACAGGTGGTTTTTTAAAATTATTTCTATAAGTCTCTGAGTTTACAAAATACTGGAATAACTTACCGTGCAGATCGCCAAAGTCTTCAGGAATACTAAACTGCGGCTTATCTTTATTATGATTTAGAAGTAACACGCTAAAGTCGTAATCACGTACATAAGACGAAAAATTATTGCCCACTATGCCTTCAATGCGCTCATTCGTTTGCTTATCTAAAATGTAAGTTTTAAGCACCTCAATCGACGGGAATGCCTCATCACTCCCCGTAATATCCATATCTACTGACACAATTTCTAACTCAACAGCATAACGGTCGGCATTTGGGTTATCCCAATGGGCAAGTGCATTAAAGCGGCTGTCGATCATGGTTAGGGCATTACGTAAGTTTGCCTGACGACTTTCGCCACGGGCTAAATTTGCAAAGTTAGTGGTGATACGTGTGCTGGTTGATGGCTCGTAATGTTCGTCAAGGCGCTGCGTTTTAATGCTGAAGTTAAAATCGTGACTCATGTGCTTTGTACCCTTTTTAATGAGATAAATAGTAAATTGCTGCTCCCTTCACTTACCTAGCCTTTACTGAATATCTAAGTAAATCATGTTTATCTTGTACAGACTTACTAAGGAATACTTAAATTCGTTTGGTCTTGCGTTCGGAGCACTATTAGTTATACGGATTCTATAACTTGAATAAAAACGGTTTAATTTCACCTAAAACATGAGTTTGATTCACGTTGCAGGGGTCATACTTACCCATGTTGAACAATGAAAAGCCAAATTATTTAGAAAACCACAATAGAAATCTAGACGTCTAGAATTAATTTTCTCTTGTATCTATTTCCTTCATACAAAACATGAGGATTTTTCAAAACTTATCTCTCATTTAAGAAAAACAAGCCATTGAGATGTTGATATACTCCCGAGCAGTCTGGATGTCTATTTATCAATCACATCTAAGCAATGGTTAACTTTAATAAGAGAAAATGGAATGAGTGAGTTAATATTATTGGTGTTGTACTGCGCATTACTTGGCAGTGTTGTGGGCTTTTTAGCTGGGTTATTAGGTATTGGTGGCGGTTTAGTTATTGTACCAATATTAAGTATTATTTTACTGCATTTTGAAGTGCTGCCTGCTGAGCAAGTGGTTGTTGCAGCCATTGCGACTTCTTTGGCTTCAATCTTGTTCACCTCGACTTCTTCGGCTATTGCACATCATAAAAATGGTAACGTGCCATGGGAATTAGCTCCTTGGATCATGACAGGTGTCGCCTTTGGCGCCCTAATAAGCGGCTTTATGGCTGCACTTTTACCTGAGCACATTGTAAGAATTGTATTTGCAGTGAGTGTTGTACTTATTGCACTAAAAATGTTTTTAAGCAGTAAAACCGACACACCTAGTGAGCGCACTTTACCGAATAAAGGTGTATTAACCACATTAACCACTATAACTGGTGGCCTTTCAGCCATGATAGGTATTGGCGGCGGTGCACTTTTAGTGCCGCTGTTAAGCTTTTTCTCAGTCGATATGAAAAAGGCCATTGGCTGCGCCTCTGCCTGTGGTATCGTAATCGCCCTATTTGGCTCAATTGGTTATATCAGCTCAGGCAGTAGCCATTTTTCACTGACTGATGGCTTTGCCGGGTTTGTGTATTTACCTGCACTACTTGGTATTGTTTGCACGTCTTGGTTTACCGCCCCCCTAGGTGCCAAGGCTACACAGAGCTTACCGGTATCTACCATTAAAAAAGCGTTCTCAGGCCTGTTAGTCATAATGGCTGTAAACATGGTCGTTTAATCATTTTTAGGGGCTTAAAAGCCCCTTATTACAGCAACATCACAAAACTATTCATTGCGAAAGCTAGAGTTCTTCTGGCTATAAATCCAGCTCAAATTTATCACCAATCAAAAAGCTGTTCGAAAAACAAGCAAATTACTGCTATACGTTAAACAATCTCTGAAAAGTGTAGAGTTAATATGAAACTAACAGTATCACTTCGAATATTTGGTGGTTTTGCAATATTACTTTTGCTCTCCATAGTTATTTATCTAGTTGCCTTAATGGGAATACGCTCTATCGGTTCCGGGGTTGAGCAAATGAGTGAAAAAAGCGTACCTACACTTATTGCAGGCGCAGATCTGGCACAAAACATATTAATCACTGAGTTATCACTGATAGAGCTTTCCACGACTGAAAATGAGCAAGAAGCTACTCGATTACGTGATTTAATAAAGCAAGCAAATCAAAGTAATAACTTAGCCATTCAATCACTCAGTCAATTTATTGAACCGAATAGTGACTCATTCGCTTTATTAAAAGAAACTAAAGCATTAAACACTACCTTCCTTGAAGCGAGTGATCAGGTTATTACTGATTACTTTAAATTACTTACGTTACTCTCTATTACACAAGAACGCGCTCGAGAGTTTGGAGACATGGGTGACGAAAGTTTAAGCCTTGCATATGATTTAGAAGGGTTAAGTGAAGATGAGAGTATCAATGACTCTATCACTGAATTTGTCACGCTCATAGAAAGCAGTGTAGATGAAGCAAACGCTGCTTTAGCTTCCAATATCACTTTTGAAATTCTAAGTATCGAATCTGCTTTGAAAGACTCTAAAGGGGAATTAAAGAGTTTATTTAATAAATTTTCGCAATCGCCAGAACTCAGAGACGATGAATCAGTTTCTTCAATGGCAGACAATTTAGAACGATTTTTAGCTGCACTTGTCGGCGAGCAAAGTGCTATTAAAGCAAGATTAGATAGTCTAAAACGCCGAAAAGAAGTGTCAGAGCAACTTAAACAAGCTCAGCAGCTGGGTGATAGTACCAGAGAAATATTGATCCAACTTAATGACAAAATAAAATTAGCTACCAACGAAATAAAAAATGATGCGCTTGAATCGGTAAGTCAACATCAGTTAATTACCACTGTCTTAACGCTGATCACTCTATGCTTGTCTGCATCTGTCGCCTATTTTGTGACTAACTCTATCAAAAAGCCATTACATCATGCAGTTACACAAATAAAACAGGCTGCAACAGGAGACATGACCGTTCACTTCACTAAAATGCGTGATGATGAATTAGGTGAACTCGCTGATAATATGCAAAGTTTGGTCAATACCTTAAGGCAGACATTAAAAGAAATAGCCCATAATTCTAATAGCCTAGCGACCACAGCAGAGGAAACTAATACCATCGCCAAACAGAGTTTTGACAGTGCCTCTTCTCAAAACGACAAAATGCAGGTAATGACCCACTCTATTGCGGAGATGACTGACACTGTGCAATCAGTGTCTAACAGTATTCACCACACTTTGGAACAAGTTGAAAAGTCGAATAATGATGCTGAACAAGGACAAATATTACTTAATCAAAATATAGACAACATTCACTTACTTGCCGATGCCATTAAGCAATCAGCGACAGTGATAGAAACATTGAACGATGACACGAATAACATCAGCTCTGTGTTAGACATTATTCGGGGCGTTGCTGAGCAAACTAACTTATTGGCTTTAAATGCAGCCATTGAGGCAGCAAGAGCTGGAGAGCAGGGTCGAGGCTTTGCGGTTGTTGCCGACGAGGTGAGAACTTTGGCAAGTAAAGCCCATGACGCAACACAAGAAATTCAACAAGCGATAGAGAACCTGCAACAAGGTGCAAAGCAAGCTGTTGCAACCATGTCTAAATCTCAGCAAGAAACTCAGCAATGCGTCGACGGCATTCAAAATGTGGATGAAATGCTTGGCTCAATTTTAAGTGGTATCACAAACATTAAAGATATGAGCCAACACATTGCGACCGCCGCTGAACAACAGAGTATTGCCGCTGTCACGCAAAATGAAAATATGAAAGAGATGCAACACATCACGGAGCTTTCTGCTTCTCATGCTGAAGAAAATAATCAAGCAAGTCAGCAGTTAGCTTCTATGGCCGAAACCCAAAGAGAACTTTTGAGTAAATTTAAAACCTAGGAGCAACCCATGCGATTATTTTTATTATGTTTAATAATTGTCATCCCTTCTTTTACCTATAGTGGCGCAACACAGGCCGGTACTTGCGAAATAAAGTACACGCGAACGGCTTGCCCTGGGAAAGAGAAAATTAGTTACAAGAAATGTAAAGGGAAGCAAAAATGTTCAAAATTCAAAGAAGCCGCAACCGCAGCTGAGTGTGGCACAATGGCTGTTAAATCATGTCGAAATAAGCGCCTAACGGTGACTAAGTCTAAAGTCATCAATGCACTGTTTGATGGGCAACAAATTAAAGCAAGTAATGGCAATGATGACTTTTGTACAGTTTATGAAAAAGCCAGCGAAGAATTTAATAAATGTGATGGGTAATAAAGTAATTAAAACTTCTCATCACTTTTTAAAAAATGTTTTGAGAAGACATGCTGCTTGAGTGAACCTGAGGCGTGTTGCCATTTGATTTGAGTACGATTCAAACTTCAAAGGCAAACATGCCTTAGCATTATCAATTTCAATAAAATTTAAATTAGCTGCTTGTATTAGCATTAGTTACAATAGCTCTGTTATAACTCAGAGATATTTCAATGCTAAAACCTTCTCCGCCACTCACCATTAATGAACTCATGCAACGCGTTGAGCAAATTGCAGGGCTGACCCTAGGCGAGATTGCGGCTGAGTTTAACTTTAAAACCCCAGAACATTTATTACGTGAAAAAGGCTGGCAAGGTCAATTATTAGAATATGTACTGGGTGCCACCGCAGGCTCAAAACCAGTTCCTGACTTTGAGCACTTAGGCATCGAGCTTAAAACCATACCCATTGGCTTTAACGGCAAACCACTTGAAACGACTTATGTATCGGTTGTTCCGCTAACTAACCTGACAGGTATGACTTGGCAATCGAGTACCGTAAAGAAAAAGCTTACCCATGTTTTATGGCTGCCGATTCTTGCTGAAAAAACCATTCAACCGATAGATAGAACTATCGGATCTGGATTTTTGTGGCAACCAAGCTTAGCGCAAGAGCATCAATTGCAAAGAGACTGGGAAGAGCAAATGGAGCTGATCGCACTTGGCCGAATAAATGAAATATCTGGCCATTTAGGTGAGGTGATGCAAATTAGACCAAAAGCCGCGAACAGCAAAGCGTTAACTGATGTCATTGGCCCAAATGGTACAATGACGCAAACCTTGCCGCGCGGTTATTACTTGAAAATTCCATTCACCGCCCAGATCCTAGCAGATCAATTTGGACTCTAAGATTTACTAATTTATCTCCTGATTCAAGAATACAGCCGCGCCTAACAAGCCCGGTTGCGGTTCAGTGATCACAAATACTGGCGTCTGCTCAGCAATATGAGATAAACGCCCTTTTGCGATAAAGCGCTCACCAAAATCACCTTGTTTTAAAAATTCGATAAACCTAGGCACAATACCACCCGCGATATAGATCCCACCAAAACTGCTATTAAGTAATGCAAGATTACCTGAAAAGCTACCTAACACTTTACAAAACTGTTGCAGTGCCAAACAACATAAACCACATTTTACTGTAATAGCATTATGAGAAATCTCAGCCGCGCTCAGAGCAGCTTGATGTACTGATGAATGGCTTCCTTTAATGGAGTTTTGGTAATCCACTATTGCGCTGTAAATTTGCTCTAATCCATAACCTGACAATAGCTGCTCATAAGAGATCCGTGGTTTTCTGCTATCGAGATAGTTGAAAATAATCAAGTCCAGCTCATCTACCGGTGCGAAATCAATATGCCCGCCTTCTGAGTTAATACAATGCCAAAAATGATTGTCTTGCATTGTAACCGGTGTAAGAGTCGCAACCCCAAGCCCAGTACCTGGCCCACAAATCGAAATAGTACTGTTTGCCCTCCCTTGCAATGGCCCTCGGATGTGACACTTTTGCTCATCACTTAAAAAAGGCACTGACATCGCGATGGCTTTGTAGTCATTAATTAAATACAAGCTCTGTAAGCCTAACTCAGCCTCAAGCGCAGTTTGCGAAAACGCCCAAGGCAAGTTTGTCATTGAGATCCAGTCTTCATCAGTCGGACAGGCAATCGCAAGACACGCATGTAAAGACTTGCCTCTGATTTTTTGTTCAGCAATATACAACTTAAGCACATCAGACAGTTCATCATAGTCAGCACATTTATATGTGCTGACATGCGTTAACTGATTGTCTTTCGTTGCTTGCGCAATGCGGATATTGGTACCACCAATATCCGCAACAAGTCTAATTTCAGTTACATTATCCATAATTACTCACACTGAATACTGGCGGATTGACCTTGCTCTGGCGCAAAGTGAATGTCACTGATAGAAAGATTTGCCTTACCGCTGGTAGAAATCGCAAATGGCATAATCACTTGGCTATATTTCAAACCTTGTTTAGCAAAGCAATTTAAGTCAATTGATAAATTCTGCCATTGCGTGTCCGGTAGCCTATTCAGCTGCTCAGTGATGTCTACCTGCGCTCTACAGCTACCTGGTTTATCGCCTTCACTTTCACAATGACTCGAAATAATCACAGGCTGCTCTGCAAGGCCATCGCGCATGAGCTCAATCACTAGTGCGGCATTACTGGCTTGCATCATAGATAAGTCTTCTCTAAACCAACTTTTGCTGACAAATTCCATACCCGCATTTTCAAGACCTGTCCAAACCAGTTTGAATGCGTCTTCTTGGATATGTTTATCTATTGTGCGGTACTCAAGGCCTTTTAGAGCGATACTGCTCGACATCACAGCTTGATTGTTTGCCCCTGAGAACAAACGCATTTGCCAAGGCGCGAAAGTCTTCCCTTTGAATACATAGCTGTTTGCATCTGCACCGTTATCAAGCTCAACTTTTTCACTCAAGTTATTTGATAACACAGACTTATCACCGTACTGCAAACCAAAGCCATAAGGCAGTAATGGTGCATAATCGGCGTCAAATCGATTTACCGGCTTACTTGGGTGACTAGGCCAAGAGAATGACAATTTACCTTTAAAGTCATTTTGCACCTTACCCGCTTTATCTGTCAGCAGCACATCTGCAACTGCATCGCCTTCAGAGCCTGGTAGCCAAGCAGCGACAAAAGCATCACTGCTATTCAACTCTGGATTGACCCAAAGTGGACGGCCACTGATAAACACTGAAATGACCGGTATACCTTGCGCTTTTAACTTTTGTAATAAGGCTAAATCACGTTTATCACCTTGTTGATACACGAGGTTTTCTTTGTCTCCATGGCCTTCCGCGTATGGCTCTTCACCAAACACCACAATGGCAACATCAGGTTTGTTTTCAAAACTACCGTCTTCGCTAAGCGTAACCTTGCCACCAGCAGCTTTGATTTGTTCAGCTAGGCCGTCGTAAATTGAAGAACCACCTGGGAAGTCGGCATTTTCATTGTTGGTGCCCTGCCAAGTAATTGTCCAACCACCCGATTGCTTGCCAATATTGTTTGCCGCATCGCCCGCAATCAAAATATTTTGCTTAGGAGAAAGTGGCAGTAAGTTATCGTTATTTTTAAGCAACACTAGAGATTCACGCACTGCCTGCTTTGCAACCTCACGGTGCTCAGCATGCCCGATCAAATCTGTTTTATTGGCATATGGACGATTTGCAGGACTTGCTTTATCGAATAAGCCTGCACGGAATTTCACACGTAAAATACGCGTTACCGCATCGTCAATACGCGACATTGGAATAACTCCAGCACGCACTTGTTTAATGGTGTTTTCCATCAAGGGTTTCCACGCATCCGTTGGTACCATATACACATCAAGACCTGCATTCACCGCTTGTGGACAGTCGTGGTTGCTACACCCTTTGATTTGACCATGGCCGTTCCAATCACCTACGACAAACCCATCAAAACCCATTTTGTCTTTTAAGACATCGGTAAGTAGATATTTATTGCCGTGAATTTTCTCACCATTCCAGCTATTGAAAGACGCCATTACAGACTGTGCACCCGCAGTCAAACCACCCACATATCCTTGCGAGTGAATGTTGAATAAATCCAACTCTGAGTCGATGTTATTACCTTGGTCGTCGCCTTTTACCGTGCCGCCGTCACCCACAAAGTGCTTAACCGTACTAATGACTCTATCATCGCCTAAGAAGTTATCGCCTTGTGTACCCTGCAAACCATGAACAATTGCAGCAGCATATTCTTTCACTATTTCAGGATCTTCAGAGTAACCTTCGTAAGTTCGGCCCCATCTATCATCACGAACCGTAGCGACGGTTGGCGCGAACACCCAATCGATACCAGTTGCCATCACTTCTTTTGCGGTCACTTCGGCAATTTTAACAATCAAGTCTGGGTTATTTGCGGCGCCTAACCCGATATTATGCGGGAACAGCGTCGCGCCAATCACATTGTTGTGGCCATGTACCGCATCTGTGCCCCACATGGTTGGAATGTTGATTCCGTCTAGAGAATCATCAACCGACGCTTGATACATGGCCTCAGCTAAATCAACCCAATCTTTCACACTGGAATGTTTATTGTTATTTGGAAATGCACCACCGCCATTGAGGTATGAGCCAAAGCCATAGCGACGCATATCTTCTACTGTGATGTCACGGATCTCAGGTTGGATCATTTGCGCGACTTTTTGCTCTAGCGTCATTTTCGCCAACAGTTCAGCGACGTTACGCTCAATCTCTGGATCTTTTTTCACTTCAGAGTTAATCGTCGGCCAAATATCTAAGCCAGACTTTTCTACTTCAACAGTGTCGTTTTGTTTTGCACATGATGCCAGTAAACCTGTGACCATCACTGCAACTAATGATTTTTTTAAACGCTTCATTTTATTACCTCTCAGAAGAGCTATTTACAGGTTTATGACCTTTTAAGCCGAAGTAGCCAATGAACACATAACACAGTGCTGGCAATAAGAAAGACAGTTGAACACCGACGACATCGGCAAGCATGCCTTGGAATAATGGCACGATTGCACCACCAACAATGGCCAGACAAAGTAAACCCGCGCCATGACTTGCTGCATCGCCTAGTTTATTGATTGCTAAACTAAAGATGGTTGGGAACATGATTGAATTGAATAAGCCAACAGCCAGAATTGACCACTTCGCCACTGCGCCCTCTGACATCACTGCAACCACAAGCAATACAATGGCCATCACTGCATTGAATGCCAGCACTTTACCCGCTGCGATTTTTTGCATCACAACAGCACCGATAAAGCGGCCGATCATAGCACCACCCCAGTAGTAGGCGATTAACTTAGCGGCTTGCGCTTCATTCAAACCTGCGATATTTGGGTCGTGTAAGAAGTTCACTAAAAAACTACCAATGGCGACTTCTGCACCTACATATAAAAAGATGCCAATTGCGCCAAGTTTAAGGTGCGTATATTTCAATGCGGTTTTAATCGATGGTTTTGATTGTTCACTTTTACCCAGCTCAGGCAGCTTAATAAACGCAAAAACCACAGCTAAAGCCAATAACGTCAGTGCTAAAAATAAATAAGGGATTTGTACCGCTGTCGCGTCAGTTTGCGCAGCTGCATTTGTCTCTGAGAAAATCAGCCAAGCACCAAAAAATGGCGCGACGGTTGTACCTAAAGAGTTAAACGCTTGCGTCATAGTCAAACGCGAAGAAGCGGTTTTTGCAGGCCCAAGTGCGCTCACAAATGGGTTCGCTGATACTTGCAAGACCGTGATACCTGCAGCCAGTACAAATAGCGCCCCTAAGAATAAGGCATAAACGCCCAAAGCCGCCGCAGGATAAAATAAAAAGCACCCAAGACTTGCTATTGTAAGACCCGTGATTATGCCCTTTTTAAAGCCAATTTTACTCACTAAAGTGCCAGCAGGGATCGACACAATAAAATAAGCGCCAAAGAAGCAAAATTGCACTAGCATGGCTTGAGTGTAAGTGAGGGAGAAAGCGTTTTTTAAATAAGGAATTAAAATGTCATTTAGACAGGTAATGAACCCCCACATAAAAAACAAAGTGGTTAAGGTGATCAACGCAAAAGTATTATTCTGCGGTTGTTCAACCTGATTGTTTGTATCAAAAGTACCTATAGAGCTTGCCATAGTCATATTCCAGCATGCCAAACCCAGAGCGCTCGCATATAGAGATTGCTAGCACCTGAGTTTTAATTAATCTTGAATGGCTTACCTCAAAAAAGAGGTAAGCACTTGTTATGAGTTATATTGAATTAATTGAACGAATAACGAACACCTACCGCATAACGAGGGCCATATTCTCTTGCAAATAAGAACTGACGCTCGTAACGGCCATAGCCTTGCTCTGTTTCGTTATTCAAGTTGATGCCTTCAAAGAACACGGTTACTTGGTCGTTCAGATCATAGTTCACACTCATATCCCACTGTCCAAATGCCTTAGCAAATTGTGGGGGGTTATCTGAAGAGCCCTGATCTTGACCAACACCAATCAAGTATTCATCACGCCATGCATAAGTTAACTTGATTGATAAACCATCTTTTTCATAAAACGCTTGTAAGTTTGCTGAGTCACTTAAACCTGTTAAAGGGGTTTGCTGGTCTAAACTGTTCACATCGAATTCAACATCGCCGTTTACGAAAGTCGCATTAACGCCAACACCAAAGCCTGTTTCACCAATAAGGTGCTGAACAGCAACTTCAATACCATCTACTGACTTAGTATCAGGCGCATTAAATGGACGCGTGATGTCCCAAACCATCAAAGGATCATCCGAATTGGGCGTGATATAACCTTGCTCGTTTAGTGTTGAACCATTCGCTTGTATTTGAGCAAAAATAGCATCGTTGGTAGCTTGCTCTCCACGCGCTTCAATGTCAGCCACAGCCTGATTCCAACGAGGGCCTTTGTAAATATCATTAAAACCTTCAATCGTTGTAGACACAATTTGACTACCTATGAAGTTTTTAACCGATTTGTCAAAGTAACCAATCGCTGCGTAGCTGCCTTCTGCGTAATAGTACTCTAAACTTAAATCGAAGTTTGTTGATTCAAATGGTAACAAGTTAGTGTTACCTTCACTCGCATTGCGCGAGCCAATTTTTGGACTACCTGATAGGCTACGACCGCCTGCTAAATCACCTAAAGGCGCGCGCGAAATGGTTTTACCCCAAGACACACGTGACACTAGGTCATCGGTTAACTCTACTTTAATATCAAGCATAGGTAGAAACACATCATGCTCACCTGTCAGCGTTAGTGTGTTGTTTTCACCAGGAAGATATTGAGTGTGCCATTCACTGCCGCCTTTCCACCAAACTGAAGTTGGAACTGGTTGGAATACATTACTGGTTACATCAGTTTCTTCGTAACGTACACCTGCATTTAATTGCACAGGGAAATCTGCAATTTCAAACTCCCAGAAGCTTGATAAATAAATACTGGTTGTTTCTTCTGTAACCGAGCCCTTCGAGAAAGTACCCAAATCGTGATACGCGGTTGTTGCGAAGGAATCGTCACCACCTAACAATTCATTGGTTAAAAACGCTTCAGAGCGAGCTACAACTTCATCAAAGTCGAAGGTGTAATAATAATGTGGATTTAAATCACTGCCACCACCAGCAAAGGCATCTAAGAAATCGCTGGTATCGTGCTTAGTGAACATGCCATCAGGGAACAATTCAGGCCAAGAAGGGTTAAACAAAAAGCCACCAATTAAGCCACTCCAAGCATTAGAACCACTCATTTCCTGTTCGGTACGTGCAGCACCAAATTGAATATTTACTAAGCCAATATCGTCATAGTAAACATCCCAAATACCATCTAATTGAATCTGATCTACAGTTGCTTTACCTGGAGAGTGAACAAATTGACTAAAGTGTGAATCCATTTCACTGGCTAGCAATTCGTTTGTACCATTGTTCCAAAGGATATTCGCGTGAGGTACTTCACCTGTACGATAGTCGTACATTTTTGTAATAAGCTGGTCTGATCCTAAAACCAATGAACCATGGCTGCCTAAGCCCTTGTCTGCACCATTATCTGTCTCGCTTTGAGAATCATGGTAGTCCAAGGTCAGCTTCAAAGAGTCTGTAACTTGCCAATCAAAGTTAAAGCCTAAAGAACGCTCATCTACTTCTGTTGTCGCACGGGAGGCTGTAAAAGAGCCATCATTACCACCGATATCTGCATAAATAACAGTGCCATTTTCATCTAGCTCATACGCATTGATATTGCCACCATAGTCGTTCCACATCCCCCAACCAATAGAGTTCATACCTGTCACCGCTTTGGTACCCACATAGTCTAATGTGAATACCATGTCATCAACTGGTGCATATTGGAAAACTATATGCCCATTGGTGCGCTCACGTTGAAAATCGGCAATACCGTAGTTCATATCCCGCGGAAAAAAGTGGTCTCCCACTCGGTTTCCTTCATCATCTAACGGGCGAGGATCAACAACTTTGTCCGCATCTAAGTTACTGGGCAAATCGACATTAGCTTGCCAACCTTGAATATTGGCACCTTGCTGTTGAAAATCACGACGATGATGGTTAAAAGAAATGGCAAAGCCCACGGTATCATCTAGATACGTGTTTGAGTAAAGTGCTGAGAACTCAGGCGTGATATCTTCGCCTGCTTCATTTGATGAATCATGAATTGCTTTTGCCGACACCGAAAACTTCTCTGTGGCGCTGCTAAGAGGTTTTGCTGTCACAATGTTAACCGTTGCACCCAGACCACCTGTTGGGTTGTCAGCTCGCGCTGTTTTATAGACTTCTAATGCCGATACACCACTTGAGGATAAATTTTCAAAGCTGTAGGAGCGAGTATTACCCGTACCAGGCATTTGGCGACCATTTAAAGTCACTAGGTTAAAATCAGGACCGAAGCCACGCACCGTGATTTGGCTACCTTCACCATTACTGCGGCTAACTGCAACCCCCGTTATACGCTGAAGTGATTCAGCCAAGTTAGTGTCTGGGAATTTACCCATTTCTTCTGCTGAAATAGCATCAACGACACCCGACATATCACGCTTTACATTCATCGAGCGGATCAAACTGCCTTTGATTCCACGTACTTCAATAACTTCAACGTCTTTTTCTTTATCAGCTTCATTCGCTTGTGCGTTGACTGTAAAGCCTGTGCTTAATGCCGCACATACATAAAGTGCGATTTTTGATTGTTGGAATTTAAATGTGTTCATAATTGCCCTACTAAAATCTTGCTCAGTGAGGAGCGTGAATAATCACGCTCGACCTTATCGGTTCGTGTTAAAGTGCTTTGATCATCACGTTATCTACGCGATAGACCGCACCCTCTCCCGCTCCCCAAGCAGGGAAGAACATTAAGATATCGATGGCACTGATATCTAAACCAGCATCAGATAAATCTTTTAATGAATAGGTGTATGTTTGCCATTCCCCCACCACTGGCGCTTTGCCTTCTTGACTTGCGCTTAAAGGGAATTCAGCAAAGCTGCTTGCACCCAATGACTCAATTTTGAATAACCAAGCTGCATCAGCATTATTCGGTGCTGTCACTACTTTTAGCTCAAATTGCACAACGCCAGTTTCAAACAACGTTGATGCATCAATAAAGTGCTCATCTTCAGCAAATAAACCAAGTACAGTAGGCTCTGCACCCACTTTAAATTCTGCCGTCATGCCATGTGCTGTATCGTCATTTTCGATCGTTGGCGTAGAGCCGCCGCAGCAATCCCAAAGCGACCATTTTTCTTTCACATCATCAGCAAATAATACATGTCCCATGAATGCATCAGACGCATTTGGATCGTAGATTTTCACATTATCAACACGGTAAATCGCACCGGCACCTTGGCCCCATGCAGGGAAAATCATTAACACATCAATTGCGCTTACATCTAAACCTGCATTCGCTAAGTCAGATAATTTAAATGTGTATTTTTGCCACTCGCCCACAACAGGTGCAGCTTGCTCCACACTGGTTGATAAATCGACTTCAGCAAATGATGCAGCATCCACTGACTCAACTTTAAATAACCAAGGAGCCTCGGCATTATCAGGTGCATTAGTGATTTTCATTTCAAATTCGATCACACCGTTTGACAGAATCGATGTCGCATCGAACGGGCTCACTGAACCACCATCAAGTATATTGTCAGCACGAGAAATAAAGCCCATTACCGTCGGTGAATCACCAATTTTAAATTCAGCTACGTTGCCATGAGCATCATCATCAAGCTCAACTGTAGGTGTTGAACCACCACAACAGTCCCATAAAGGCCAACTTGGATTTTGCTCGTTTTCGAATACGATTAGTTCAGGTGAAGCAGCAATTTCTGAATCTTCGATTTTTAAATTTGCTACACGATACTGTGCCCCCTCACCGGTGCCCCAAGCTGGAAAAATCATAACAACATCAATCGCACTAAGATCAAGACCACCATCAGCTAACGCTTGAAGAGAAAATTCAAAAGTTTGCCACTGCCCAACGACAGGTTCAGTACCTGATTTATTTTGAGAAAGAGGAATTTCAATCGCTGTTGTGCCTTCTGAACTTTCAAGCTTAAGCATCCAAGTCGAATCTGCATTATTCGGTGCAGTTACTATTTTCATGTCAAAACTGAGCATGCCAGTTTCAATCATAGGAGATGCGTCAAAAGGCGATGGTTTGCCCGCTTCGTCGGTAATAAATGCTTCTCGCGTGATAAAACCATTTACTGTAGGCTCTGCACCGACTACAAACTCAACCACATTGCCCTTCATTTCATCTTCAACAATCTCTGGTGTTGAACCACCACAGCAATCCCAAGCAGGCCAGTTAGGATTAAACGAACCATCAAAAATCGTTAAATTTTGAGCTATCCCCGTTGATGGCGGTGATGGAATTGGGGCTTTACCTTCAACAAGTGCATCTTCTAAAGAATCATAGCCTGCACGAATTGTTTCACACCCTTTACCAGTGTCTACATTCTGCTGACATTGATACACACGTACAAAATCAATTTCGAAGATTTGACCGTTCTCAAAAGCACTAGCATCAATGCCTGTTTCGTTTACATTCTCTGGCCAATTTCCACCTACAGCAAAATTAAGCAGCATGTGAAACTCTTGGTCATAAGGCGCATTATCATAATGAGTCGTCAATTCGCCACTAACTTGGTCAAAATATTCTGCAAACCAGCCGCGATGTTTTAAACCAACTGTTTCACCTTTTGAATTTGTGCGAATCTCTGAACGGCGTTGCGTGGCATAAAGATAATCATCAACATACCAGCGAATTTCACCTTCTTGCCACTCAATTGCATACGTATGGAAATCATCTGCTGGGTTTGCATCATTTGGTAATTTATAAGCCATACCTGAATTCACATTGTCAGGCCACTCTTTGCCATAATGTAGGGTGCCGTATATATGACTTTCAGGGTTTCCATCCGCATCAGATGCTTTTAAATTGACCGCTTCTACAATGTCTATTTCACCCGACTTTGGCCATCCACCATATACTTCATCAGTTGGAAGCAACCAAAATGCCGGCCAACTACCTTGGCCACTTGGTAACTTAGCGCGCATTTCAAAGCGCCCATATTTAAAATCAGCTTTGTTCTTGGTAATCATTCTTGCTGAAGTATAAGGCTGCTGTGCACCTTCAGCGGCAGGCAATGCAACGATTTTCAGTGTGCCGTCACTTACATAAGAGTTTGCTTCATCTTCTGTGTAGCACTGTTTCTCGGCGTTACCACCGCCTAAACAATTAACCTCATGAGTCCATTTTTGCCCATCGATTGATGACCCATCAAACTCATCACTCCAAACCAGCTGCCAATCACTCACTGGAGCTTGAGGATTAATCGGTGTTGGATCTGTTTTCGTCTCAGCACCACCGCCACATCCCACTAAGGTAGATACTGCGATTAAGGCACCAACATGTGAAAAATGCTTTGCAACTTTTATCATAATGTGTGTTCCAAATATGCGACTTTGTTGTCATAACAATTCATGAGATCCGTTGTCACTTTTTACTTGAGGCTGGGAATAAAAATAAGATAAACATTTGTTATTAAAATTTTTTATCTTACTGTCTCGTCTCGTTAGAGAATTAGTAGTTATTCGAAGCTCAAGTTAATTATTAATGATTTCTCATAAATTGCGCATGGTGTGCAGTAAACAGACAAGTATGTAAACTGCGCCTGACTTTATCCTGTTCCATTAACCTCACTGTTACAATGCAGATTCGGTATCATGAAATAGAGCTGAGACGCCCGTGATATGCGTCAAAATAGTGCGCGACAAAACGAAACAAAATTACGACGAAACGTGTAAGCCTTTTGTTGTTTGAGTTAATGAAGTGTTTTTATATTGGGGTCGTGCGCCATATTGGCGCAATTATTTGATGAGTTGCTTTGAACTGATGCAGCTCAGGCATTAAATGTAAGATAAGTGTTAAATCATGCTTAGTTTATAACTGGCTTTTCCGCAATAAAATTTTGCAAAACTGGGCTGTAATTTCTGCTGACTTTTAGCTCAATATCGTCATTCAAAGTCACTATACTCTCGTTGTTTCGAAGTGGCTTGATGCTTATTACGTGATTTAAATTAACTATGGTCGATTTATGAATTCGTGCGAACTGTTTTTCATCTAATAATGACTCTAGTTTCTTCATTGTGATCCTTAATACATGGGTGTCTTTTTCGGTGTGGACACACATATAATCACCTGCCGCATCTACCCATTTTATTTCTTTAACTGGGACGAGCACTTTTTCATTATCGCTATTTTTAATCACGATCTCTTGATTGATTGAGGTAGGAAGCGGTGCATCAGTTTCTAGCCACTCTTCTAATTCACTCACTTCAATGCCTGACGTTTCACCTAAAGCATTTAGCAGTTTAAATTTTTCTTTTTCGGCTTGATGGGGATTTTGTCGCTCAAGTATTCTCGATACCGTTTTTTGCAAGCGACCCAAATTTGCCGGCTTAAGCACATAATCAATGGCATTAAGCTCAAATGCTTCAATGGCATACTCACTATAAGCACTGACAAACACTATCATAGGTAATGTATCCGATTGCATAGCCTGTACAACTTCGATGCCATTTAACCCTGGTAACTGTAAATCAAGAAATAACACATCAGGCTCTAAAGTTTGACAAAGCTTGATAGCTTCATCGCCATTTTCAGCCTGACCAATTACTTTTATTTCAGGAATTTTCGCCAGACGAAGACTCAGTCCCTCAAGGGCTAATGGTTCATCATCAACAATTACAGCCGTTAACTGTTTAGTCATTATTCACCTCATAAGGCATCGTCATGGTCACTGTATTTCCTCTTTCTTGATTAGGTGTCAAAATCACCTCACACTCGCCGTTGAACATTACTTCTAACCTTGAGCGGGTATTTTGTAAACCAATACCAAACCCTTTTCTTTTTAATTCTTTTACAGCTTGGCCCGTATCCATTATTTTAATTATTAGACTCTCATTGCTTTTGTATGCCTTAAAAGTGATCTCAGCGCCATCTTTGCTTGGCTCTACCGCATATTTAACCGCATTTTCAATAATTGGCTGACAAAGCATGTTGGGCAGTACACAGTTCATTACGTCTTTATCTACAGCGAAGTTTACTTTGAGACGTTTGCCAAAGCGGACTTTTTCAATCGATAAATAAAGCCCCAACAAATCTAGTTCATCTTTCAAAGTACTTTTGCTTTGTTTTGTTGCCTCTAAAGAATAGCGGAAAAAACCACACAACTTATCAAGCATTTCTGATGCTTTGTCATTTTCTTCTTTTAAGATTAGCGTCGAAATTGCATTCATTGTATTAAACATAAAGTGAGGATTGAGCTGATAACGCATCATCTCAAGTTGCGCATCTTTGGCCAGAGTCTGTGCTCTTAACAATTGCTCATGTTCTCTTTGTAATTTGCTGTTATAAAACATGATAAAAAAGATTGAAGTCCACACAAACATAGTTGCCAAAGAAAACAGCAACCAACCACCAAATTCAAGCATATTCCATGCTTCATTCCACTGCTGGCTATGTACTATTACTTTGTAACTACCTAGCTTAATTATGTTATAGACTAAACCAAGTACAGCGGCAGATGTGAAGCTCAATATTAGGGTCTGTTTAAGCGTGTTATGAATTACTCTTTGAATGAATAACCACTGAAGTAAAGAAAGGCAAAAGCCACTGAGTGTTTCAACAACTAGGTTAATTATTTGACCGATTAAATTAAAGTCGGGAGAATCAAATTGCGGGCGAATAATGGCAATAAAAACCACAAGCATGTAACCAAGCCAGCCGCCTATCTGTAAGCTCCAAAATTGTTTAGACAGCCTTTTAAAGGCGGAAGATTCTAGTTCCAATGGGCTATTTTCTTTGAGATGGGCTTTATTGAAAACGTTCAAAACAGGCTCTATTTATCGTTATTCTTTAATTACTTTATTCAATAGAAATAAATAGGCAAGCAGAAAAGCAAAATGTATATAACACAGGCACAAAAAAGCCGCCTTTTTAGGCGGCTTTTATAAAATCAGTTAAAAATTACTGACCTTTGATTTCGCTACGACCGTTGTAAACCGCTTTGTTACCTAGCGCTTCTTCGATACGAAGAAGTTGGTTGTACTTAGCTACACGGTCTGAACGACATAGTGAACCAGTCTTGATCTGGCCTGCAGAAGTTGCAACTGCTAAATCAGCAATAGTCGCATCTTCAGTTTCACCTGAGCGGTGAGAGATAACCGCAGTGAAGCCAGCTTCATGTGCCATTGCAATTGCTTCAAGTGTTTCTGTAAGTGAACCAATTTGGTTAAACTTGATAAGGATTGAGTTACCGATGTTCTCATCGATACCACGCTTAAGGATCTTAGTGTTCGTTACGAATAAATCGTCACCAACTAGTTGAACCTTGTCACCAATCTTATCAGTCAATACTTTCCAACCAGCCCAGTCACTTTCGTCAAGACCGTCTTCGATTGAAACGATTGGGTAACGAGCAGCAAGGTCTGCTAAGAAGTCTGCAAAACCTTCAGAATCGAATGCTTTACCTTCACCTTTCAGGTCATATTTGCCGTCAACGTAGAACTCAGACGCCGCACAGTCTAGTGCAAGTGTGATGTCTTTGTTTAGCTCGTAACCTGCAGCAGCAACAGCTTCAGCGATTACTTCTAGTGCTTCTTCGTTTGACTTAAGATCTGGTGCAAAACCACCTTCATCACCTACAGCCGTGTTAAGACCACGAGCATTTAGAACTTTCTTAAGGCTGTGGAAGATTTCTGCACCCATGCGTAGCGCTTCACGGAAGCTTGACGCGCCAACAGGCTGGATCATGAATTCTTGAATATCAACGTTGTTATCAGCGTGCTCACCACCGTTGATGATGTTCATCATAGGTACTGGCATTGAGTACTTACCTGAAGTACCGTTGATGTCAGCGATGTGTTCGTATAACGCAACACCTTTATCTTCTGCTGCTGCTTTAGCTACTGCTAGAGATACAGCTAGAATAGCGTTTGCACCTAATTTTTCTTTGTTTTCAGTGCCGTCTAAGTCGATCATGATTTGATCGATAACGCGCTGCTCTGTCGCGTCTTTACCAGCTAGTGCTGATGCGATGTCGTTATTGATGTAGTTAACAGCAGTAAGTACGCCTTTACCTAGGTAGCGTGACTTATCACCATCACGTAACTCAAGTGCTTCGCGAGTACCAGTAGACGCACCTGATGGTGCACACGCACGGCCCCAAGCGCCTGACTCTAAATGTACATCAGCTTCAACGGTTGGGTTACCGCGAGAGTCCATAACCTCACGACCAATCACTTTAACGATTTTTGACATCTTGATTCCTCTTATTCCCATAGTGGTGATAATGTTTTATTGATAGCTATTTTCCTGTATAGGATTAAATAACCTTGTTACCTAACCCCATAATAACCATTGGTCTGCATTGTTTAAATTGAATAAAAATAACGCTGCACAACAATGTTTATTACACACCAACTATTATTAAAAAATACGTAGCTGGTTTAGAGACAAAAAAGCCGTGCAAATGCACGGCTTCTTCAGATTATTTTTCTGCTTTCTGATGTGCAAACGCTGCACCCACAAAACCTTCAAATAACGGGTGACCATCACGAGGCGTCGAGGTGAACTCAGGGTGGAACTGAGCTGCAATGAACCAAGGGTGATCTTTATTTTCGATGATTTCAACTAGCTTCTTATCTTCAGACAAGCCTGTGAAGTGTAGGCCCGCTTTTTCAAGACGCTCGATGTAATTGTTGTTTACTTCATAACGGTGACGGTGACGTTCAGTGATTTCAGCATTGCCATACACTTCACGAACTTTTGAACCTTCTTTTAAGTGACAAAGTTGCGCACCTAGACGCATTGTGCCACCTAAGTCAGACGCTTCGTCACGTACTTCTACGTTACCTTCTGAATCTAACCACTCAGTGATTAGACCAACAACTGGATGAGCAGATTCTGCGTCAAATTCTGTAGAGTTTGCACCTTCAAGACCTGCAACGTTACGCGCATATTCAATGAGCGCAACCTGCATACCTAAACAAATACCAAGGTAAGGTACTTTGTTCTCACGCGCATACTTAGCCGCTAGGATTTTACCTTCAACGCCACGGCCGCCGAAGCCACCAGGTACTAAAATAGCGTCTAGGTCTTGTAATAACTCAACACCTTTGCTTTCGATATCTTGTGAATCAACGTATTGAATGTTTACTGTTACTCGGTTTTTAAGACCCGCATGCTTCAACGCTTCGTTTACTGACTTGTATGCATCTGGTAGTTCAATGTACTTACCTACCATACCAATTGTCACTTCACCAGTTGGGTTAGACTCTTGATAAAGAACCTGTTCCCACTCAGCTAAATCAGCTTCAGGTGCTTCAATGTAGAAACGACGGCACACTAAGTTATCAAGATCTTGTGATTTTAATAACGCAGGGATCTTATAGATGCTGTCTACGTCTTGCAGTGAAATAACCGCTTTTTCTTCTACGTTAGTGAAAAGTGCGATCTTTGCACGTTCGTTAGCTGGCAATTTACAGTTAGAACGACAAACTAGAATATCTGGTTGAATACCAATAGAGCGAAGTTCTTTAACTGAATGCTGAGTTGGCTTAGTTTTAACTTCACCAGCAGCACCAAGGAATGGCACTAACGTTAAGTGCATGAATAATGCGTGTTCACGACCCAGTTCTGTACCAAGCTGACGAATCGCTTCTAAGAACGGTTGTGACTCGATATCACCAACAGTACCGCCGATCTCAACGATAGCGATGTCGTAACCTTCAGCACCTTCAATTACACGGCGCTTAATGTCGTTAGTGATATGTGGAATTACCTGAATAGTCGCGCCAAGGTATTCACCTTTACGCTCACGACGAAGCACGTCTTCAAAAACACGACCTTGCGTGAAATTGTTGCGCTTTGTCATTTTGGTGCGAATGAAACGCTCGTAGTGACCTAAGTCTAGGTCAGTTTCAGCACCGTCTTCAGTTACATAAACTTCACCGTGCTGAATTGGGCTCATTGTACCCGGATCCACGTTGATATAAGGATCCAGCTTAAGAATAGTTACGTTTAAGCCACGGGCTTCTAATATTGCTGCCAACGATGCTGCGGCAATACCTTTACCCAAAGACGAAACAACCCCGCCCGTTACGAAGATAAATTTTGTACTCATGCGAACCCTAGAATATCAGGAAAATGGAATTTTAAATAAGAATCAAGACGGGGCGATAGTATAGCAAAGCACTTAACATCAATCCACAAAAATTTAGCGTAAGCGCTTTAAATAATGACAAGTAAGACCTCAAAAAAATCGTCGTTATTGTTTGCCTAATACCGTCTTATTCTTTTGCTCTTTTCTTCACCAGCTCCCAAGCCTCATCCATTTCTTCAAGGCTTGACGCATCTAAACTCTTGCCTTGTTGTTTAAGTACGGCTTCAACTTGGGCAAATCTGCCTACAAATTTATCTGTCGCGTTTCTCAGTATTTGTTCGGGGTCGTGTTTAGCATGGCGAGCCACATTAACTGTCGCAAACAGTAAATCACCTATTTCTTCAGCTGAGTGTTCGGACTGAGGGTTTTCTGCAAGTGCTTCGCTTACTTCTGCCACTTCTTCTGATACTTTTTCAAGTGCGCCATGGTAGTCTGGCCAATCAAAGCCAAAGTTTGCAGCGCGTTTTTGTACTTTCTTAGCACGCGTTAATGCAGGGAGCACTTTTGGAATGTCATGCCATAAGGGTTGCTCAGATGAGTTCGGCTTTGCGGCTTTTTCTTGATCTTTAATCGCCTGCCATTGTTGCTCAAGCTCTTCATCTGTTAATGTCTTTTGCTCTGAAAATACATGCGGGTGCCTGCGAACCAGCTTGTTGTTTAAAACCTCAACCACCTCGTCGAAATCAAACAGCCCCTTTTCTTTGGCCATTTGTGCATAAAAAATAACTTGGAACAACAAGTCACCCAACTCATCTTTGAGATCTGCCATATTATCGCGCTCTATCGCATCAGCCACCTCATAAGCTTCTTCTAAGGTATGCGGCACGATGGTTTTAAATGTTTGGGCTTTATCCCAATCGCATCCTTTTTTAGGATCACGAAGTGTTTGCATGATATTAAGCAGTTTATCTATTTCAGTTTGATTCATTTTTAGAACACTTATTTTTAAAACAATAAAGTCGGCAAATGCCGACTTTATTAAATTGATATTTTTAACTGTTAATGCTGTCGCTTTGCTTCAAATACGCCATCAATTTGAACCAACTTAGTGATCAAGCGGTTCATTGAAGACAGATTAGAAACCTCTATTTGCATTATAAATACTGCTGTATTTTGCTCATAGTTAGTTTGCAAGTTCATGTTTAATACATTCACTTTTTCATTGGCCAACACAGAGCTGATATCACGAATAAGGCCCTGTCTGTCCTGCGCTTCAATTCGTAAGTTCAACGCATAAGATGACTTAATATCATCAGACCAACTGACAGCTATTTCACGCTCAGGATGTTGCTCGCAAATGTGCGAAAACGACTCACAATCACTACGATGAACTGCAATGCCACGACCTTGCGTAATATAGCCAACAATTTCATCGCCCGGGACTGGCTGACAACATTTGGCGACATGGCTCAATAGGCTACCCACCCCATCGACCACAATGCCATTTTTATCGCCTTTCACCTTTTTGCGTGAAGTAATTTTTAACGTATCTTCAGGTTCTGGCTTCGCTTGGATAAAGTTTAAGAATTGGTTGATGCGGACATCGCCCGCCCCCAATGCCACCATTAAGTCGTCAAGCTCTCTAAAGTTAAAGCGTTCAACCGCTGGCTCTAAGTCTTTATAGGTAAGATCTAGTTTCGACAAATGCGAATCTAGCATCTCTTTACCCGCTTGTAGGTTTTTATCTCTGTCTTGCTGCTTAAACCAGTGATGAATTTTACTACGAGCACGCGATGAGAAAATATAACCTAGGCTTGGACTTAACCAATCACGACTTGGCGCTGGATTCTTCTGGGTTAAAATTTCAACCTGATCGCCGGTTTTTAGCTTATAAGTAAACGGGACTATTTTACCGAACACTTTAGCACCTACGCAGCGGTGACCGACATTAGAATGAATATAATAGGCAAAGTCGAGTGGCGTCGCGCCGAGTGGCAAATCAAAAATATCACCCTTTGGTGTAAAGACATACACTCTGTCTTCAACCACTTGGTTTTTCAGCTCATCAGCTAAGTCACTGCCATCAACAACTTCTTCTTGCCATTGGAGTAGCTTACGCAACCAGCTTATTTTCTGTTCATAACCTGAGCCACGCCCTGGTAAAGCACCTTCTTTATACATCCAGTGGGCTGCAACGCCAAGCTCAGCATCTTGATGCATTTCTTCAGTACGAATTTGGATCTCGACTGTTTTACCTTCAGGACCAAACACCACAGTATGGATAGACTGGTAACCATTTTGTTTTGGTGTGGCAACGTAGTCGTCGAACTCTTTTGGCAGATGACGCCAACTGGTATGCACAATACCTAGCGCGGCATAACAGTCTTGAATTTCATCAACCACAATTCGCATAGCACGAATATCGAAAAGCTGATCAAATTCATAATTCTTTTGCGACATCTTTTTATAGATGCTGTAAATGTGCTTTGGACGCCCATAAACCTGTGCTTTCACGCCTGCTTCGGCAAGCTTACTAGACACTAGATTCACCATGTTTTCCATATAGGATTCACGGTCTAAACGCTTATCAGACAGCTGCTTTGCAATACGCTTATAGGTCTCTGGGTGAAGGTAGCGGAACGATAAGTCCTCAAGTTCCCACTTAAGCTGTCCTATCCCTAAACGATTAGCCAGTGGTGCGAAGATATTTGCGGTCGCTTTAGCTGTCACCACACGCTCTTCTTCATCAGCATTTTTTACTTCACGTAAATGACAAATTTGTTCAGCTAATTTAATTACTACCGCTCGAACATCTTCAACCATAGCCAATAACATACGGCGAATGTTATCAATCTGTACATTGCCTTTACCCTGATGTGCTAGGGTGCTGATTGTCGCCATTTGCTCAACCCCTTGCAACAGCAAAGCAACGTTGTCGCCGAGCTCGTCTTTTACATCATCAAAACTGATTAACCCTTCAAGAAAATAGGGCGTTAAATAAGCAGATGCCAAAGATTCAGGATCAAAATTCAGCTCGGCAAGGATTTCCACCATCTCAACGGCTTTGTTCAAGGTCGTCGCATTCACATCAGAAGGACATAAAGCATGGGCTCGGTCTAAATATGAGAGTTTATCGTCTGACAGGTTCAGAAGATCTAGCCGAGCCGAAAAATCGGCTGGTAAATGAGTTTGATGTGATTGGCGGGTTGCAACCATCTGCATTACCTCCTTTGGAACAACGCCATTGTCTCTATATGCCCCGTGTGAGGAAACATATTCATAAGTCCCACTTTACTGATTGTGAAGCCAGCTTCAAGTACTAAAGCACTATCTCTCGCTAAAGTAACTGGATCGCACGATACATAGAGAATTTTTTCGAATTGATTTAGTGGCAATTGCTTCAATACATCATACGCACCGGTACGAGACGGGTCTAAAATCAATACATTCGCTTGTTTATCGAACCACGTGGCACTTGAGATATCATCCGTCAGGTCAAAACATTCAAAAGAGACATTTTCAAGCTGATTTTGTGCTGCATTTGCCTTAGCTCTTTGTACCGAATTATCTACGCCTTCAACACCAACAACACGTTTAGCATATTTGGCTGCAAGCAAAGAAAAGTTACCAATACCACAAAACAAGTCTAATAAGATGTCTTTTTCACTGAGTGCTAACCAATCTAATGATTGCATCAGCATCTTTTCATTTACTTCGCCGTTAACTTGAATAAAGTTATTGAGCTGAAAACCAAATTCAATCCCATTAACTCGATAGTTAGGGAGTTGCTCGTATGTCACAGGCTCTTTACCATCATCCCATAAAACCTGCACACCTGAGTCGCTTAATGCTGTTATTAATATCTGTTTCGTATTGTCATCAATTACTTTGGTATGCCTTATAAGTACAAACACACCGTTATCTGCTTCACAAAGCTGTACATGACTAATTGAATGAAGCTTGCTGTTATCTGTGACAACTAGTCTTAGCTGCGTGAATAGTTCTTCAAAAGCAATATTTAAAACTGGGCAATTTTCTACTTCTACTATTTGCTTACTCTTTTGCGCTCTGAAGCCTAATTTAAATTGCTTCGTTTTCTTATCTGAAATACAAGCAATACGGGCAGAGCGGCGGTAGTATTTATCTTCACTGGTGATAGCAGGTTGCCAAGCTAGATGCGTTTCTTTTGCAAATTTTTCAAATAGTTTGCCAACGGCTTGCTGTTTATAAGTGATCTGACTGTCTACTTTTAAATGCTGTAACTGACATCCACCGCACACACCATAATGTTGGCAAAAAGGGTCGATACGTTCTTCACTTGGTGTAAGTACTTTGACTTGCTTAGCCTCAATGAGCTTTGACTTCTCATCGAGAATTTGCGCTTTTACTCGTTCGTTTGGTAATGCACCATCAATAAAACACACCTTACCATTGTGATTTGCAACACCTCGACCTTGATGATCAAGTGACTTTACATCCAAAGTCAGTACTTTGCCTTTATTTGACGTTTTTTTAGCACGAAATATCTGTGCCATACGAATGCCCCTTAATGTTTGCCAACCCGTGTCTAAGTCGATACTCTTAAAGCTAGAATATTAATAAGAAATAGTTCATTCATGACCAGATTAGGCCTGCGCGATAGCATTCTCGTTCTAACTTTAATCCCTACCATGCTGATTGGTTTAATTCTTGGGGGGTATTTTACAGTAAATCGTTATGTTGAGCTTGAAGAAATTCTCTTCCAACGTGGAAGTAGCATTTCAGAGCCATTGGCAATCGCATTAGAGCAACCCGTTCTGCGTGAAGATAGAGCACAACTTAAGCGTATAGTCAGTACTGCACACAATAAACACTCTCCGCTTATCAAAAGTATCGCTGTTTTTGATGTTGAAAAAGAACTCCTACTGACCAGCAATTATCATGAGCATTTTAATAACTTAAACTTCTCTAACGACATTAAAGCGCTTCACCATACAGATATGGTGAAAAGAGACGATACATTTATATTTTTCACTCCAGTTAAATTTAACTCACAACCCTCAGAGCAATGGCAAGATGCCCACGCCACGCCGCTCGCACTTTTAGTTATCGAAGTCAGTAAAGATAAAGCCATTATCGCACAACAACAAACGTTGATTATGAGTATTAGTATCATTGTGATAGCTCTAATTTTGAGCGGCATTTTATCATTGCGTATAAGTAAAGTACTGGTGTCACCTCTGTCACAATTACTTCTCGCTACAGACAAATTGGTCGAAGGTAAGCAGGACATTGGCCTACAAGTACCAATGCAAGGAGAGTTCGAATTATTACGCCAAGGGCTGCATACAATTAATGGTGCAATGGCTAACCAACGTGATGAAATGCAAAAGCATATTGACCAAGCCACCAGTGACTATAGAGAAACGCTGGAACAGTACGAAACCCAAAATATTCAGCTCAATATCGCCAAAAAAGAGGCACAAGATGCTAACCGAGTTAAATCTGACTTCTTAGCGAAAATGAGTCACGAGTTAAGAACGCCTTTAAATGGTGTGATTGGTTTTACAAGACAACTTTATAAAACGCCGCTAAATAAACACCAAAAAGAGTATTTAGACACCATCGAGCTTTCGGCCAATAGCCTCATGACTATTATCAGCGACATCTTGGATTTCTCGAAATTAGAAGCGGGCGCGATGGAATTAGAAAGTATCCACTTTCAGTTACGAGAAGTTATCAGTGAAGTCATGACATTACTAGCACCAAGTGCTTATGAGAAAAAACTTGAACTGTCTATTTCTATCCATCCACATGTACCAGAAAATTTAGTAGGTGACCCAACTAGGTTAAAGCAAGTACTCATTAACTTGATAAGTAATGCCATTAAATTTACAGAAAAAGGCGCGGTTAAAATTGATATTACTCACCGTGTAATAAAGCAAACCAATGCATCACTGTTAGTTTCGGTCAGTGACACCGGTGTAGGTATTGCCGCAGAGAAACAAGATGCGCTATTCACACCGTTTGGCCAAGCAGACTCAAGTATCACTCGAAAATTTGGTGGTACAGGTCTTGGCCTTATCATAACTAAACACATTGTCGAAGCCATGCGTGGTAGTATCAGTTTAAACTCAGCCCCTGGTCAAGGTACCTGTTTTACCTTCAATGCCATTTTTGAACTGCCCCAACGTGCGTTTAACAATGATTTACCGACTTATAGCCTCGAAAACAAGCGTATTTTATTCTTTGAACCTCAGGAGCATACTCACTATGCAATCTTGGCTCAATTAAATGAATGGAAAATGCAGGTAACCCCCTGTTTGACAGAAGAGACCTTTTATCAGGCTCTAGAAAAAGACTTCAGTTATGATATTTGTTTAATAGGAAATACAGCTGATGTTGAAAAAATGCCAGTACTGAAGAACTATATAACTCAAGCTCGACTGCTATCTGACTATTTATACCTCATGGTTAGTACCATTTCTCATAATATGCGAGAGTCTTTAGTCGGTAGTGGCGCAGATGCCTGCGCAAGTAAACCTCTGCATTATCGTAAGCTATGTGAAATGTTAGCTGCACCATACCGCCTAGATCACCCTGATGTTTCGACGGATGAACACGACCAGCCAATATTGCCGCTAAAAGCACTCATTGCAGATGATAATGATGCAAACTTAAAGCTACTCTCTACACTGCTATCAGAGCAAATAGAAAGTATTGATACAGCACACAATGGTGCGCAAGCTGTAGCTCTGTGTAAAACACATAAATATGATTTAATTTTCATGGATATTCAAATGCCCATTATGGATGGTATTACGGCATGCAAAACTATCTTGGATTCATCACTCAATGAAGATACTCCAATTATTGCAGTAACAGCACACGCATTAAGCGGTGAAAAAGACCAGTTACTCAAAGATGGGTTTAGTGACTATTTAACTAAACCCATTGACGAAGACATGCTGAAACAAACAATTTGTGACTATAGCAGCTCTTCAGTAAGTTCAACGACCAAAGTGAAGCAAGAAGAAGCTGAGCCGAGTCCTGCTCCATTTGAAAGCCATTTACTCGATTGGCCGTTAGCGCTTCGTCACGCTGGCGGTAAGCCTGATTTGGCTATTGAAATGTTAAATATGCTGCTCGACAGCTTAAGCGACACTCACCAGCAAATAGAACAAGCGCTTGAAAACGAAGATTTTGCACTACTGTTATCAGTTATTCATAAATTTCATGGCGCTTGTTGTTATACAGGAGTCCCTAAACTTAAACAATTGTCAGAAACGATTGAGACAGGTTTAAAACGTTACCAAAATATTGCCGATGTCGAACCCGAAGTACTTGAACTGCTTGATGAACTTGAGAATTTAAAACTGGTCTCACAAATAAGCTAGTTAGTTTTTGGTTCGCCAAAATTAACATGAAAGTGCAAGTGCTTACTATCTTGATACTCTCCAAGATTGGTAAGCACACGGGCCGCTCCATACTCCTCTTCTATTTTAGCTGCAACTTGTTTAACCACCATCACTAAGTGAACCAACTGCTCAGACTCGTGCCCTCCCAAATCTGTAAATGAAGGAATATGTCGTTTAGGGATAACCACAAGGTGTACTGGCCAATAAGGGTTAGTATGATGGAAAGCGAGTACATGCTCATCTTCGTACACAACATCCAGTTCTAGTTTGCCGCTCAAAGCTAGGTCACAGTAAAAATCACTTCCTTCGTACTTGCTGCTCATAACACCTCCACTATCAAGTCTGATATCTAAGCATTCCTAAACAGAGCGCTATTTTGATAATTTTAGTTTAGCAGTTGAATTTAAGATGGTAAGCCAAAGACATAAAAAAGCGGCTTACTCAAGTAAGCCGCTGATTGGGAGACTTTAAAATGAATTTAATGGTTTACGCGCTTTTTAGAAGCTCTTGATTAACCCCATTAATCGCAATGGTACGCGGTTTCTCAGCTTCAGGAATTTCACGTTCTAATGCAATATTCAATAAACCATTCTCTAATGCTGCGCCACGAACTTTTACATGGTCACCCAATTGGAATTTATGCTCGAAGTTTCTTTCAGCAATGCCTTGGTGAATAAAGGTACGCTCACCATCTGCTGATTTAGTTTCTTTTAACCCTTTTACTGTAAGAGTATTTTTTTCAGTTTCAATTTGTAGTTCAGATTCTACAAAACCCGCAACCGCCATGGTGATCTGATATTTGTCTTCACCTAAAAGCTCGATGTTATATGGAGGAAAGCTTGATTGTTTTGCATTGCGGCTAGCGTTATCCATAAGTTGAGCTAAATGATCAAAGCCAATGAATGAACGGTAAAGTGGTGATAAATCTACTGTACGCATAATAATACCCTCTTAGAGCGATAAGTTATGGCATCTCCTCTCATGAGCAAGAATACCTTAAAATTCAATAAATTAAGTTAACGAAGACCCTGTAAGGCGTCTTCACAAATAGAAATAAGGTCTGCTTAAAAGTTTTCAAGAGAAGAGTTTAAAAAAATTAAATTTTATTTTTTCAGCGCATCCAATCACGCAATTAGGTAATTGATATACTTATGATTATTTAAAAAAGTTAATTCGTACTTTTCTTGTTTTTAAATGACAATTGCAATTTCAAGATTAAAGTTCTCTCTTTTCAGCCTCCTTAATTCGTAAACCTGTTTTAGCTGAGAAAAATTTACCGATAGCAAAATCATTGAAGATTGGTGTTATACCACTCTTTTTAATCAAATAATCTATTAAGAGGCAAAGAAAACATGTTGCTAGCAATACGAAAATTTTACTATTTGGTTATTCGAAATGAGAAATTTTCAAAGCAGCTGCCATCGGTTTTAATTCCTCAAAATGATTGAGGATTGGTATTAGTTACGAGTAGAAATTGATTAAAAGAAAAAGCCTGAGTATTAACCCAGGCTTTGTTTACTTACTATTGGTTGGAATCCATTTCAATATTAAAAGCGTTCTGAATTTACGGAAGAATGCCTCACTTTGTGATCGTTTTTATCTGAAAAGTAAGGAGTTGAAGAGAATAACAAGGCACACGAATCATTCTGCGCATCTTTTTGTTCTTTTGATTCTAAAAAATTGTCTTTGGATACTTTAAAGCTCACAGCTAATGCAACTGATAAAGTGAGTACAATCCAAACTGAGTAACGCCAATCACCTGATTGAACAGAACCCGCTATCGCTAAAAACACACCAATTATTAATATCAGCCTAAATCCATGTAACATTTTTTAATCCCTTAAACTAAATAATCGATATGTTAAAGTTAATACCAAATTATTTACAAATCAAGCTCAAGGTTAAGGAAATGTATATTTAATAGAGATAAAACGCTTTATTTTTGAATATTATGAAAATACTCATATAACGAATCAGCCCACCTAACAATTAACTTAAACACAATAATAACCTCTCGCGAAAATTGAACTCGTCTGGAGCTTTTGCTTTAAGATCTCATCTGAATTTAATGAAAGCTCAGCCTTACTGGACGCTAGATGCTAACTCTTAACATTTATTGATTTGTGTTTTGATATGATAGGCAAAAGCATGTTTTCTTATTTCTGTAGACTTCAGTCGCTACCATCAGGTTTAATCACTCAAATTGATTAGATGTTATTGTGGGTTGGTATAGATACACCATTTTCGGTGCAAATTATCCATTCAGTTAATGAAGAAGCTTAAACATGCCTAGCGATGAGAGACCAGATTAAAAGAGATTAAACAGATGGTTAATTGGCGATTCTTAAGAGCACATTCAACTGAATTAAGTCGCTCTTCAACTGGCCACGCATTATAGATTTTGCACAGAGTTTTAGTTAATAAGCAGGCAGAACTAAATGTGTGGTTAGCATGACATAATGTACTAACCACACTTACTAAGATGCTTTACTTTTTATACTTTTCAAACCACGCCAAGGTGTGCTCGATTTTACTTATCATACGAGATGGTTTTCCTGCGATACCATGTGGTGCGCCTGGTATTTTAACTAATACTGTATCGATTTTACGAAGCTTTAAGGCTTGATAATATTGCTCAGTTTCAGCCATCGGTGTTCGTAAATCTTCTTCACCAGTCATTAACATCGTCGGCGTAGTCACATTGCCAACTAAAGATAATGGTGAGCGTTGCCAGTAATGCTCTACATGCTCCCATGGCATACCTGGAAATTGTGTGGGTATTTGTAATAACCCACTATCAGCCGTTAATACTTTGCTTAACCAATTAATCACAGGTTTAACGACAACAGCCGCATTAAACCTGTTGGTAAGGCCAATCGCATACGCCGTTGCAATGCCCCCAGCAGATCCCCCAGCAATGAATAAATTACCTTTATCAATAAATCCTTTGCTTATCATGGCATCAACACCAGAATTATGGTCAGCAAAGTCTTCTTTTGAACTGTACTTATACTTCAGCAACATAGCAAAACGTTCACCATAAGAGCTGCTGCCTCTGTGGTTATCGTAAAACACCACGTAACCCTGCGCAGCATAACGCTGTAATTCAGCAGAAAAATGTGGACCATAAGCTAAGTGAGGGCCACCATGAATCTCAACCAATAGCGGATACTTTTTCTTAGGATCAAAATTAGGAGGCGTGATATACCAACCTTGAATTTGCTCGCCATCAAATGAAGACTTGTAGTTAACTTCATGAACCTCACCCAGTGTTTTATGAGCAAGTAAATCTTCGTTTAATGCAGTTAGTTGTTTGGTATTCCCTTTAGTAGATGCTATTGATACATCCGCTGGCCTTTGCGCTGTCCCATGGGTAAAGGCAATTTTACCTGAGTAGTTCGCACTAAATTGGCCGCTAATATAAGGTCTGCCCAATGTTGTGCCCGATAAGCTGTCAGCAAGGTCTTTGATATTGCCACTTAAAGAAATCGCTGCAAGCTTGCGCTTACCGAAGTCATCGTAGGCAATTGCCAATCTTGAATTGCTGATCCAAGTTGGATTTTGGATAGAGCGGTCAAAATCTTTACCCACCATTTCAAACTCTTTATCTGACCAATCCATGACATTCAGCTTGTGATTACGATATGGATTCAACTCACCAGATGCACTTAAGAAAGCTAACTTTTTACCGTTTCTTGAAAAGCTAGGAGAATGCTCTCGGCCTGGTTGAGTAGTGAGCTGAGTAAGCTTGCCCTTTAAATCTACACTAAATAAATCACCTTCTAAGCGCTTGTATTCCCAATCTTTAATTCTATTTGCAGAGAATACAATTTCTTCTGAGTTACTATGCCAAGTAAGCTTCCCACCATGATGAAAATTACCTGAAGTCAATTGACGCGGCGTCCCACCATCACTTGGTAAAATAAAGATTTGGCGATAGCCCGGCTTAACTAATCCCCTGCCATCAGCTTGGTAATAAGCTTTATCAATAACAATTGCAGGATCTGACCATTTCGCGCCTTTTGGTTTCGCTGGCATTTTTGCGATCACCGAAGGCTTTTCGTTGATTTGTTGACTAAATGCCAGCCACTTACCATCCGGAGACCAAGTTAAATTACTTACGCTTGACTGAAGTTGGCTTAACAATGCAGTGCGATTTTTCTCAAGGTAATGCACATGCACTTGGTAACTGCCAGAAACATTACTGATAAATGCTATTTTTTTACCATCTGGTGACCATCTTGGGTGCAGGTATTGGTTTTCATCTGAAAATAGTGGCGTTTGTTCACCACTTTTTACGTCTACTAACCATAAATTGCGGCGAGTGTTATCTTTCATTATGTCATTAGAATTTCTGACATATACAACTTGTTTACCGTTTGGAGAAATTTGCGGGTCGTTTGCATATTCTAATGCAAAGATATCGTTGGCATTAAATGTTGAGTTTGCCTGAGCAAGAACAGGTAATAATGCAAGTGCTGAAAGTGTTTTTCTGATCCCAATAGCCATAGTGATCCCTAATTAATAAATTTAGCATATGAATACTAGAGTCAGGATAAAATGTCATTGGTTTAGCGATGAACTGAGCGAAAGTGATGCCCATTAACTAGACATCACTCAATACTGACAATACGACTTAATATTCGTAATTACATTCTTTGCTAACTTTATAACGCTCAATTAGCTCATCCATATCAATTGCAGAGCCAGCAATATTAGTTGCAGCTTTAGCTATCTCTTCAGCACCAGATACATTCTCAGTGGCTTTTTGATAAATATCGACAATATTTTTACTTACTTCTTCAATCGCATTGCTTTGCTGCTGCGTATTTGAAGAAACAGCCTCAGTCACTGCTTCAACTTGTTTTGCTTGTTCAACTATGGTTGCCAAAGCAAGTTTAATTTCTTCTGCTCGTTGGGCCGCTTCCAGGGCATTGTCTTTACCTTGGGTAATAATGTTTGAAGCTTCTTTTGAACTTGTTTGAAGCTCTGCCACTAATGAGGATATCTCTTCTGTTGATTTTTGTGTTCTACTTGCAAGACTTCTCACTTCATCAGCAACAACCGCAAAACCTCTACCCTGCTCTCCAGCTCTTGCAGCTTCGATAGCGGCATTCAAGGCCAACAAATTAGTTTGTTCCGCAATATCTCGGATCATATCAACCATACTAGAAATACTACCTACACGTTCATTCAACGTATCGACTGATTGTGCCGAACGAGCCATATCATCAGACGCACTTTGGATCACTTCAACAGCTTCACTCACCACCCTTTGTCCATTTAAAGATTCATTGGCAACTGTTTTTGCAGCCTCGGAGTTGTCAGACATAGAACTTGCAATAACTTGGATATTTGCGCTCATTTGCTCAGAAGCAGATGCGATAGTCTGTATACCCATTTGTTGCTCAACTAAGTTTTCTTGGCTTTGACTGATTGCAACTGCAGTTTCATGAATTGAGACGGTGATCTTCTTGGAGACTAGGCCAAGTTCAATTAAATCTTCTTCAAATTGTTTTGTCAGTGCGTTTATTTTTTGCGCTGATTCACCAAGTTCATCTGAGCTTAATACTTCTATCTCATCAGCCATATCGCGCTTATTAATCGCAATTTCTATGCCTTTTGCTATTAACTCTGATTGTTGGTGCCTTAATCGAATCGATAAAAACAGCGCAGCGGTAATGAGCAAGCCAACAATAAATATAACTGCTTCTACAATGACTACTACTACGGCGTCTTGTTGAATTCGAATTGCTGTTTTATCAACTACGGTTAGCGCTTCTTCTTCAGCATTTTTTAAAGCATTAATTCTATTTGTTGCAGCTGTAAACCAAGCTTCAGCGTCAATATTAAAATTGGAGTTTTTTTGTTCGACTTGTTTTCTAAAACGGTCAACTTCGGCAAATGAGCTTTGGTTCAGTGCTGATTGTAAAATTGACCTTATTGCTTTAGGCGCGACTTCTAGTGCTTCGTTTAAATAGACTTTTTGTTGTGTTAACAACTCTACATGTCGTGCCTTTTGCGCAAAGCTCATTTGATTATTGGCAAAAACATTTGCCAATATTGCTCGCTCTATCCCCGATGACTCTTTCGCACTTGAAAAGTTATATATAGCAGTTAACTCTTTTGAAATGATCGGGTCATCACTCAAACGTGCTGCTTTAACAACAATATGCAAACCTTTTGAATTAATTGCAGTGTAGTAATTTAGCAAATCAGGGACTGAGGTCGCTAAGCTATCTACTTTTCTTCGCATCGACTCTAATTCGAAGAAAAGAGCTTCAAACTCCTTGAGCTCTTTATGCATTTCTTTTGATAAGCTCCAATCCTTTTGTTTGCTCTTCAATAAACTCAACATCGAATTCGTATTGAGGCGCTGCGCTCTTAAGGACTGGCCAAACTTTGCACCTTTAGAACCAACAAACCCTGCAGACGTCCCCCTCTCTTTTTGAGTCTCATGTACGATACCCAATACCGCATGACTCAAAAAAGCATTGTATTCAGCATCATAAGCATTATTCATTTTTTTGAATGCCATGCTCATATCGTAGGTAATAATGGCTCCTAGCAAAATACAGGGAAGGAGGACAACTAGAGTGAGGTGACTTGATATCTTTTTGGCAACAGCTAGAAACATAGAGACGACTTATTGTTTAATAAAAAGTTAACCGCTTTAAAATATAGATAGTTAAAACCGATATATAAGCAATTATTCCTAATAAATTGATATTAGTGCCTTGTTAAACAAAGAGTAAAGCATTTACTTAAAAACTTTATAAAACTCGATATCAACTGATTAAATAATAGACAGGTTTATGAAAAAAGGATCACTTGTCGCCCAAATAAATATAAGTCGCGCCAATAATCTCTCGAGAATAAGGGCTAGTGATTGTGTGTCTTACTATTGATGTAGTCAGTTATTGAGAATAGAACACCAGAAATCACAAAAGTTAAGTGAATGCCTACTTTCCAAGCTAGTTCTTCATTACTGAGTAACTCAGAGCTAATAAACACTTTAAGTAACTCCACAGCTGAAATAGCAACGATAGCACTAATAAGTTTTATCTTAAGTCCAGAAAAGCCCACTTTTCCCATCCATGCAGGTCTATCCCTATGGTTATCAATATCAAGCTTTGAAACAAAATTTTCATAACCACTAAAAATAATGATCAATAACAGCCCTGCTAACAAAGCCGTATCAACTAAAGTAAGAATACCAACCAATAAATCATTGTTTGCAGTATTAAAAGCCGTAATAGTCATCACGTAAAGCTGCTTAAAAAATTTAATAAGCAGTAAAATAACCGCAAATAACAGCCCTAAAAAGAAAGGTGCAAGTAACCAACGACCTTTAAATAAGGTTGACTCTAAAGCATGCTCAAGTTTATTACCAAACGACTTAGGTTCGTTCATTTTGTTACCTTTAAATAAGTTTGCGGCATTTTAGTCTAAGCATTGTCATTGTTTCAATTAGTTAGACACTAAACATAAATTTACTGCACATTATGCAGCTAATTATTTCACTTACTTTTGTCAGGTTTATGCTCTTCACTTTCATCAATCAAGTCGTCTTCTAACTTACTTTCAGCATCATCGCCAACTACCAATAATTGCTCATGCGCGATTTCTTCTTCTATTCTAGGGTCCATCGCTGCAGCGAGTGGTGAACTAGTGACATCCGAATTACCCACAACATAGTCGCTGGATTCAGGCACTTCCGCTTTTTGACGAGAATTAATAAAAGTTAACACTCCAAACATCAATACAGTGAGCACTGCAATAGATGCATATAAAGCCTTAGGGCCGAAAAAAGTCATTGATTTTGAAATAAGCGCTGAACCAAAAGCGGCGCCTGCACCAAAAACCATTAGGAGTGCAGAAGATACGCCAACCCGATCTTCATCACTGACACGTGAGTTTGCCAAAGCTGATGAAAGCGGATAAAGCGTAAACGCAAACAAACCAAAAGCAAAACTACAGGCCATCAAAACTGTCGGTTCAGAGGGTAATAAGCAAATTGCCAAACTGATGAGGCATAGAGCAACTGCATTACTTCTTAATAAAATACTCCTTGGTACTTTGTCAGAAATGATACCCATCGGCCACTGAGCTAATAAACCAGCAAAAATCGTAAACGACATGAATTTAGCAATATCCGCTGCACTAAACCCAACTCCGTTTGCAAAAGTAGGCGCCAGACCGTAAAAGCTGCCGTTAATAATGCCAGCAAACAGAACAGCAGTCAGTGCTTGAGGTACTTTTTTAAAATAGTCAAACAGACTAACCTGAACTGGTTTAATGGGTTTAGGGTGAATTCGCCGTGTGATAGCAATGGGAATAATACCAGCCGATACTGCCATACAAACTAAAAACAAAGGTGCATAACCCAATTCAGGAAAACTTGATAATGCAAACTGACCAAGCACCATGCCCATATACGACGTGATCATATAAAATGAGAAAACTTTTCCTCGGGATTCGGGTTCTGCTTGCTCATTAAGCCAACTTTCAAGCACCATATAATTAGCCATCATGCCTAAGCCAACACACAATCGTAAAAACAGCCATAAATAAATGTTATCGCTTATACCATGTGTGGCAACGCAAACTACTACAGCGGCAGTGCTTGCTGCAAATGTTCTTATGTGCCCGACAGATTTTATAAAGTGATAGCCTAATTTTGAACCTAATAAAAGGCCCAAGTAATAACACGAAGTAAGTAAACCAATCCAAAAGGTCGACACATCTTTTTGACCTAAATAGAGCGCAAGATATGTAGTTAACAAGCCAGTACCGCTTATTAAAAATAGATTCGTGAAATATAAAGATAGAAATGATTTCATGACAAAATGTTGCATGTTTTTTTGAGATACTAGAGCAGGAAAAAAGCTTTGCCAAGCGCAGTTATCAAATTAATTATAGGTGAGAAAATAGCCGAATAACGTATATTCGGCTTACATATTAATTAAACTTTGAATTTCGACACATGTGCTTTTAAATCAGCTGCCAAAGCTTTAAGTTCAGAGCCAGCCTTAGCAATGTCTTTTGTTGCATCAACAGTAGAAGAAGTATGATCGCTTACTGTTATAATTCCGCGATTGATTTCTTCAGCCACAGCCGATTGCTCCTCTGAAGCCGTTGCTATTTGTGTGCTCATTTCATTAATAATCGCAATATCTTCTACAATTTCTTTTAGCGCATGATCTGCATTTTGAGCCTGCTCAACTGTACGTTCTGCATAGACTTGGCCTTCTTCCATTACTACAACTGCGTCATGAGAGTACTTTTGTAACTCTTCAATCATACTTTGAATACTTTCCGTAGACTCTTTCGTTCTCTGGGCAAGCGCTCTCACTTCATCAGCAACAACAGCAAACCCTCTGCCTTGCTCACCTGCTCTGGCAGCCTCAATGGCAGCATTTAAAGCTAATAAATTGGTTTGTTCTGCTATGGCATTGATCACAGTGGTAACATTACCAATTTCTTCACTCACAGAACCCAGTTTATGGATAACAGCAGCCGCCTTTTCAACTTCATTTGCCAAGCCACTTATAGCCTCAATGGCAATATTTAATAGCGCCATCCCTTCACCAGCCTCTTTATGGGCTTTATGCGCAGCATTCGCAGTGTTCACTACGTTATGAGCAACTTCGCTGACTGTAGATGTCATCTCATTCATGGCTGTTGCCGCTTGTTCAATTTCAACTTGTTGATTCGCCATCGCTTGTTTAGTCTCGTTCGCGACACTTTCTAAGCTATGTGTTGAAATATTCAGCTGTTCGACAGAAGCATTACTACTAAAGGCGATATCTCTAAAACTGGATACCATATTATTTAGACCCATGGCGATATGTGTTAATTCATCTTTTCCTTGTGTATCTACCGCTAGTGTTAAATCTCCCGTCTCCTCCAAACGTTGAATAGTGTTACCAATCCTATCTAATGGATTTATGATGCTTTTAACTACATTTACTGTGATGATGACGGTCACCAAAGCAATGATGACTATCAAGGCCACCATGGTTGAAACTTCTTGCCAGAATGTCGCTTGCACATCATCAATATAAACCCCTGTTGCAATTATCCACCCCCAAGGTGCGAATTGTTTTGCATAAGAGATTTTATCGACGGGATCAGTGTTTGCTGTTCTGGACCACATATAATGCACACTGCCTTCACCTGAACGTGTCGCAACATCCACTATTTCACGTATAAAATAAATACCATGTGGATCTTTTAAATTAGCAGAATTAGAACCATTCAGACTAGGCTTCATAGGGTGCATTAGCATTGTATGTTGTTTATCAAGAATAAACAGATATTCATCACCAGCATAACGCATCGATTTAATGACCTGCTTTGCTTCAATTTGTGCTTTTTCAAGCGTCATTTTCGAGTTGTTTACTTGCTCGGCATAAAAGTTAACTACCCCATAGGCTGTTTCAACAATATGTTGAGTTTCGAGCTGTTTAGCATGTTTTAGCTCACTATAGAGCGAACTAAGCATCAAGAATGAAATTACGATTATGACTAGGAAGCAAGCACTAACTTGCGCCCACAAACGTTTTTTGACAGAAAGCTGCCTGAGTGTTATCTCCATAATTATCCTTAAGCATTAATCCTTGAGTTGACAAAGCATGTTTCTTTTTAAGAAATGAGTATTGTTAAACTAAAGACTTTCAATACGCGAAATGCGCTTCATTACAAAACTCAGCATGTTTCAATTTACTCTCTAGGAATTTTATATTCGACACAAAGGCAAAGCTAACAGCTCCTCAGGCGATTCTTCAAGAGCGATTTAACTGTTGTTTGACATATAACAAATTTTTCCTATGAATAAACTTTAGACCTCAATACTTCCTGATAAATAATGTACAGCTTGCCCCCGAAGCTTCACTCTATCTTTGTCGATAATACACATAATTTCTCCACCTCGTTTAGAGGCTTGATAAGCATGCAATTCTTTTTTACCTAATCGAATTGACCAATAAGGAGCCAGCCCGGTATGGATAGACCCTGTAACCGGATCTTCATCGCCGCCATTCGCTGGCCAAAAATAACGTGACACAAAATCGTATATCTCTCCAGGTGCAGTCACAACTACATCAAATGGTGCTAATTGTTTAAGTTGCTCTGAACTTTGTTCAACAGCTCTAACGTCAAACTCACTGTTATACACAGCAAAGTAAGCTTGCTGATTTTTTAGTACTTGTTGAGGCCTTATAGATAAACCTGCAATGAGCGCTTCAGGTATATCTTGAATGGCTTTTGGTGCAAAGCTAGGAAAGTCCATTTCAATATAACCCTTATCTAACTTGTTGATTAGCATAGACCCTACCGCAGGCGCGCTCAGTGTTACCTGCTGAAAAGTTGGATTTTTATTAAAAAGCACAAACGCTGACGCTAAAGTTGCGTGACCACAAAATGCAATTTCAGTCAGTGGAGAAAACCAACGAATATCATAAACGCCCGATTCAACAGGCACTAAGAATGTTGTTTCTGATAAGTTATTTTCTGCAGCAATGGATTGCATCAAGTTTTCGGTTAACCAAGTGTCTGTCGTGATCACCGCCGCTGAATTGCCACCAAACTGAGTGGATGTAAAAGCATCCACAATGTCGATATTTAACTTCATAATTCCATCCACTTTATCTTTAATTACCAACAAACTAGCTGAGATTTAAAGGCAAGTGAAGGGATTAAGAGTTATGCATACAATTTTAGTGATTGTTAGCAATGGAATTAAAAGAAAATAAGCGGGCAAAACTGCGAAGGGATGCAATTAAAGGGGACTGCCCGCTTGAAGAGTGTTGTTAAATAACAACTATGGAACTAAGTAACTGGCTTAATGAGCGTTAACTGACTCTGTAAAAGCAAGTTCAATATACTCACTTATTTCTGACTGCAAACTGAATTAACTCTTAGCAATCAATTCATTAGTTACTTTATCTATACCCACTTCACTAATGCGAGACACAATTTCTTTCTGCTTTGCATTCAACAGTGAAATACTTTCAGCAACTAAGTCATAAACTTGCCATTCGCCTTTCTTGTTTTTCCTGAACTTAAATACAATGTCGATACTCGGAGCGCCAGGCTCTACAATCTCTGACTTAACTGAGGCAAACTTACTTTTGCTGTCTAAAACTGGTTCGATAAAGCGTACGTCTTGGCCTTTGTAACTCATTAATACATTGGCATATGTGCCTGTTAAATATTGCTCAACCGCATCTATAAAACTCACCGCTTGCTCGCGTTTTACTTCTCTGACGTGTTTGCCTAGCAACTTAAAAGAAACAAATTTAATATCGATATGTGGCATCAACTGAGCACTGACCAGCTTTTTAAGCTCAGCACGTTTTGTGTCTTCGTCTAAATCTTTCAACTTACCAATATCGATAAACAACTGATCACCGACTGATTTAATTAATGTATATGGTGTCTCAGTATTTGCTTGTTTAGAACCCGCGCCAGCACTGTATGCACTGAATAAAATTAATACCGAAAAGAATAAATACTGTATTGCAGTTTTCATAATGTGTCCCCGTTTAGTTAATGTGCGTATATTACGAGTTTGTTTAATGATGAAAAAGACACTCTTTTGCACTCTTTTGTTGCCAAAAATGCACACTAATAAAAAACCTATATATTTCAATTAGTTTTTTGTTTGTTTCCATTTCAACATCAATATCGTGCACATTTGTTTGCATATAAACACAAATAGCTTTGTGAAAATACGCTCATTGAAATGATGAGGTTCACATTAACTATGAATTTACTCCGTTTATTGGCGCTTGCCTTATTGATGACATTTACTTCAACTGCGTTTGCAAACAACAAACATGGTTATGCTATTCACTACATTCATGGTGAAGGAGACGTAGATGGGGTCAAGCTTGCTTATCAGTATCACCCTGAGGGCTTATTACCTGACTCTTGGAAGAACTTCGACTTACACTTTGAAACCAGCATTAACTTTTGGAATTACTCTGCGACTGAAAGAGGTGTAATAAGCAAACACGATACAAACTTCGTATTGGCACTCACCCCTGTATTCAAATACCCGCTCTCAACTTGGTATGAAAAGCCACTTTACATAGAGTTGGGTATTGGATTGGCATTGCTAGACGACACGCATTTTGCTGGTAAAAACGTCAGTACTCATTATCAATTTGAAGACAGACTCGGACTGGTTTATGACTTGGGAGATGCCAAAGTAGCAGTAAGGTATATGCATTACTCTAATGCGGGATTCAAAAGCCCAAATCCAGGGCTCGATTTTATTTCACTTTCGTATTCCAGCTTTTTTTAGTTCATACCAACCCTCTTAATTTAGCGATCTATTTTGAGGCGAAGAAAACTGTTCGATAGCACCGCTCTCGCGTCCTGCTATCGCTGAGGTACCAACATCCATGTAGGCAAGACAAAAACTTTGCTATTTAGTTGTTCTAAATAAGAAGTTTTAACGCAGCTAGCATCAATTTTAGTCCCTTAAAATGAGTGAGGATTATTGAGGGTTGGTATTATGTTTCCCGAAAGCTGTTGAAGGGTTATGTGGTTTGGCCACTCAACCCTTTATATAATGGCTTTGACTTATCTAATTTTGATAATCGGTCGCTTTGTACAAGTTTGAGTTAACAGCATAGACAAGGCATCGCGCACTGCGGCCACCTCGAAGTCGATAATGTTTAGTTCAGGCGCCTGAATACGTTTTTGTGCCACATCTTGTAAAAGCTGCTCGCCCATAAAACGTAAATGTTGCTGTGCACATAAGCTATTTGAAAGCCAAGCACCAGACACAGAAACCACTCCAATATTCGGCGCTTTTTCAAAAAGTAGCTGTTCAGGAATAGTGCTAAAGCCGTTCAGGCACGCAATACGACCACAAAAGCGTAGATGTTGTAAATCTTCTAAGAAAGTTTCACCGCCTTGGGTATTAATGATGCAGTCAAATCCCGCATTGCCAATTTCTCTTTTAATTTGTTCGCAAACACCTTCTTGCTCACAATCAAACGCTAAATCAGCACCTAGTTTTTCAAGGCGCTTCTGATGAGGCTTTTGTGCAAATGCATACACTTGTGCGCCTTGCTGTTTCGCATATTGAATGGCAAAGTGGGCAACCGCACCTTGAGCACTGTTAATTAGTAACGATTCACCAGGTTGCAACTGCAATTTATTTAAGGCTATGAGTGCCGCCATACCAGCGTTGGGCAAAGATACTGCAACGTCGCTAGATACCTCATCAGGGATCACTGACACACTGTGACTAGGCACCACTGCATATTCTTTTAACATACCCTGCTGAGAGAGGCAGGCATTAAACAACACACGTGTTCCCTTGTTTGGGAAAACGCCCTTTGGCGCGTCAACCACAGTGCCCACGGCATCGAGTCCCAATATATGCGGGTAATGCCATTGTGAGAAACCTTCTTGCGCTAATCGTGCATCAACATGGTTTAAAGCAACATAATCGATGGCAACCAACAACTCATTAGCGCCCAATTGAGGTACTTGTTGCTCAGCACATCGCAAGTCGAATGCCTCTCCAGCTTGAACAAGCTCTAAGACTTTCATTGATTTGTTAACTGCAGACATACATTTCCTGTCATTAAAAGAATCGGTTGTACTTACCAATGCACGCAAACTTTTGCAAAATAAATACTAATTTGTCGCTTTTTGTTATTAAAACATGTCAATTCAAGTTCAACAACCTCACTGCGACAATTGTCAACATAAGGTAATGAAACCATTAAATTTATAATTTATGATTTATTTGTAGATAGTTTACCTAGTTTTACAACTTCATTGGTGCCAAACTATCATCAATATTGATTTTTGGGATCGCATAGTGGATACAACCAGTCGTTTGATCATGTTGCTTGAAGTTGTTGAGCAAGGCTCTTTTTCAAAAGCTGCTGAACTGAGAAACATTGATCGCTCTGTTATTTCAAAGCAAGTGAGTAAATTAGAAGAAGATTTAGGCGTTCGCTTATTAAATCGAACAACCCGCTCTTTTTCTTTGACTGCAGCTGGTGCTGAAATGGTAAAGAAAGCTGCAGAACTTAGATTATTGCTACAAGATACTGTTCAATTGGCTGAAAACTATCACCAAGAGCCTCGCGGTTTACTGCGCATTACGGCGTCGAGTTACATTGGTAAGTTCTACCTCATGCCAGTGATTAATGATTTTCAGAAACGTTTTCCGCAAGTCACCATAGATTTAAGACACGACGACAGAGTTGTAGATATGGTGTCTGAAGGCTTTGATTTAGCATTTAGAATCGGTGAGCCTCGAGACTCTTCATTGATTGCACGAAAGATTGCTCGCAATCGTATGCTTATCCTAGCCACGAAACAATTTTTAGAAATTTACGGTGAGCCAAAAACTATGGCTGACTTAGAAGAACTGCCTGCAGCAGCCTATTCGAGTTCACATATCCGCTTTGAATCTATCAGTTACATAGATGAAAAAGGCGAACCGCAAGAGCAGCCTATTAACCCGGTGTTTAAATCAAACGACGGTGAAGCATTAGTTGAAAAAGTACTCTCTCATAATGCCTTTATGACAGCCCCCGCTTTCTTTTTTGCAAAACCCATGGAAGAAAGTGATCTAGTACCAATCCTTACCAATGTGAATTTACCTGATTATAGTGCCATGTACGCCGTATATCCGCATCGTGACTTACCTGTAAGAACGCGATTATTTTTAGATGCAGCAAGACATTATATTGGTGATAAAACGCCTATCTGGGAGAGAAATATTCCAAACATAGAGGGCTTGTATCAACAAAAATAACCGTAAAGCTTGCTACTTTAGCGATAACTTTTGTTGATACATTGCTTTATCTGCGTCGATTAAAACTCGCTCTAACGTGTTGTCTTGGTTTAAGTCTAGAGTAACTAATCCAGAAGAAAAGCCAATAGTATGTGCTGGATATCGTTCATGAACAAATTCATTGATCCTCGCAATTAACTGCTTCAAGTTTACCTTGTTATCACTATTAAATAGAATAACAAACTCATCACCGCCCCATCGACAAACCAAATCTGTCGAACGCGTTACTTCAGCCAAGGCTTGCGCAAAAACTTGCAGTAACTTATCGCCCATTTCATGACCTAAGCCATCATTCACTTTTTTAAAATCATCTAAATCGATAAAACACAGTTTTGCCTTGCGACCAAGGCGCTGAGATAATCTGCGATATTGTTCATAGGCCTCTTCAAACCCCCTTCGGTTCAATATACCAGTAAGAGGATCGATTCTGCTCTCTACTCGTAATTGGCTTTCTGTGTATAAATGTGCCAAGTCACTATTCAACACTTCACTCATAAGCTCTAATGTATTAACAAGTTGATCGGCATAATCACTTGTTTTGGTATCCATGACACATAACGTGCCAAAAGAGGTACCATCGGGCCAAAGAATTGGATAGCCTAAATAAGAAACATAATTATCTTCCGTATACTCAGGGTTGGAGTGCCACTCAGGATGCTGCTCAGCATTTTTTACATACAGAGGGAGACTGTTTTGCACTACGTAATGACAATAAACATTTTCGTCCATACCAGCAGCGCCCCCAGGTGAGTAGTGGGTTGTAGGCAACTCAGATGCAACAAGCACTTCAATCCCTTTACTACTTGCTTGAGTCACAAATGCCGCCGGCGCCGCGAATAAATTGGCAACAGTGTTCACCAGTTTTTGCCAGCGCTGCCAATCTATTTCTTCTACTGATAATTCATGAAAAGATTTATAAGGATAACTACTCATTTCGCTACTTAAAGACAATAAACTTTTTATAAAGATAGTAGAAGAAAGTGATTTAGATCTAGTCTGCCAATATGAAGGCCATGATCTAACTTAATTATCAATTTTTTATTGAAAGTGTTTCATCTGTATAAGCAATTATCATTTTTAAAGCTCAAGTTAAAATAATCGCCAATAACCCATTCAACCGAATTGGAGACACTATGTCACAACAGATTATTGAAGATTTAAACCGCCGCTATACCGTTAAAAAATACGATGCTACGAAGAAAGTTTCAAACGATGACTTAAATACGATTCTCGAAGCACTTCGCTTGTCGGCATCATCTATAAACTCTCAGCCTTGGAAATTTGTCGTTATTGAAAGCGACGCAGCAAAACAAAAACTGCATGATAGCTTTGCCAACAAGCATCAGTTTAATCAGCTTCATGCCAAAGAAGCTTCGCATACGATTCTATTAGCATACGACCCTCAGTTTACGAAAGAAAAGTTCAGTAAACGTGTCGATGCCGAGGTGAGTTCTGGCCATTTACCTGCTGAAATGTATGACACTTTTATGGGCGCTTATGCTTTTGCAGAAATGAACACCGATGAGACAGGTTACAACGGTGCTTGGACAAAAGCGCAAGTGTATTTAGCATTGGGTAATTTACTGCATGTACTTGCCAGAATGGGGATTGCCTCTACCCCAATGGAAGGCGTTGACTCTGAGCTATTGGGCGAATTATTTAAAGAAGAGCTAGACGGACATATCTGTGAAGTGGCCCTTGCAATTGGTTACCATAAAGACGGTGAAGACTGGAACCATGGCTTGCCTAAAGCGCGTTTGCCTCGTGAAGCAGTCATTAGCGTGATTTAAATGCTATTTTGGTAGTCGTTAATTAGGCGACTACCACTTTATTTCTACCGTTTTGCTTTGCCTTGTAAAGTGCTTTGTCGGCGGATAAAAACACATCGTCAACATCATTATGACTTGCACAAATCTCTGCCACACCAAAGGAGCAAGTCACTTTAATATGTATTTGCTCGCCCTCAATGGTTGTATTCTCTATTGATAGGCGCATGCGTTCTGCAACGACACCCGCTTGCTTTGCATCCGTATTAGGTAACACAACGGCGTATTCTTCGCCGCCAAGTCGACCTACTAAGTCGTATTCTCGTACTTCTTTTTGTAGCACATCGGCTACCTGACTTATCACCCTATCACCCACTGGGTGACCATAGTTGTCATTTACTTTTTTGAAAAAATCGATATCAAGAATGAGTAGAGATAAGGGCGTAAGTAAACGCTTTGCTCTATTAAATTCTATCGTCACTTTGTCGAACAAAGCTCTGCGATTACTCAGCCCTGTGAGTTCGTCGGTTGTGGCCTGCTCATGTAATACCTCATTTAACTGAGTCAATTGTTGTTTGGCCACCTCTAGTTCAGTGATGTCCATACCCAATACAACATGGCCGCCATCTGAAAGTGTCATTCGCTGCATTTTGAAAAATCGTCCATCAACGGTATCCGTTATAAATTGCCGCTCAGTTGTGCTTGACTGCATTCGCTCGACATTTTCTAACCAGGCTTTTAAGTCATCTGAGTCTATTTTTACACCCACTGACTTTGCATACATCTCGCTAATCACTTCAGACTGCTTGCGGCCTAAGATTGATTTAACGGGCAACCCAAGTAGTTCAGCCATTTTATTGTTGCAGTATTGATACACAAAATATTTGTCCATCATGCCGACAGCAACGGCAGTTTCATCCATGATCTCTTCAAAAGGAATTTGGATCTCTGCCATTAAACGCGCACCTCGAGTCAGAACAATACACTTAATTATAGACAAGCTTTATCAGACTCAAGGTTCAATTGCATAATATGTCAAACAGGCAAGTGACCCACTTTGACTAAAATAATGGTTTCTTGATCCACAAAGGGGTGATGTTCACTCATGTGAGGACTGCGTAACCATGTGCCTTTTGGGTACCTTCCTTGTTCATCAATAAACTCACCTCTTAAGACTAGTATTTCTTCACCACCAAAATGTTTGTGGGGCACAAATTGCTCGCCCGCAGGCCACTTCACTAATGCAGTGTGTTCATGAACATGGCTATGTAACGGCATGACTTGCAAGTTACCCTGCCCTTGTTGCCACTGGTTTTCTAAGGTGTTCACTCTTATCGTTTCGGTGTCTTGTTCATCAAACTGATTAAGTTTAACGAAGATAACACAGCCCCCTTTACTAAATGGTGCATGAACGCTGTTTGGCGGATTACGGATATAGGTCCCTGCAGGGTAATCACCAAACTCGTCAGAAAACACGCCCTCTAGCACAAAGATTTCCTCACCCATAGGGTGAGGATGTGGCTTAAAAGCAGAGCCCGCGTCATATTTCACAATACTTGTGGTATGTCCTGACTCTTTGTCTTCACGCTCTAAAGGTTTACGCCACACACCTTGAGAAGGGCTAGGCTGCCATGGCATGTCGGCTGTTTCTATCACTAAACGTTCTAGAAAATTCATATTCAGCATATTTGTCTCCTACAAAGCAAAAGGTACTCAATGTATTAATTTCTTCCCGCCATCACACCGCCATCCACATCTAAAATGCTGCCTGTGATCCAACTTGCATCGTCCGATAATAAAAAGACGATACTGTTCGCAATATCATTTGGCTCACCCACTCGTCCTATTGGGTGAAATGCATTAAAACTGTTTAAGGTAGAGTCTATGTCTTCAGGCGCAATAAAAGAGCCATAAATCGGGGTTTTAACCACAGCCGGAGACACCGCATTAACGCGAATTTTGTCATCCGCAAGTTCCATCGCCAAATGCTGAGTAAAAGCATGCAAGCCTGCTTTTGCCATAGAATAAGCTGACGAAGGCGTGGCTTTGATGGCTTGCTTTGCCCACATAGAACCAATATTTACAATGCTACCACTACCCGCTTTTTGCATATTCTTGACCACCGCTTGAGTCAGTAGAAATGTTGCTTTGTTTAAATCGTGGTATTGATTGTAATCAGCTAAAGAGTGCTCAACAAAAGCCAAGGGGGAAAAATAGCCTGCCGCATTCACTAAGTAAGCATAGTGTGTCGACGATGCTGTAATTTTGCTTGCAAGTGCCTGTACAGCATCAATGTCATATAAATCGATTTGTGTGCCGATGACCTGACCTAGACCGCTCAGCTCACTGACGGCTTTATCGAGTTTTTCTGCATTGTTCGCTAAAATTTCTACATTAAGTCCAAGTTCTAATAGTGTCTTTGCTGTCGCGAAGCCCATGCCACTAGAACCGCCAATAATCATCACTGTGCCTGCATTTGAAAGTTTCATAATCACATCTCTTGTTTGTAAAAGTCGTGATAATATTAATTTTACGAAAAGCCTCTGAATAGTAAGCACAATTTGGTTAGGTAGGTACTTTTTGGTACATCTTTATGACAGCAAACGAAAAAATATTTCCAAGAAAATTAGCGCCTCAATCTAGCGCCCGTATGGTCGAAACCATTTATGGCTGTAAATGGTCTTTAACTGTGTATCAATTATTAGATGAAGGGATAAATCGCCCCGGTGAAATGGTCCGTCAAGTTGAAGGGCTAACTACTAAAGTGCTTAATCAATGTCTCAAACGTAATGTCGAGTTTGGTATTTTAGAAAAGCAAATATTCAACGAACTGCCTCCTCGCGTTGAATATCAAGTGACCCCGTTTGGCGAAAAGTTTTTAGCCATTCTTGAGCAGTTAGAAAACTTACAATCTGAGATAGATTTATACCAATCCTCTTAATTAAGCATTCTATTTTGAGGCAAGAAAAACTTGTCGATAACGAGGAGAGTATTTTGCTATTTAGTTGTTCTAAATAAGAAATTATCAACGAAGTTAGCGTCAGTTTTAATCCCTCAAAATGATTGAGTATTATTGAGGATTGGTATTATTTAAAAGGCGAGTAAAATCATAGTTTAAAGATACGTATAAGCATTGAAGTGATGAGTTGGACAAATCGCAACTAGAAATTGATACTCTATAACATTACAATCAAGCTACCGTCACTTAAATTGTAAATTAACATGGCTTACTCAAATACCGCTGAGCAGCTTGAAGTAGTATCAAGCGTCTCTGTGTCTGACGAGTTTCAAATACTCACTGACATCTACAACGAACACATCAATATTGCGATTTGGCAACACACATTATCTTCTAACATTTTAAAAGAGTCCCAATACATCATTGAAAACGCGCCAAGCCTTCAAGAAGTGATTGCCGCTGAACCTGAACATGCATTTGAACAATTAAGCAGCAGCCATCGTGCCTTGAAAGCAAGTCCAGCTCTGTGTGATCACATCGCAGTTCTAGTCGATATGTTTTGTACGTTGTTCGAAGCCAAACGCGCTGGTGTGCGTTTGTCGGTTTTAGACAAAGCAATGTGCCCAAAATTTCATGTCGACAAAATCCCTTGTCGCTTAGTTACCACTTTTGAAGGCGTAGCCACAGAATGGCTCCTTAACGAACATGTTGACCGCTCAAAACTTGGTGCGGGCAGCCAAGGACTTGATGACGAACAGTCAGGTATTATGACAGTGAAAAATGCCATTCAAACACTCGAAGCCGGCGATGTAGCCTTGCTAAAAGGCGAAGGTTGGGCAGGTAATGAAGGTAAAGGCTTAGTTCACCGTTCTCCAAAATTGGCCGAAGGTAAAAAACGTTTATTGCTGACGCTTGATTTGATTGATTAGGCTTTTTGCTTAATTTTCTCAAATTTGGCGTGGTACTTATCGCTCTTATAAAACAATTAAGAGCGATAAATCTCTTAGATTAGACGTTTTTAGAAGTAATAACCCACGTTAATATTCAGCCTTCTCTCAAAATCATCACTGTTGCCAGCAATCGAACCACCAACAAAGGGCTGGTTTTTCGCATGAACCAAGTCAACATAAGTAAACAACGCCCCTGCTGATATCGACATACCTGTAATATTCATCCACGTATTGGCAGTATCATCTGACTTGTTGTAAATGGTGCCAAAATCGTTGTAGAAACTCAGTTGGGAAATAGGCCCAATATCTACCGATAAATCATAAGACACAGTAAGATTAGTGCTGGTCGCCTCACTGGCGATGGTGTCATACATAGAGTTAGCACCTACAACGATTTGTGTCACATCATCTATGTGATATTGATACTGAGTATGTTGTAAATGCACGCGCCATTGGCCGATATGCGTTGAAACATGCAGCGCCCAAGCAGTATGGTCGCCTATACGACTCACGCCATCATGCAAACCGCCATCAAGCGCTGAAAAACCCACATGGCTTGTGCCAAACTTATGTTTAAGTTGATAAGTATAACGACCCACTAGTGTGTTATATTCAGCTAAAGTCGTTGTCGGTGCATCATGGATGTTTTCACCATTTAACCTAATCCCTAACGCATCGACTGAATAGCGATCTTTGCGCTCTTCAGCACCGCCATCAACGCCACCATGTTCGTCGTTTTTGAAAAATGCGATGTCTAATACGCTGTTTTCGCTTGCCTTATGTTTGAGTACCAGTCCTAAATCATAATCTTCTTGCAAGCCAATAAAGTAATTAGGGCTCATAAAGTAACTATGAAAGCCACTATGTGGTGCATTCCCAAATGGCACTGGCGCTAAACCCAGTTGGCCATGCCAATCATCACTGAAGTCATAATCAAGATAGGCAAACTTAACCACGCGCATATAATCTAAAAAGCGGATCTCTGCATTTACACCAACATCGGCAATGTCGCCTGAGAAATTCAAGCGCACTAAATCAAAGTCGATATCGCCGCCACGCTTTTCGTTGTCATCATCATACGACACCATGTTGTAGTTAAATCGAATAGCGCCACCGACATGAATATCTGGGGCAGCATTTACCACCACCTCTTTGCTGTTATGCGCTTTGATCTGTTTAACTTGTTGCTCTAACACAGCGATTTGTTGCTCTAACTTTTCAAGCTCAGTATTAGCTGTATTGCCTGCAGCCTCAACATAAGTTGATACAAAAAATGACGACACCATAGTGGTGCTAAAAAGTGCCATCGTACAGGCCGAAAAACGAGGTGAAAAAAGAGACATAAAAGCGAATTTCCGAGGTGAGAGTAACAAAATTCGCGCAAGCCTAGCCTACTCTCTTTGTGTATTCAAATTAGGGAAAATTGCAAAACTGCTAGTGATGTAAGCGAAGAATTTAAAGGCTGTTTAAACTCGTAAACAATGTAAATGATAAGAAAATTTGTGCTGTTTAGCATAGCTATAAAAGAAGGTGAGAAGCCAAGGTTATACAATTAAATGTGATAAAAATCATAAGCTTGATATTTTATTTTGCGTAACCGATCATACATCGTAAATTCACTGTAACTTTAATCTCTCTAAAAGCTCAATTTTCAGTCGCTTAAACCCAAGTTGACTGTTTGCTCAAGGTTTAATCAAAAACATAAAAAAAGAGCGACGAAGCGCTCTTAGTCGTACTCAGTTCAGTGAATTAGAAAGCGTAAGTTACTTTTAATTTCACATTGCGCTCGTCTCCTGGCATACCGCCTAAGAACATAGCTTTGTTGTAATACACTTTGTCGAATAAATTGTAGATATTCGCTTGGACTTTCCAGTTGTCGTTGCTGTAACTCACACCGGCATCAAATATGCTGTAGCTTGGCACATATCCGTCAGGAATACCGAACGAAGTAGAGTGCGTGCTGCGGTTATCTACATACTTGTGACCTAAACTGAAGTTAATCGGCTCAGCGAGATCAAACAGTTCTTTTGAGTAAGTAACCCAACTACCTACCGTCACATAAGGCACACCTTTTTGACGTGTATCGAATGAATCGCGGTTTGGATCTTTCTTATCACGTGCATCTTGATAAACCGCGTTAAAGTTAAGCTTCCACTCATCAGTTAATACTGCGTTTAAATCAAGCTCTACACCCTTAGTTTGCTCTTTCCCATCAAAGAAGCTCTTTGGTACGCTCGCGGCCGACACCCCTTCTTCATAATCCGGGTTTGCATACTCTAAATTAGTACGGCTGCTTTCAAAAACGATGAATGAAGCGACAAGTTGATCATCAAATGCTTTAACACGTAAGCCAATATCGTTTGAGATTGACTCTGAATCTTCACGGTCATTTTCATTGCCGTAAATGGTCCCCAGTACGCTATATGCCGTACGACCTTTGGCATGGTTAACAAACATCGATACATCATCAGTAAACTTATAGCTCGCGCCTAAATTAAACGTTAAGCCGCTATCTGAGGTATCTTGCTCTGGCGTCGGCTCTGCAGCACTTGCACGATATCTTGCATCTACACCAAAGTGCTCATAACTTTGCTTAATACGGTTATACGCCACACCCACTCGCGTTGTAATGCCATTTTCAAAATAAGCAACATGCTGTGCGCCTAAGCCCCACGCATTCACTGTTTTATTGTAATCACTGGTTTTTAACGGATCGTGATCTTCAAAGCTGCCAGTTGCCCAGTTCGGATTACGGATATCAAATATGTAAGGTAATTTACCTTCGTAAATCACTTCGCCATCAGAGTTCTTAATGACTTTGTCAGCATCATAGATTGAATATTGCTTAAAGCGGATATCGCGATCTTCGTAGTTTGCGTTGACTAAAAACTCATTATCAACATTGCCTAACGTAAAGTCATAACGTAGATCTGCAAAGTACTGCCAAGATTGCTCTTCGGCTTCAACTTTACGATATTCCTGACGACGGGCAGCATAAGGATAAAGTACATCATCAACCACTAAAGGTGCACGCGGATCAGCATTGATGGTGCCACGACGGTTCCAGTATACATAGTTATACGCACCGGTTTGGCGAGCAAAGCCAGAATCATAGTTACGGAATTGCAGTTGGTGGTTTAAGGTCAAGTCATCATTGAAAGCAATATTGTGCGTCAGCTTTACACGTAACTCTTCGCCTTCATTGTCTTTTGCCATTGGCGAAATAATACCGTTATGGCCAAATGTGTAAGGCGTTAAGCCATCATTAGTTGCCAATGAGTTTGCAAGTTGTTGACGCTGGGCATCCGATAATTGCACACCATTGCCTTCAGGATCATTAATTAAATCTTGCCAGCTGGCTTCACCTGCGGTTTTGCCATTAACAGATTCAGCATTGTAAATCCGGATTGGATGACCAATTGAGTCAACCGCAATGGCATCTTTGATATATGCCGTTGAAAGCATGATGTCTTGCGCATCACTGAACTCATATTTAAAGCTGACATACGCTTCATCTCTATCATTACTTAAATCACGATAACCATCACTGCGCTCTGTTTTAACTAGCACACGGTACGCCAAATCATCAGTAATACCAGCAGTTGAGTCCATTTCTACAGAGTATGTGTTCCACTGACCAAGCTCAGTGGTTAAACTATGTTGCTCTACAAATTCTGGTTTTTTTTCAATCAGATTGATCACACCACCAGCACTGCCCATACCATATAAGCCTGTTGCAGGGCCTTTTAATACTTCAATTGACTCAACGTTGGTCAACGAGCGTGTTGGGTTAAAAGTGTTGCCTAACCCTGCACCACCATACATACCATCATAGGTATAATTGGCACCTAAGCCACGCACCACTAGGTTATCACCAATACCATAGTTGTTGCCTGCTTGCGTTACACCACTGATATTGCGCACAAGATCTTGAAGATTTGAAACGCCTTGTGCGTTGATGAGTTCACTATCAACAATCACAACCGCCGCAGGTGTTTCCATCAGTGACATATCTGACTTAGTCGCTAAACCAGAATTCATAACGACTTGGTTTTGACGACCATAAACGCTGATCACTTCAATGTCAGAGCTATCTGTAGCCGAGTTTTTATTTGTGTCTACTTTTGCTTGCGCATAAGTGAGGGGTGAAACCGCGCAGGCGGCTGCGATGAGAGATAAGCTAAATTTTTTCATGTTGCAATATGTGCTCTAGTTTCAAATCGCGCACAGGCTAAATAAAAACAATTATCATTGCAATGATCATTTAAGGAATATTTTTATTCGTTCAAAATTAAATCACCATTGTAAGTTTTAAGTTTATAGATGGGGTTTTAAGTAGGAATAAATTAACTTTTTTACACCTTTAAGGTACAACTATAAGACTTATAAATATATGAGTTATTTAAGTGGGAAAATTAAATCAAGATTCAACAACTGTCTCTCAAGTTTCACACTTACTCTTGATTTTGGGAGTTAATAACATTTGAGAATGAATATGCTGAATTCAATTTACGACTAAAAATTACATTCAATGGCTTTTTTTAGCCAAGGTCGCGCTTCGATGGACAATGATTTTGTTCCTAAAGCTTTTTTAGGTAATAACGCGACTTCTATCTCGAGCGGCTTAGCAATATACTTTTGTAATAGCCTTTGCAGTCCTGCCTCATCAATACTTTCAAATTTTTGCTTTAAGACACCTCTTTGCACTGTAGTATGCTTATACCCACTGAGTTGAACTTCGCTGAAAGCATTTACCCATGCAAAATAGGCATTTTTAGCATCACTATTGTATTTGTCGACTAATTCTTTCACTCTAGGCAATGCGCGGTTATACATGTCATGATCTTCTAAAAGAGCAAAAGTAAATAATAAATTTATACCCGAATTTAACTCCCCGCTTTCATATTGACTGATCTGGAAATTACGATATGCCACTTTAAAAAAGCCATTTGCCTTTTCAATTTGGTTAAACTCAAAAGCCATAACGCCTAAATTATTATTACTAATTGCAATGGCTTTACTGTTCTCCACCTTCTTAGCTTGCTCAAGTGTACGCTGAAAATAATCCTGAGCCTGAATATTTTTACCATAATGACGAGCAATACCACCTAAACTATTGAGTGTTTTCATCTTATCAGCGGCATTATTTGCACTTCTCAAAGCACACAATAAAGCGCTTTCAGATTGAGAGTAATAGCCACCGCGCCTTAGCCATACTCCAAGGTTATAAAGAATATTAAATCGTTTATCTTGGAAAGATTTGCTCTCTACCATACTAAAAAGAAGTGCAAATGAAGGCTCAGATGCTTGCTCTTCGTGAAGTAATAAAGATGCCAGTATTGATAAATGGTGATACTCGATAATTAACTCGTCAGTTTTTAATTTAACTGGATCAATTTTTTTGAGTAACAATGATGCTTTTCTAGGGTTCGAATTAAGAAAATAAGCAGCCTCATTTATTCGATATTCATCATTTTGAACTGCTTTTTCTGCAAAAGCAGGTGAAATAAAGGTACTCAAAAAGAGAGTTAAAACAAAGCGCGATATAGTCATAATAATATCTTGATAAGATGAACCAACACTATCTTAAATAATTTTAAGCTGACTATAGCAGATAAAGTGTAAATATATGTTAAATTTAGAGTTTAAACCTAACCCTCTTTTTTCACTCTAAATTATTACATTAAAAATAAAAGTTTAACCGAAACTTCAACAGCATAATAAGTATCAACAAATACATCACCTAGTTCAAAATCACTTTTCGTTTGTTGTAATAATTAGAAGCATTTAGCGTTCTAAATAAGCTTAACATCATAAATAATGTTGCAAATTTAACCATATGGATATATTGTCATTTATGCATTATTTATGTTTTTAGATAGAGAAGGAATAATTATGAAAAAAGCAGCAATAATTTTAGCAACTTTACTCACGTCAGCATGTGCAACTCAGCCTTGGTCAGAAGTATCAGGTAACTTAGATCAAACAGCCAAGAAAAACCTATATAGTGTTAATATTATTGGCATTAATGGCGAGTCTAGCTTAGATAATCATGCTAGAAAAACAGTTAAACCGGGTAAAGTTCAGTTGAACTTATCTACAACTAAGCCAAGTCAAACTGTGGGAAGTGCAATTGCACAATATAATAATAAAACTGTCGAGTTAACGTTTGAGCCTTGTGTTCGATATTACGTGGCCGCCGAGCATACAAGTAGCTCAAGTTTCAACAAGAAAGAATGGCAACCGCTTGTTTTAAAAAAGCAGCCAATTAAAAGCTGTCAAAAACTACTAAATAAAAAGTCTGAAGAGTTAACATCAGACACTAAGCTTTCTATCTAATGAGCCTGCCCCGTAATTATTTTACGGGGCAAAATATTTCCCTAAAAATCACCTTTTATCAACCTCAATTTCGCCGTCTTTCACTACAAAGCTCACTTGCTCCATCACTGAAATATTCTCTAACGGGTTACCTTTAACGGCGATAAAATCGGCATACTTGCCAACCTCTAACGAACCAAGCTTTTGGTCCTGTTTGAGCAAAGTTGCAGGCGTGATCGTCGCCGCTTGTAAAGCTTGCAACTCAGTCATACCAAATTTCACCATACGGCTAAACTGTTTACCGTTGTCACCATGAGGATAAACACCCGCATCTGAGCCAAATACCATTTTTACACCCGCTTTAACCGCTTTGCCAAAACTCGCACGCTGCCTAGCACCGACAACACGTTCTTTATTCAAGCTTTCTTCTAAGATACCGGCTTTCTCGCCTTCACCTAAAATATACTCTGTGTTGTAAATATCCATTGAGAAATAAGTGCCGTGTTTTTTGGCAAGCATAATAGCTTCATCATCTAAGAAGCTCACATGCTCTACCGAGTCTACGCCCGCTTTGATTGCTGATTTTATACCCTCAGTGCCATGAGCATGGGCTGCAACAGTTAAGCCGCGTAAATGTGCTTCTGAAACAATGGCGTCCATTTCTTCTTGAGTATATTGCTGCGCCCCCACTTTAGTGCCTTTAGAAAGTACACCACCAGTTGCACAATACTTAATCACATCGGCACCAAATTTAATGTTTTCACGTACTTTGGCACGCACCGCCCAAGGGCCATCAGCAACCCCTTTAGCTGTTACAGCATGTTCATGGGTCAATAAATTGTTATCACAATGCCCACCAGTCACACCCAGCGACGGGCCCGAGGCAAAAATGCGTGGTCCCGGCACATCACCATCATAAATTGCTTGTTTTAACGCAATATCTGAATAACCCACAGCACCTAAGTTACGTACTGATGTAAACCCAGCCTCTAAGGTACGTTTTGCGTTACGTACGCCTGTTATCGCAGCACGTTGAGAAGTGCGTTGTAAGCGTTTATAACCATGAACTTGAGAATCACTGGTTAAGTGAACATGCATATCGAATAACCCTGGTAACAATGTATGTCCCGGTAATTCAATGACTTTATAATCTCCCGATACTTTTGAATGACCGCGTTTAATTTCAGAGATTTTATTGTCATCAACCACAAGCGTAACAGGCTTAATTAGCTTGCCTGTTTTAACATCGAGTGCCGCATCGGCATGAATAATTAAGTCTTCGGCTAATGCTGACATACTCGCTGTAAAAGCGAATATGCTCAGCGCAATTGAGGTGAGTTTCATCAGGAGCCCTTGTTGTTTTAAGTGTTTTTTGTTTTCACACATCCTATTAATTCATAAAGTGTTTGTTAATGCGAGTTTTTGCGACTTTTATAAAACCATTAACTTATATTAAAAAAAGGTACGGAAATTTCCAATTTAGCGACATAGCCAGCTTAATTATTTAACTAAACACCCTCTTTTGAGAATAAAATCTAATTTATTATTGCAGAATTATTACTCTTTCCCCTATAATGCCCTCCCAACCGAATAGCAGCACATCGCTGTCCTTCTTATTTCTAAAACTATCTGTCATGGAAGCAATCGCCCTTTTAAGGTGATGGCGTTTTTGTGCGCGCGTGTTTTGTATTTAGAAGACAAATGTCTGTTATTCAATTAGGTTGGCGAGTCACCTCGCAAGAAACCAACACACACACGAGATTTAAAACACAGTTTCTTGAGGAATAAATATGAGCACCCCTGTACGCAATTTATCTCCTATCGCTGCGGCGATGGCATTTGCACTGACCAGCTTCTCTTCAACTTCAGTAATGGCTGACGAAGCTAAAGCTGAAGACAAAAAAATCGAAGCAATCACAGTAACAGCAACTAAACGTTCGCAAGTTATTTATGAAGTGCCAATTGCGATGAGTGCATTCTCAGGTGATGACCTTGATTCACAAGGTATTTCTGACATCACTGATGTAGGCAAGTTTGTTCCTAACTTAAATATCACAGGCTTCTCAGCAGGCCACAACTCATCTGCGAACCCGTTCATCCGTGGTATTGGTCTGCAAGACCACCTTATCACTACAGATCCAGGCGTAAGTGTTTACGTTGACGGCGTTTACTTAGGTCGCCAAGTAGGTCAAAACTGGAACCTAGCAAACATCGAACGTATCGAAGTATTACGTGGTCCTCAGGGCACACTTTACGGTCGTAACTCAATCGGTGGTGCAATCAACATCATCACTAAACAGCCAGATCAAGCTGCAGTCACAAAAGTAAGTGCTGAAGTGGGTACTCGTGGTCGCTTAAAAGGCAGCATCTTCACCAACCAAGCAGTGACCGAAGATTTAGCGTTTAACTTTAACATGGGCTTTAACCGTCGCGGTGGTTTAGGTGAGTTCATCAACTTACCAAATGCAGAATACGATGTGGGCGAAAACCAAGAATTCCACGGTCGTCTTTCTGTAAAATACAATGCAAGCGAAGACTTACGTTTTGTGTTCACAGCTGATGCAAACGATGGTGAAGGTGGTACACGCCCATTCACAACTTTAATTGACGAACTACCTCACGGTCGTTTAGCGCAAAGCGGTTTAACAAACGCTGACGTTGCATCTGACCCATATGACAATGCAACCAGCACAATCGAAACTGCTACCGTTTCAAACAAAGCAAACGGCATTTCTTTAACGGCTGAATACGACATCAACGCTGACCTAGGTACTAAGTTCATCTTCTCTAAGCGTTCATCAGAATACAAAGCAGGTCTTGATGATGATGGCACAGCGGTAAAACTAGACCACTACCCAGAGCGAGGTACAGCTGATCAAACCTCTGTTGAACTACAATTAACAGGTTATTTAGGCTCTGTTGACTTCGTAACGGGTGTTTACTGGTTTAACGAAGAAGGTAGCAACCGTCAAAGCGACACTGAAGCACAGTTTAATGGCGGCCCAACAAAACTTGAGCTTGACCAAGAAACGACAAGCCGCGCTGTATTCGTAAACGTGGGCTACGATGCAACTGACGACTTACGTCTATCTGGCGGTGTGCGTTATACAGAAGATGAAAAGTCAGCTTCTACAAACGTATTTGACCCAGTAGGTACAATTCACTCAAGCCGTGAATGGGACGAAGTGTCTTATGAAGTCGCTGCAAACTACACGTTTGAAAACGGTCTAAACTGGTACGGTACAGTACAAACTGGTTACCAATCAGGCCAGTACCCTGCGCGTCCTTACTTCTTAATCGGTCAATTCTTCGGTGCAGGTGGTTTTGATAATCCAGAAGCCGCTGCAATTGTACGTGCAAACAACGCATTTATGGCGAGTGATAACATCAGTGCAATCAACTACGAAACAGGTTTCAAAGGCCAGTTAACAGATGATTTCAGCATGAGTGTGGCATTCTTCAACACCGAGTATGACGACCTACCTTACCAAGTAAACACGTCAACAGAGACAGGTTTTGATACTAATAACCTGATCGTTGAGCAAACCTCTCGTGGTGTTGAATTTGAAAGCACGTATTACGTAACTGATAACTTCACACTTCACTCAAGCTTCGGCTTTATGGACGTGGACGTTGAAGAGCAAAATGGCATTAAACCAGTTGCACCACTTACACCTGAGTGGACTGCATCACTTAGCCCTTCTTACACGTTTGAACTTGAAAACAACGCGACAGTAACAAGCCGCTTTGACGTATCTTTCCGTGACAGCATGTACGGTGAGCCTAGCTCAGATCCACTTCGCATGACGCAAGTTGATAGCCGCACAACAGTGAACTTCGATATCTCTTACGCGCCTGCAAACGCAAACTGGGATGTATCACTATACGGTCGTAATATCTTTGATGAGCGTTATGATGATGCACGCTTAAATACTGGTGATTACCTGCTTGTGATCAAGAGCAATGATGCAAGTGAATTTGGTGTACGCTATCGCGCAACATTCTAATTCGCAATTAAGCTAATACTAAAACGGGGCCATGTGCCCCGTTTGTTTTTATAATTTAATGTCACCCGATATAAAGTCGGCGCTACCGATAATTAAGGTTGTACTCTGCACCTAATCAGCTTAGCAACAGGTCTTTCGAGCAGCTGATAACTGAGTGTCGCCGCCAGAACAGATAAGCCAATAAATACCCACAACTGCATTAATATTGAAATCTCTAACTTAACCACTTGCGTCAATATTGGCATATGTAGCAAGTATAAAGAGAACGAAATTTTGCCAAGAAAGTCGCCTAGTTTGTTTTCTAAAATCACATTTTTATCGGGTACTAAATACACCAACGCAAAGAAAATAGCCGACATCATCAGTAACACTTCATAACTGAGCCACATACGATACACACTATTAAATCGTACAGGGCTTAGATCAGGGTAAAGTAATACAATGCCTCCGAGCATTAAAACAAAGCCATGGCTTTTTAAATAATCAGGAATGTGAGCTTTATCGTAATGTAAGCCAAATAGCACTCCCACTAAAAAGTACGGCAGACTTCTAAAAATATGCAGGTCATAAGCAAGCTCAAATAATTGCCCTATTGGCCTTGGAAAGTTAGATAAAAACAGTCCGAGTAAACAAATAAATACGAGTAAATGTACGTAGCCAAAACGCCATTGTGCAATGCCCCAGAGCAATACAAAAAGCAGGTAAAAATGGATTTCGGGAGCAATAGTCCAAAGTACACTGTCGCCTTTTAAAAACAACAAATGTGAGACCATGGCACTGCCATCAGGGATATTATATAAGCTTTGAAACCCAAGCTGTAGCGTGCCAAATGACACCAGCACCACTAACAAATACAAAGGTAAAACCCGGGCAATACGCGCCATTAAATAAGTTTTAACCTTGACCGTATTAAATGGCTTGTCGGCATACAAGTACGCCATTAAAAACCCACTTAACATAAAAAACAGCATGACGCCGTACTGCCCTGCTCGCCCTCCTAAAATGCCACCCAACCAATCGGTCTTATCACTAAAGTGAGTAATTAGTACAATGATGGCCGCAAGCGCGCGTATAGTGTTAAGTCTTCTGATCTGCAAACTAATATTATTATTTTTATAAAGTTTCAGCTAAAAACCCTAACGAAATTAACAGCCTTTGTCATTTTATTATTAGGGCTCAGACGCTTCTTCTTTTTGAAAAGTGACATAAGCTTTTGTGACTGGAATGGCGATTTGCGAAAACAGTGCACTGCCCCATAACAAATTACCAATTAAAGCAGGCACAAATGGCACAACAACCAAAGTGATCATCGCTAAAAAAACGCCTAGGAATCGAATTTTGGCTGTCGCAAATCGATGTGCGACTCGATACTCGATATTCTTTTGTATCCAAAGTAAGCTGAGCAAATAAACAGCCAGACCGATACACCCGATCGTTGCATATTTAAGTGGGTAAGGCTCCCAAAACCCGACTTTAACTTCTCCTGATAAGGCTACACCTATCATTACGGCAGCCAACATAACCAATAAGTGGGCCAGCCACCAGCTTACAAGCGTCCATTTTTTTGTATTTTTAGGCTTACCATTGCCTACAAAATCAAAATATATCCAACATAAAACAAATACAGAGATCCCACCAAAAATGAAGTTAACTAAAACATCAGGGCTTACTTTATAAATGCCTTTCTCAGATAAGGTGATCACCAACTTAAAAAAGCCTTCTCCAAGCACAATTAACACAAGTAACGCGAATCGCTCTGACATATGACCAAGGCGGGGTAAAAACCGACTGCATTCTAAAACACCTATTTTTGGTAGCATGTACAAAAGCTGAATGCTGATGATGCCAAGAGCAAATAAAAGGTAGTTATAAGGGGCTGGAATCAACGCACTAACTGCAAAAATAACCGTCAAAGCCGCAAAATTTTTACTGACTTTATTTGCCAATACAGTTTCTTCAATCCCCAACCTATCGGTTCGATAATATAAATAGGCAGTTATAAAGCGGTTCGCTGAGTAGGCAAGAGCAAAGTACATCCACCCCTTATCATGAATATGGGGAATCGAAGCCGCCATAACCATAGCAGTGACAATTTGGCTGCTCATAATAAAACGGTGTTTGATGTCGGTACTGACATAGAGGGAATTGAAGACACTGGAATCTGCCCAAGCAAACCAGATTGCAATAAATACCCCAGTAAAAATTGCAAAACCAATGGGGTTTAAATGGTCACTCAAGTAATTACCGAGCAAGAATATAATGACCACATGGATTAAGTCATAAAATAATTCAATCCAATGAACATGATCATGTTGATGGTCACTGTCCATATGATGCTGTGGCGCTTTCCACATTGGGTGTTTGTCTAAAGCCATTTTTTATACCTGTTATTGCTTTAGACTAATTTTAGATTGACTGTTTAATTTAACAACTAGTCTCTTTTTAGTAACCTAATCTTCTTTCAAGGTTATATCTACCAACAAAATCGGCAGCCCTATTCGTAAATGCCCGCAAAGGTTGGGTCAAGCTCAAAACACGCCATAAAGGCATCAACCACATAAGGGTCATATTCTTTCCCTCGCCCTTGCTTAAGTACCTCAATAGCCGCTTGCGCCCCTCGGGCCTTGCGGTAAGGTCTATCGTTTGCCATTGCATCAAAGGTATCAGCCACGGCAATAATTTTTGCTTCTAAGCAGATCTGATTTTCAATTAGGCCTTGAGGGTAACCGCTGCCATCAAGTCGTTCATGATGCTGACCTATCATTTCTTGAATTGGCCAAGGAAAGTGGCACTCTTTAAATATTTCTAAGCCATTGGCTGGATGGGTCCTTAACAACGCAAGTTCCTCGGGCATTAATTTTGAAGGCTTGGTTAAGATCATTGTGGGAATATTTGATTTGCCGATATCATGAATTAGCGCGCCAATATACAAACCCATTTTTTGTTTCTCAGGCAAATCGAGTTTTGCTGCGACTTCTGAACAAATATATGCCACATGCTTTTGATGATCTGCGGTATATGGGTCTCGCATTTCTAGGCTATGTGAAATTGCTTTAAGCATTTCGAGTAAAACTTGATGAGAGCTATATTTAGCAAACTCTTCTTCAAGCAGCTTTTCTCGTTTAACAATATCCCCCACTTTTTTGCAAACAATGCTCCATAGGGCATCAACCTGCTTTTCAATCTGAGCAACCTGTTGTTTTGTAAAGTCTGTACTTTTATTTCCAACACCAAGTACTGCTACGATTTTGTTTTCTAAGCGAATAGGAAAAGCAACATGGTTCTCTAGAGGAAAATGACCCTCAGGTAAGTGATTCTTCGTTTTTAGAGATGGATACGCGTTATGGATAACCGCTTGGTTTTGTCGGATTGCATCTCCCCATATGCCAGCCTCAGATAAAGGGTAATGGGATTCATTCACTGCTGAGCAATAAGTCAGAACACTCTTAGACCAGATATTCAGTTGCAGCGTTTGGGTGTCATCATCGTATAAATGAAAATAGCCAATTGTACTTTCACTTATTTCAACCACTAGCTCTAAAAAGTCTTGATACACGCCTCGAACAGTAAAGTATTCTCTGGTTGCTAATGTATGCCTTAAGTTCACTTCCATATAACCTCAATATTACTTACTTAAAGCATACGTTATATAAGCATTATTCTCCAAGATTTGGGCAAACATCTCCTTTGCAAGTTACACCAGCATCTAACTTTATATTCTCCGTTTTAAGTTGTGTATTATTACTCAAATCAATTTCGGTTAAGTTATTATCCTCAAGGTATAGCTTTTCTAGAGCAACATTGTTCGATAGGTCGATTTCTGACAACTGGTTATCTGTCAATAAAAGTTCCATGAGCAGACTTTGTGAGGACAAATCAATGGAATCGATGGCATTATTCTCTGAGTTTAAAACCTTTAATGCTGTCAACTCGGTGAGATTAAGTTGAGTTAAATCGTTGCTCTTCAGATTTAAACTTTCAAGGTCAATATTATTGCTTAAATCTACAGTGTTAAGGTTATTGAAATTTAAGTTCAGCTCTTTAAGTTTTTCATGCTTTGAAAGGTCAATCTCAGTGAGTTCCATACTATAGAGTTTTAATGACTCCAATTCAGCATTCGCACTTAAATCTAAGTTAGATAAGTTCTTGTTACCACCCAAACTCAAGGCCATTAGTTTGATGTTGTTAGCCAAATTAAGCTCTTTTAAATCATTAGGCGTGCTACTGCTGCTTGATGAATACAAACTAAGCTCTGTTAACAATGTATTCTTTGAAACATCAATACTGGTTAAATTAGTCTCATAAAGGTTTAACTCTTCAAGTAAAACATGCTTTGAAACATCCATATTGCCTAAGTCATTCCCACCTAAATTGAGTACTTTTAGAACAAGGTTGTTAGAAATATCAATGTCACTTAGGCCTGTTTCATACAAACTCAGTTCTTCTAGATCAGTATGCTTAGAGACATCAATTGAACCTAGTGTATTTCCTCCCAAATTCAGCGTTTTTAAAGCAAGATTATTCGCAATATCAACTTGAGAAAAGTTATTTCTATACAATTTAAGAGACACTAATTTCGCATGCTGACTGATATCAATATCACTCAGTTGATTGCTGCCCACACTTAGCTCAGTTAGATTTAAATTATTAGCAATATCAAGTTCTTTTAGTTGATTTTCGTACAAACTTAGATACGTTAATTGCGTATTTTTAGAGACATCAAGCGCCGTCAGTTGATTCCCAAACAACCTTAAATCCGTTAACGCCAGATTCTTTGATACATCTATTGTTGAGGTCGAGTTTCTTCCTAGGCTTAAAACTGACAATGCAGGGTTTGCCTTCGTATCAATTGTTTGAAGCTGATTGTTTGATGCTCTTAATGCTTCAAGTGCAAGGTTGCTTGAGATATCTAAAACAGAGAGATTATTATTGTCGACTCGTAAATCTTGCAGCAGAGGCGCCTTACTCACATCTAGTTTCGTAAGTTGGTTTTCTTCCACTCTTAGCTCAAGGAGCTGCGGGTTCTTTGAGATATCTAGCTCTGTGAGCTGATTCGTCGTTAGTACCACCTTTTTCAATGCGGAGTTATTGGTCACATCAATACTGTTCAGTGATGTATTAATTACCGTCAGCTCACTCATGACTAAATTAGCGCTAATATCGATTTGTGAAAGTGGGCTATTTTCAATGTGAAGGGCTGTGAGCTGCGTGTTTGCTTGTAAATCTAAGTTTGTAATTAGTGTATTGACGAGTGAAATACTTGTTAGGGTTGGATTTTTTGAAACATCAAGTTGCTGAGCTTGGCTATTTACAAGCCTCAAAGTTGTCAGATTTGGCAGTGATGGTAATACATCTAACGAAGTCACCTCACTATCACAAGTAAGCTCAGCAATATCGGTTGCATACTTATAGCCTGAGGCTTGTGTACATGCCAATAAAGCCGGATCTTGTATTATCTCTGCAAGCACCAGTTTTGGCTTGAACACCACTTTAACCTCACAGTTTTCAGTCACTGGCGCAGTAACATATACATTATTATCTCTTAATTCACCGCCACAACCACTTACCGACTCAACTAGCTGATCGTCATTAGGAGAAACTTGAAAGCTTTGAATTCTATTTTGAATGACTTCGGCAAAGCTGGGGGAGATAGTTCCCCCCTCTGCTACGTTCGTCGAAACCAGAAAAGGTTTTAGTTTAAAACTGACTTTTACGACACAGTTTTCATTAATTGCACCAGTTGTATATGTAGTTCCTGATAAGCTTCCGTCGCAGCCAGAAACAGCATCAATCACTAATCCATCATCGGGGGTAATTTCAAAGGTTACTGTCTCACCCGCTTTCACTTGAGCTGAATTTTTATCTATGCTGCCATTACTATTAATATCAACAGAGACAGAATAAGTCTGAATTGAGCCAGTCGAAGTATCACCTTCTGAGCCTGAGCCACCTCCACACCCAGACAAAGAGAATATTGCTAATAAAAATATGCTCAGATAAGACCGCTTCATAACTATTATCGTCTATGTAGATTTAAGAGCCGTTATTGTAACGTGAACATCATGAAAAAGCTTCCAGCAACAAGCGCCCTGAAGATCTCAGGGCACTATATTTCTTAAAGGTGTTGATTAAACCATTTTGTCGCTTCGTTAATTGATTCATTAACCTCTTCAACTTGATCATAGAAGCTAAATTGGTGATAAGGTGATTCCAATTCAGTGTCTATCCAATGTAGCTTCTTGTCACTTGCAGCAATATTTTCAAAATATTGCTTTGTATAGTGAGGTAATACTGCCCCATCGGAATGCACCATTAAGGTTGGTGTTGTCAGCCCTTTTGCACTCGGCATAGGATCAAGTGTTAGCCAATCTTCCCATGTCATGACCGCAAATTTATCATCGCTCCACTGAGGTACCGCCCCTCTTTCAGGATTCAAATAATAGTCGTAAGGGCCATACATAGCAGCAGATTCGTCTGTAGTCGAAATACTTGGTATGTACTCAATTTCTCCCGTTAGTTGGTATTTTTTCTTTGCTTGCTGGGCTTGCGTTACTTTTGCTTTCACGCCTGCTTCACCGCCATAAAACATTTTTACTGCCTCTGCATCATGCAACCATGACGCAGCTGTTACCACGGATTTTATTCGGGTATCTTCAGACGCAGCCATTAAGGTGTACATTGCTCCTGCACAGATCCCAACTGCACCTACTTTATCTTTGTCTACCATAGACAAAGTTTGAACAAAGCTTACTGCATGCTTAATATCAATCACCTTTTGCTTTGGATTCTCGTAAAAGCGCGTCTCTCCCTCACTTTCTCCAAAGTTTCTAAAATCGAAAGCCAATGCAACAAAGCCTTGTTGAGATAACTTTTCAGCATATAAGCCCGCCATTTGCTCTTTAACCGTTGTCCAACTGCCTGATACAATAATCGCCGGATATGATTTATTAGCATCGAAATCTTTGGGTAAATACAGGTCGCCCACCACTTTTTCGCCTTCACTTAAAAACGATACTTTTTGCACTAATGACTTTGCATCATTACCTGAATTGCCAACTTGCTGCATTTGACTTACCTCTTGAAGAAAATTTAAGTTACCTTTTTGACCATGTGTGAGTAAGGTCATATCTGTTATCAGCCACTGTTCATCGACTTTTTGTAATTTATGAAAATAGCGACCATAAATATCCCAGTAAGGAATATTCTGAGCCGTGTGGCTGGCATAAACATGTGAATACATTTGTGCGTTATTGCCATCAATTTGAATATCAAAATTGCTCAAAAGGTGATGTGTCTCGACTTGAGCTAATAAGCTTTGCCAACCGCCCACCAAGTCTGTAGCTGCGACTTCACTGCCTGCTTGCCCTGTCATACTTGAATAATCCACAAATACCTTATCAGCAAAGTGACTTTGTGCAATTGACCACTGCTTGCTGTCAATTGCATTGACCATTTCAACAACCACTTGCTTCACCTGCTGCTGAGTTTCTAATTGCTCAAGACGATGTATTTGTGACTGAGATAATGTATTTGCTTGGGTTTCATGAAATGAAAACAAGCTCAGTAGACATACTGAAATAGCACTGAGTTTATTAATGGGGGTTGTCATATGCTCACTCCTAATTAAACCTAAATAGCAAACTCAAACGAGTTTGCTTTGAACTGGGTTTAGATTATCAACAGAGTGAAATCAGAGATTGCACAATACTGCTCGACGTTTAGAACAATATTGCTCGGCGTTTATTTGTTTACTTCTTTAATAAATTGGCCGGGAGTATTACCGAAATGAGATTTAAATACGCGCGTAAAATGTGACTGGTCATTAAAACCTAGCAAACCGCTTATTTCAGCAATATTTGGGTTATTATTTATCAGCAATTTTTTCGCAAGACTCATACGATAATTTAATAAGTACTGGTATGGGGTGACATTCATGAGCTTCTTAAACTCTCTAAGAAAATAGAACTTACTACAATTAAGTAAATCAGCTAAGTCATCAACATGTATGGTTTCGCTCACATGGTTTTCAATGTATCTATCTATTTTTTCTATATGATGCTGAGTTAACTTAGATTGATTAACCCGCTCTTCTTGTAAGTCTTTAAAGTTCGAGTAATTCGTAATGTAATGATTCGCTAATAGAGCAATCAGATTATGAAGGAAAACCCGCCCATTTCTGCCTTTATTTTTTGCCTCTAAAACAAAGAGTTCCATGATCCCTTTAATTGTTTCATCTTCTACATTGTAATTGTTTAAGAACTGTAACTGCTTACCTTTTAAATCAAGCGGGCAATGCTGCAAAAAGGTCTGCTCATCAATCGCTAAAATCAAAAAGAAACAAGGTTCTGAAATATTATGGGTGAAGGGCGTTTTTGGTGGGTTAATCCATATATTGCCCGGTGTTGTTTTTAGCGCTGTCACACCTACATCTGTCGACACCTGCCAACTCAAATCTTTTTCTAGCGCCAAAGCAAAATAAAAATAAGGGGTATAAACATTACTCGGGTAAAAATGTGGCGACGAACCTTTTTCGAGCACCACTTCAGCACAGTTCAAAGCAGCGCCGGAAAACTCAATATCTAGCACGTCACCACAGTCAGACAAATGATGATTTTCATAATCATAGAACTTCAGCTCAGAACGCATTGCTATTTACTCCAAGGCTACTAATTCAATCAGCATAACTTAAATTCACCCACTTTGGCTTCAACTCGCAGCATTGAGGCAATCACTTCGCTACTATTATTTTGCAGGTGCAAGCTCCCCTGTGCTGTGTCATCAGCAATATTCACAATACTGCTTAAGAACTGATTAACATGATTAATGGCTTTATCTTGTTGCTTAGTATGTTCGCTCACGACATCACTGGTAGACTTAATATCCCCAGCTCGGTTTAATATTTGTTCAAGTGCAACAGCCAACTGCTGGTTTTTGTCAGCACATACCCTTGCTTCTTCTCTACCTTGCTCCATCATGTCTTTTGCCATGGCAGCTTGCTGCTGGATTTTAGAGACAGTCTTTTGAATATTCAGTGTAGACTCTTGCGTTTTCATTGCTAAGTTACGAACTTCATCAGCAACCACTGAGAACCCTCGCCCCGCCTCGCCTGCTCGTGCGGCTTCAATGGCTGCATTGAGAGCTAATAAATTGGTTTGCTCTGCAATCGTCTCTATGACTTCTAATACACTCCCTATCTCACTACTTGAATGGCTTAACTCAAAAATGACATCACTGGCTTGCTCTACTTTATTTGCTAGTCCTAACATATCTTGATGGGTTTGATTGATTAAGCAGACGCCTTGTTCGGTATCTTGATAGATATTGCCTGCTTGCTGCTGTGCTTGTTGGCTGGAATCGCTGACTGATGATACAGACAAAATAACCTGCTCCATGGCAGTGCTTATGCTTTCTATTTTATTTTTTTGCTCAGAGGTACCTTCTTGAGTTTGTTGAGAAATAGCTGAAAACTCATGTACTTTTTGTTGAGTTTGAGAGACCGACTCGCTGATAGCTAAAACTGATTGATGTACTTTTTCTATGAAAAGGTTAAATTCCGATGACAATTGACCGACTTCATCTTGCCTCTGGATCGTTAAACGACGAGTGAGGTCGCCATCACCACGCGCTAATTCAACTACGGCATCTTTCAAATTGAGTAAAGGCTTAAGCAAACCCGACGTTAAAAAGAACACAGAAACTATCGCCACTAACGCGATCACCGACAATAATATAAACACACTCAACATCTGCGCATCTATATCACTTGTCACTTGCTCTGCAAGCTGCTGCGCAGAAGCTTGCGTCTCGTTTGCAAGCTTAGTTAAGCGAGTTTGGATATCTGTTTCAAGAGAGTTTAACACCCTTAAATCTAGGAGTGCGCTCTGCGCACCACCTGAAAGATGATGCTTTGTTTGCGCAAACCATTGCTCTGATAAAGTTAAAATTTCAGAACTTAGTTCCATCGCGCTTTCTGTTAAGCTGCTCGCTTTGGCCTGACTTAGATGCGATTCAAACTCAGATTGAAAATGGGCAAACTCAGCTGCAACTTGCTCACTATTTCTAGGTGTTTTAAAAGCCAGTACATCAGCAGAAAAATTGCTTGCCTGTCTAAAAATATTGGCAGCTGCGCTTGAGCTATTAACGGCATTTAAAGGCTGATTAAACGCAAATATGGTTTGCTCACCTTGCTTGTGTAATGCATACGTTAAATACAAACATAATGCAGAAAATACCACGAGCAAGGTTATAAAGCTGGCTAGAAGTTTATGTCGTATTGTCATCTTGCTCTCCTAAAGCGGTAAAATGGGTAGGCTAACCGCTGCATCTCGACCGGTTAAGGTCATCAGAAATGCCTCGAGATCATCGAGTTCAGAAAGCGTCAGCGGGACTGGCTTCATTAGCTCAGAGAGGCTATCACGACGGATCCCCCCAGATATGTAGTGCACTAAAACACTTCTCAAATCTTTGAATTGACCTTGATGCATATAGGGTGCGCGCTGACTGATATTCCTAAGACTTGGCGTTTTAAATGCAAATGCATCTTTCGCTAAACCTGTCAGCTTGCCTTTGCCTTTATCGGCAGTCTGTAAGCCAATATCGTGAAACTTATTGTCGGTAAAATTCCAACCACTATGGCAGCTTGCACATTCAGCTTTACCATTAAACAATGCAAAACCACGCTTTGCCGATTCTGATATGGCACTCTCATTCCCTTCGACCCAAAGATCAAACGGTGCTTGCCCTGAAACTATGGTTCGCTCAAAAGTCGCAATCGCTTTACGAATATTTTTACTATTAATCCCCTCTTGAGGAAACACTCTCTGAAACCACGCTTGATAACTTTGTACCTCAGATAAGCGGCGCACCGCTTCGTCTATAGGTAAGTTCATTTCTACCGCGCTCTCAATCGGCCCCAAAGCTTGTTCTTCAAGCGTGCGTGCTCGACCATCCCAAAAAAAAGAAGACCCCCAAGCCATATTAATAATGGTCGGTGAGTGTCTATCTAAATGAGAGTTTTGCGCACCAATAGAGGTCGCCGTCGCATCCTCCCAGCCAAAACTTGGGTTATGACAAGTGGCACACGTCATATTGTGATTTTTGCTCAGCCTTGGATCAAAGAATAGCATTTTTCCTAAAGCCGCTTTTTCAACCGAATATGGGTTATCAGCAGGAAATGGAATAGAAGATGGCCTTTTATATTCTGCTTTTAAAGAACTTGCATTCGCCAATAACCCCACGCTTAATAGCATCAAAAAACTTATCCCTTTCAATGCTGTATATTTGATATTACCCATATTTCTTGTCCATTATGAATTGCATAGGGTAAAAGACAGGACAAAACGAGAATAAATTTCATCAAAACAAAATAAGTTCACATGTTCTTAACAAAAATGCCTATCTCAAACATGCGCAAAAGGGCAAACAATTACGTATGCCCTTTTGAAGTTAACGTGTCTCAAACCAGTAGCATTTCTCTAACGGTTAGACCACACATTTTTCGGCGCGGTTATCTAAATAACCTGAGAAACGAGTTAGTGCGAATGCCAACACCACAATTGCTGCACCTATCCAAGCTGTATCTGTTAAAGCCATGTCTTCAACAATGACACCACCCACAACAGAACCAAATGCGATGCCAACATTAAATGCTGCAATATTGAGTCCTGATGCAACATCCACAGCGTTTGGGGTGTGCTTCTCTGCCAATTGCACCACATAAACTTGCAGGCCAGGCACATTACCAAATGCAAATGCGCCCCAAATTAAAACGGTCAACACTGCACCTATTTGGCTTTGCGCTGTGAAAGTAAAGACCAATAAAACCAATGCCAGTGCAGAAAATATGAGTTGCAATGCTTTGACAGGACCCATTTTGTCAGCAAGCTTACCACCCCAAATGTTACCCACTGCCACTGAAACGCCATAAACCAGCATGATCCAACCAATTGAACTTGAAGCGAAACCCGATACTTGCTCTAAAATTGGTGCTAAATATGTGAATGCCACAAATGTGCCGCCATACCCAACTGCTGTCATCGCATACACAAGTAGTAGCCTTGGTTGTGTTAACACTTTTAATTGATCCGTTATTTTCGCAGGTGCAGACTGCTTGAGATTTTTTGGTACCAAAATAGCACTGCCGATCAACGCAATTAAGCCAAGTACTGATACCACTAAAAACGTCGCTCGCCAGCCCAGCTCTTGCCCTATCCAAGTGCCCAGCGGCACACCGGTTACAAGCGCAACCGTTAAACCTGTAAACATAATGGCAATGGCGCTGGCTTCTTTGTCTTTACTCACTAGGCTTGTAGCTATGGTTGAGCCAATTGAGAAAAATACCCCATGGGCTAAGCCTGTGAGAATACGCGCTGTGATTAAAGACTCATAGCTAGGTGCTTGCCACGCTAACAAATTGCCCGCCACAAACAGTGCCATTAATGTCAGCAATACCAACTTGCGGTCCCACCTTCCTGTCAGTGCAGTTAATACGGGCGCACCAACTGCAACACCCAGCGCATATAAGCTCACCAATAAACCCGCAGAAGGTAAAGACACGCCCAAGTCTGCAGCTATGGTCGGCACCAAACCGACAATCACAAACTCAGTGGTGCCAATTGCAAAAGCACTGAGAGTCAGCGCGAATAAAGCCAAAGGCATAATTAGATTCCTCACATAATTAAAGTGAGGGTATTTTGGAGAAAATTTAAATTGACAAAAACAGCAATAATCTCAAAATACTTTTGTGATTATTGTAAAAGTGAACATGTAAAATGGCACAACCAAAGACTGAAGATTTAGAAATATTTGTGACTGTGGCCGAGTCTCAGAGCTTTACCCTTGCTGCCAACTTTCATAATACGCAAGTCGCCAAGATCTCCCGCGCAATTGCCCGATTAGAAAGCATATTAAATGTCACGTTGTTTAACAGAACCACTAGAAAAATTGATTTAACCGAAGATGGGCAAACATTTTTAACTTTTGCAAAACAAAGCCTCGCTATTTTATCAGAAGGCACTGCGGCACTCAGTGTAAATAAGCGCTCTCCCAATGGTCCACTTAGAGTGGATGCGGCTAGCCCTTTTATGTTCCATCAAATAATCCCTTGGGTTAAAGCATTTAAACAAGCGTATCCTCAGATCCAGCTAGAGCTGATCACCCACGAGAATATTGTTGATCTCATTGAGAAAAAGACTGATGTGGCTATTCGCATTGGCCGACTGTCTGATTCAAACCTGTATGCGAAAAAGCTAGGAACCAGCCCATTACGCATTGTTGCAAGTCCTGAATACCTTGATGAATGCGGAACACCTAAAAACAGCCATGAACTCTCGGCGCATACCCTTATCGGTTTTGCAGAAGCACCTAAACTCAATAACTGGCCTTTGAAAGAGCCTGCACGCATAAAACCAAGTTTATTTGCTAGTAACGGCGAATCTGTAAGACAGCTGACCCTAGCTGGTAATGGTCTGTCTCTGCTTTCAAACTTTATGGTGCACGACGACCTAAGATCAGGGCGTTTAGTTGAAGTGCTCCCTAGTGCTTTGCAAACTCCGAATCCAAGAGAAGAAATCCATGCGGTGTATTATAAAAACTCCAGTGTCTCGGCACGTATAAACGCTTTTATCGACTTTTTCTCACCGAGACTCACTCTATAATTAAACCGACCTTAAATTAGACCGGGTTTAAATTAGACAGAGCTTAGCAAAATACTGGTTTCAGAATTCAGTACCCCGTCAATGGCTCTCACCTCTCGAAGCACTAAATCAAATTCTTGTAGGTTCGAAGTCTGAATTTCTGCGATTAGATCCCACGCGCCATTGGTGGTGTGCATTTTTAACAGCTGCGGGATACCCCGTAACTTTTGAATAACTTGAGTCGTCGATTTGCCTACGACTTCGATCATCATCACCGCTTTAATGGCATCTGTTTCGATTTGCTCATGGGCGCGAATGGTGAAGCCTAAAATTGCCCCACTACTTACCAGCCTATCTAAGCGGTTTTGTACTGTACCACGCGATACGCCGAGTATTTTTGCAAGTTTTGCCACAGGCGCTCTGGCGTCACTTTTTAAAATGGCGACCAGCTCTTTATCGATGGCATCAAACAGATAAGGTTTTCGATTATCCAAAATTACTCTCCATTAAATTAACCCTTTACTCAGCCGTTAAAATATCACTTTGCTTACAAAGAGCTAGCAAAGTGCCAAAAATTAACGCAAAAAGCATCATATTTTGACATTTAGTTTAGCTCAACTCATTTCTATTATTTGCTTAAGTTCAAAGTCCAAGTTTAACTAGGTAGTAAAAATGCACACAGAAACCCCGTTCAAAACACACTTTAACGCTGAACAAGCAGGCTTAGAGTCATTAAATATCAAGTCTTCAAATATCACTTTTGTGAGTGTCTCAGATATGTTGGCACTAATTAATCAATATGGTGTAGAGCAGTTGATGCTTGGCATGGTTGAGTATCTTGAAGCTGATTTTAAACGCTGGCTTGATTTTGATAAGTCCCCCCGTTTTGCAGCACACTCTGCGGAGGGCGTAATCGAGCTGATGCCTGTTGCTGACCACCAGCAATTCAGCTTTAAATATGTGAACGGTCATCCAAAAAACACCAAAATCGGCCTACAGACCGTTACCGCATTTGGCGTACTGAGCGATGTAGCCAGTGGTTATCCGCTGATGCTCAGCGAAATGACCATACTCACAGCACTTAGAACAGCTGCAACATCGGCCATGATGGCTAAATATCTTGCGCCAAAACAGAGTAAAACGCTGGCAATGATAGGTTGCGGTGCGCAATCTGAGTTCCAGATACTCGCATTCAAAGCCATCCTAGGCGTCACCCACGTTCGCCTTTATGACATAGAGCCAAATGCAACCAAGAAGTGCTTTAATAACTTACAAAGTTATAGCAAAGAAAACGACCTAAATATTGAAATATGCCATTCATCCGAAGAGGTTATTAAAGAGGCTGACATCATCACTACCTGCACCGCGGATAAACGAAATGCCACCATTTTGAAAAGTGACATGGTAGGTGAAGGCGTTCACATCAATGCCATTGGCGGCGACTGTCCGGGTAAAACTGAACTCGATGCTGCCCTACTCAATCGTTCAGATGTATTCGTGGAGTACGAACCTCAAACGCGTATTGAAGGCGACATTCAGCAACTACCAAGCGACAGTAAAGTGACCGAGATGTACCAAGTTATTTTGGGTGAAAAATCAGGGCGTACCCATGACGCTCAACTGACCATTTTCGACGGTGTAGGTTTTGCACTTGAAGATTATTCGGCATTGCGATTTATTTTTGAGCTGATAAAACAGAATAAAGAGGCGCAGCAGATTGAGTTATTAGCAAGCCCTGAAGACCCAAGAAACTTGTTTGGCTTAACGCAAACTCACAGCACCCCAAGCGCATAGATGCTGAGTTATATAAAAATAAGAGACCACTATGAGTTTATTTCCCCAAGCACCTAATGCGGTGGTGATGATAAGACCGCATCATTTTAGCCCAAACGAGCAAACTGCGGTTGATAACAGCTTTCAGTCAAGCAGCAAATTCGACCACGCTGAGGTAAGTCGTTTAGCCTATGAGCAAGTTACTAGAGCCGCTGAAACCTTGCGCAGTCATGGTATTAACGTACATATTTTTGAAGATGAAAGCACCGAAACTCCAGACTCGGTATTTCCTAATAATTGGTTTTCGACCCATCTTGGTGGGCAAATTGCCATTTACCCTATGTATGCGCCAAATAGGCGCAAAGAGCGTCGCAGTGATGTCATCGAATTTTTAAAAGCCCATTATCGCGTACAAGATGTCATTGATTATTCTGGCCTTGAGTACGACAACCTGTTTTTAGAGGGTACGGGGGCCATGGTGTTAGATCACATTGAACGTGTTGCTTATGCCGCTCGCTCAAACCGCACCGACTCTCACGTATTAGAGCGTTTTTGCTCGCACTTTAATTTTGAACCTATGGTGTTTGACGCTCAAGACAAGCATGGCAAAGCGGTTTACCATACCAATGTCTTGATGTGTATTGGCAGCGACTTTGTTATAGCTGGGTTTGAGATGATGACAGATACCAAACGCCGTGATGAAATCATTCGACGTTTTGAATTTGCTGGTAAAAAAGTGATCCATTTAACTGAAGCACAAATAGGCGCATTTTGCGGTAATGCACTAGAGTTACACGCAGGTTCTAAACGTTTATTGGCATTGTCGAGCACCGCATTTGCAGCGCTCAGTCAATCGCAAAAAGCATTGCTTGAGCAAAGTGTTACGCTAGTACCGCTAGACGTTTCGGCCATTGAACTAGCCGGCGGCTCAGTTCGGTGCATGCTAGCGGGCATACATCTGTCAAAACGCTAACACTGCTAAATCAAGGGTTTTATACCTATCTTCTTAATTAAGGTAGCTATTTTGAGGATTGGTATTAATTGGTATAAAAAAGAGAGCATATAACAATGATAAATAGCGCAATTAGTACCATTAACAATTTACTGTGGGGCCAAGGCCAAATACTCATTTATTTGCTGTTATTTGCAGGCTTCTGGTTTTCATTCAAGCTCAAGTTTGTGCAATTTCGCCACTTTAGATACATGTTCAAAGTGATGAAAGACAGCACCCAAGGCGATAAATCTGGTATCAGCTCGTTTCAAGCTTTGTGTACCGGTTTATCGGCTCGGGTCGGCACAGGTAATTTGGCTGGCGTTGCCATTGCCATCTCATTAGGGGGCAGTGGCGCGGTATTTTGGATGTGGTTAATTGCGCTATTAGGTATGGCGACTGGGTTCGCCGAAAGCGTACTTGGTCAGCTTTATAAAATTCGTGACGGCAACAATGAATTTCGTGGCGGTCCTGCCTATTATATTCGTAAAGGCCTAAACAAACCTTGGCTCGCGGTACTGTTCGCGCTGTGTTTGTTTTTAGGCTATGGGGTAAGCTTCAGCGCCATGCAAGCTAACACCATTGCCGATGCACTAAATAATACCTTCGCCATCGACCCAACCTACACAGGGGCGGTGATTGCCGTTATCGCAGGTTTCATTGTGGTCGGCGGCCTTCGCAGTATTGCCCGTTTTGCCGAGCTCATAGTGCCATTTATGGGACTGGCCTTTGTGGCCGTGGCGTTGGTGATTACTGCAATCAACATTCAACATCTGCCAGCTATGTTTGCTGATATGTTCGCCTCGGCATTTGGCTTAACAGAAGCTGGGGCGGGTGCACTCGGTGCAGCCATTAAAAATGGTATTCAACGGGGATTATATTCGAATGAAGCTGGCGCAGGTAGCGTGCCTCATGCTGCAGCAGGTGCGTCTCCTGTGCCAAATCACCCTGTTGCGCAAGGTTATGTGCAAATGCTTGGAGTATTTGTCGATACCATTGTTTTATGTAGCTGTACCGCCGTGGTCATTTTACTGTCTGACATTACCATCAGTGGCGAAATGGAAGGCATTGGTATGACACAAAACGCCATGAGCAGCCACTTTGGTGAATTTGGTCATTATTTTGTTGCCGCGGCCATCACCCTATTTGCTTTCACTTCCGTGGTTGCAAACTACGCCTACGCAGAGAGTAACCTTCACTTGTTCAAACTCGACAATAAACTGGGTCGCGCAGCCTATACGGCCTTATATTTATTTATGGTGTTTTGGGGAGCAACTGCATCACTCAAAGAGGTGTGGAGCATGGCCGACGCCGCCCTTGGTTTAATGACCTTAGTGAACGTTTACGCCATTGTGCTGCTCACCCCAACCATTGTTAGTATTACCAAAGACTATCAAAGTCAGCTAAAAACCAATAAAACTCCAGAGTTTAAATTAGACAATGTTGATATTCAGGGTAAAACAGAAAAAGGCGTATGGGAGTAACAGCCAAAAGAGCGTGTTTAAACACGCTCTTTAAATTGTCTAATAAATTAAGCAGGCAAAATACTCTGCCCATGATTAAAGACATTAGTTGGGTCGTACTGATTTTTTACAGCCTGAAGTTTTTGATAATGCTCACCGTAGTAAGCTTGTTGCCAGTCTGTAATTAAAGGGTCGATATAATTTACGTATGCACCACCCGTACTCCATGGCGCCATAACTTGCCTAAAACCATTTTGCTTAGCTTGCGCAGTATCTATTTGTGCGTTGCTGGCACTGGGGTGAAGTGGTAAGTAATATTCGGCACTCACTATGGCTTTGCGGTGTGGATATGCGGTTTCACCCTCTCCTATTTCATCAATTTTGCCACCGAGTAGATTCATGATGATCATGCCGTTATGACCATCGCTGTTTTGCTGCTCAATTTCCGCTTTTAATGCTCTTACGCCTGCTGGTGGAATGAGTGAGTTAAAAAAGTCAGAGCTGGCGCCAAACGCGCTACGCTGCATCGTTCCTCCCTCAAATTGCGTGCTTAGATGACAAGATGCAACATTACTCTCACAAGTACCTAGCATCACACTGCGATAGCTACTTGTGCTTTGGGTGTTAGAACTCGGTGTAGCCCCTGTTTGCGCAATAAAGTTTTGCCAGAGAGTTTCTGCTTCTGCAGCAGGGTTTAAACAAAATGCCCGAACATTGACTCTCGGACCACCAAATACCCAAGTTGGTAGGCACTGCGCCCACATTTCATTGGGCCACTGCTCTGCAAGAGTTTGCCAAACCGCGAACACGTCTTCAAAATCATCAAAACTAAAATTCGCTTCAAATACGGTAATGCCGTTGGCTTCGTGAGCTTTGAATTTAAATTGCGTCACAATGCCAAAATTACCACCACCGCCACCTCTAAGCGCCCAGAATAACTCACTGTGATTGTTTGCATCACAGCTAATAATTTCAGCGTCGGCAGTGACTATCTCAACCGCTTGAAGCGTGTCGCACGTAAGACCATGTGCTCTATCAACTACACCGAAGCCGCCGCCCATGGTTAACCCTGCAATACCGACACTTAAACAACTACCTGCAGGAATAGACACGCCCTGCTGTGTTAATTGATCATACACGTCTGTAAGTCTTGCGCCTGAGCCTATAGTGGCGATGTCACCTTGTAATGAAATGTCATTCAAATCTGCTACGTCTATTATCATACCTTCGGTTGTCGAATAACCACCATAGCTATGGCTGCCAGAGCGTGGGGCAATATGAAGCTCATGCTCTTTTGCAAAGCGGATCGCAGTCTGCACGTCTTGTGCATTCGCGCATTTCACCACAGCTTGCGGATAAATATGATCAAACCTTGTACTAAAACTTAAACGTGCTAACGAATATGGTTGCTCGTCAGTTGGGAGAATAACCCGACCTAAGACATTATCTTTCAGCGTCTGCCATTGCTCGTTTGTGAGTTTGCTCACCACACCTGTATCTGGGCGATTATCTATGAGTGGCGGTGTGACTTCTGGGGCAGAGCTTTCACCTCCACCACAGGCAGTTAAAAATATCGAAGCGGCTGAAAAGCTGAGAAACTGTCGACGGTCCATAACGATTCCTTGGTCTGGTCTACTTTGTTGTTTTTATCACCTACTTAACAACTCAGATTATGCTAAAGCGCTGTATTTAAACAGGGTAAACTTTGTCTATTTTATTGATTATTAATAATTTTCATCACTTTCTAAAAAACAAAGTGATAATTGAATCGCCGCGCTCCACGCGCTAGACTGAACTATCACTTTTTTGAAAGATCAATAACAACAAAATGACGAATAAAATAATCGACCTGCGCAGTGATACTGTCACCCAACCTTGTAAAGCCATGCGTGATGCAATGGCCAACGCGCCTGTTGGCGACGACGTGTTTGGTGATGATCCAACCGTGAATGCACTACAACAAAAAGCCGCAGAGCTAACCGGCCATGAAGCGGCATTATTTGCCCCAAGTGGCACACAAAGCAACTTGCTTGCCCTACTCGCCCATTGTCAGCGCGGTGACGAATATATTGTTGGTCAAGACGCCCATACTTATAAATACGAAGGCGGTGGCGCAGCAGTATTGGGCAGTATTCAACCTCAGCCAATAGAGTTTGCAGCAAACGGATCTATTCCACTCGATATCGCGAAAAAGAAAATCAAACCTAACGACCATCACTTTGCACGCACCCGTTTGTTATCAATCGAAAATACCGTAGGCGGGCAAGCTTTACCTATGTCTTACTTAGATGAGGCGCGTGCGTTTTGTAACGACACAGGGCTTGGTTTACACCTTGATGGTGCACGGGTATTCAACGCATCGGTGCATCACAATGTACCTGTATCGGCAATTACTTCGCAGATGGATTCGGTTTCTATTTGTTTATCGAAAGGTTTAGGCACGCCACTTGGCAGTATTTTATGTGGCCCGAAAGACTTTATTCATGAAGCTCACAAGTGGCGCAAAATGCTCGGTGGTGGTATGCGCCAAGCTGGTATTGTCGCAGCCGCCGGTATATTCGCATTGGACAACAACATCGAAAGATTAATAGAAGATCACCACAATGCTGAGTTTTTAGCCACAGAACTTACCGAAATAGATGAACTAACAGTCACAAAGCAATTCACCAATATGTTGTTTGTTGAATATCAAGGCTCGCTTTCACCCTCAGAGCTTGCAGACAAGCTGCTAGAAAAAGGCATCAAAATTTGTGCTGGCGAGCATATGCGCTTTGTGCTGCATAAAGATGTGAGCCACGCAGATTGTAAACGCGTTGTAGAAGGGTTTAAGGATATTTTTAGTTAGTAAGCGGTAAGTGGTAAGTTCTAAACTTAAAGCTGAAAGCGAGGCTGTCAGATTTATTCGAAATGGTTTGAGCAAATCTGGCGGTTTCGTTGAGCTGTTTCGAGTGTTAATTTAGTAACTGAATGATTTTTATTATTTTATTTTCGTAACCGTCCTGGATGAAACTGACTTCTAAACACTTTCCATTATCGATAAAGTTATCAATGTGGTCATCTCCTGTAAAAAATATACTATTAGTAAAATTACTGAACTCAAATTGAGTATCTTTAATTACAAACCTTTCTGTTTTGTATTTTGTGGGAGAAACCTCAGCCGAGTAGTTTTCAACACACCCAACAACCATCTCATATTTTTTTTCTTTAATTAAAACTTGCAGTTCAGCAATTTCAAAATATGAAAAAATACTATGAAATATAATCACACAAGATATTACACTCCAACCCCATAACACCTTGCTTCTACTAGTTTTTAAAACCCCTGATATATGTGAAGAAAACTCTGGGAACTTGAACAATAAAAATAAGATTAATGCAATCGGAAATATAGGTAAAAGCTCATCTAAAGCTGGTCCTATTTTTAATTCAAAATATATATTTGGGTTCAAATTACTGTCTGTCATTTCAAAAACAGCACCCGTTTTATCAAACCATCTTCAACTTCGTAGGTGGCGATCGCTTTAAACTTATTTTCGTGCTCTTTACCTTGATACATAAACTTTGCTGTCACTTCTTCGGTATCGACAACAAAACGACCTTGAATTTCGCGATTTGTGATTTTTGCATTTAAATAGCTTACTCTGTTGAACATCAACTCGTATTCTTCTTTCAATTTATCAATGCCTTTGTATTTAAGACCTTCTGGAAAATAGTGAATCTCGACGTCTTTGTGGTAGGTTGCTAAGAATGCGTCAATATCACGATTGTTGTAGGCTTTGAGCTGAATATCGACAATGTCTGTGACACTTTTTGCTGCTTCTAAAGTGCTTGAAGCCGCAAAAGCTGACGTTGATAAAGATGAAGACCCAAACAGTATGGCAGAAGATAATAAAGTGCAAATTAATTTCATAACCTTATATTTCCTTTAAAGTTTTTATTATTTATTGATACTACCACGATAAGTAAACAGAGTTCATTTTAATTTAAATCCTACAAAATACGAGCATTCAATCACGCTCATGAACTAAAGCAATGACATTTGTCATCTGAGTTCGTGACAAAGCTCACTGATAAACGCCATACCTTCTAGCCATACTTACTCCATCAACAGACGGAGATTGCCATGAACACCATTAACCTAGAAACACATTTACAAAACTATAAAAACCGACGCTTTTTGGCTGTACCACTGGCCGGCATGATTGTGTGGAGCTTACTGATTTTTACCGGTATGACTTTGACGTTACACATGCAAACTTGGGCGATTTATATTGGTACAGGTTCAATTGTGTATTTGGGGTTAGGTCTCGCGAAGTTAACTGGTGAAGACGTACAGTTTAAAAAAGGCACTGAGCGTAACCCGTTCGATACCATCTTTTTAGCCGCGGTTGCGATGACATTTTTGACCTTTTCAATCAGCATTACCTTTGCAATGCAAAACCCTTACGCCCTGCCATTTGCGATTGCTGTACAGTCGGGTTTAATGTGGTTAGTACATGGTGCAATTTGTAAGATTAAGGTATGTGTAGCGCACGCGATTGTCAGAACTGTTTTATGTACCGCTGCATTTATCATCAGTCCAGAGAACAGCTTTGTATTACAACCAATCATCGTGGTGCTGTGTTATTTATTTACCATCTTGGTCCTTGAAAAGAGATGGGCCAACTTACAAATGCAAAAAGCGTTAAAACCTCAAGCAGCTTGAATACCAGCTCTCTAAACAAAAAACTCTTCCAACAAAAAAGCGCAGCATGATGCTGCGCTTGTTTATTCTAATAACTCGAATTAGTTTTGTTTTACTTAGACTTTGCTTATTTCGGTCTAGCCATCGCAAAGGGGGCTGTAATGCCCGAGTATTCCCCACCGCCTAAACGCGCCAGCGGTGCGACTTTATCGGCATGAATTTTTAAACGTTGCTTTGCATCCAAAGAAATGACTTCATCATTCACATATAAGGTTTTTACTTTCACAAACACTAACGACTGCGGCGCTTCGCCCATTTGTTGCACCTCATATAACTCACAACCATAAGCGATATGGCAGTTTTTAATGCGAGGTAGATCACAACCTTCGAACTCCACCAGTTCAATGTCGTTGGCATTGACTTCAGATTCACCATGATCCAGTGTTGCAGCCGTAGCGGTGACTAAATCGGCATCTTGCTCTGAGGCAATATGAATAACGCATTGTTTGGAATTTATCACGTTTTTAACTGTGTCTTTAATCTCGCCTGTTGGCTTTTTGCCAGCCGAAAACATCATTAGAGGCGGCGCACTCGACACCGCTGTGAAGTAAGAAAATGGCGCGAGATTGTAGCTTTGCTCGCCCGAGTCAGTTAACACCCAAGCAATAGGACGCGGGATAATGGTTTGCGTCATTAAGTGATAGATTTGATTGCCAGAAAAGTCAGAGAAATTCAGTTCCATTTGTCTTTACCACTTTGAAAAATAAGACCAACATGATTGCATAAACCATGCGATAAAAATACCTGTAGGTGCAGATAATAATCTCAACTATTACCTAATACGTATATCAGTTAAAATTATCGCAATTTAAACTAAGTACCGTCTTTAATGCTCTCAAATCATAGCCCGCTCAACACCCGTTTACCGCTTGTTTATCATCCAAATTACTCGTTTAGTTTTGATCCGAAACACCGCTTTGTGATGAGTAAATTCGCTAATTTATTTAATGAAGTAAAAAGCATGGGCTTAATTGGTGACAACCTAGTTCAACCAGAACTTGGCTCACCTACACCACTTGAGCTGGTGCATTGCGAAGACTATATTTGGGATCTATGGCGTAACCAGCTCGATGACAAAACCATGCGTCGGATTGGCTTACCTTGGTCAGAGCAATTAATGGCGCGTACTTTTACCGCACCACTTGGTACGTTAAAAACCGCAGAATTAGCCCTTCAACATGGGGTTGCCTGTCACCTTGCTGGTGGCACCCACCATGCGCATTATGATTTTGGCTCAGGCTATTGCATGGTAAACGACCTTGCATTTACTTCGATAACGCTTATTCAGCAAGGCAAAGTGAATAATGTACTGATTTTTGATTTAGACGTGCACCAAGGCGATGGCACCGCCGCCATGTTAAAACACAACCCATACGTGTTTACCTGCTCTATTCATTGCGAGAAGAACTTTCCGTTTAGAAAACACGACAGTGATTTAGATATCGGTCTTGAAAATCATTTAGAAGACGCTGCATATTTAAATATTGTGCAAGAAACCTTAACGGGGCTGATTGACGATCTAAATCCCGACTTGGTGCTGTACGATGCAGGCGTTGATGTATGGGAGCAAGATACCCTAGGTAAGCTCAATATTTCATGGCAAGGATTAGAAAAGCGTGATGCGTTAGTGCTTAAAACCTGCCAAAGCAAAGGCGTGCCAGTGGCTACTGTGATCGGTGGTGGTTACGATAAAGATCATTTACGATTGGCAAAGCGTCATGCGATTGTAGTGAAACAAGCGGCGTTATTATAGAAAGGTGATATAAAAGATTTAGAAGCGTTGGATAAACCAACGCCTACAAGGCTTGCTCTGAGTGGTAGGCATGATTTTATATCGCGCAAAATAAAAAAGGTGCAACCCTTTGAGGTCGCACCTTTGCCTACTTTGGAGTAGAGCTACGGCGAATTAATCTGATGTTTCAGTGTCCGTTTGTTGATTTGTTTCATTACTCAATTGCTGCGAATTTTCGTCATCATCTGGGGTAATGAAAAAATCATTGGCTTTAATATTAGCTAGGTTGTCAAACTGCGCTTTGCCAAGGCTAAACCAAGGTGCAAAGTCACTGCGTTTTACATAATAGCTGTCTTCATGTTCAGCAAACTCAAAGTCGAACTGCTTTCCGTCGGCATCTTTCACGCTGAGCTTTTCAATCTCTGAAAAAGCGATTTCTTGCTCGGCGATTGCCGTCACCGTTAAGCTAGAAAATTGCTCAAGCAGCTCATCAATACGCTCGGTGTCGAGTGTCTGACCTTCAGGCAATTTTGCAGGCGCTTTTACTTGCCATATGGTTTCAACACGGGTCTTTGAGCTGGCGTTTGCCTTAATGATATCTGGTAAAACAGCGCTTTTATCTGCACTTGTGTTTTTAACTGACTCTGTGCGCTCGTCTAGGTCAGCGTCTTGCTTTACTTGGGCTTTTTCAAATGCTAATCCTGCTTGGCTGATTTCGCTGATATCTTTTACCGACAACAACGACTTATTCAACCAATCATTTTTATCAACACTCAGCTGATAGCCGCTGAACTCTATGGTGAACACATCATTATTGTCGCCATTACGCGCGTAGAGCTTTTTAAAGCTGGGTGACTCACCTAATAGTATGTCAACTTCATCATCACCTAGCTTGTAAGTGATACGTTTTTCAAAGTTGTCATCGGCCACTTTAAAGCGTTCATGACTGGCTTGTGAGCTTGATACAGGCCAATTCACCTTGCTGTTGATTAAAGTGTCGGTCAGAGCTGACACTTTATAATCAAGTAAAGGCAAGTTTGGATATTCAGCCAAATGCCAACTTTCACCGTTTTTTACCAATGTAAGCGGCTTATCATTATCACCTTCTTGCAAGGTAATTTCGGTGATGGCATGTTGCTCTAGACTTAACAATGACACTGGCGCTTGCGTCTCAAAGCTATTTTGACCGCTATAAAATAGTGAGCCAGCTAGAATCACTTGTGCGCCTAGGGCAACAGATAAAATAGTTACTGCTTTATTCATGGTTTCACTCCTATTGCGAAATCCAAGTTAAATACTCACGCTGCTTGCGCTTTCTACGTTGACGATCAGAAAGGGCTAAGCCCATTAACAATGCGAAGGCCAGCGCATAGTTTCCGTATTCCCAAATAAGCTGTTGGTCATGCTCCATTGGTGGTAGGGTGCGGTTGAAATTGCCGCGCGCGCGAATGCTCATGAGCGCTCGATCTTCCAGCGACCAATCTACGGCGTTCATCATTAGCTGCAAACTATTTAAATAATCGCTTTGCGATACGCCTGCGGTCAGTTGCAACACTTGGTCTTGTACAAAATCATTTGAGCTGAACAAGATAATGCGTGCACTGTCTGGCGCGTGCTTAATCACACTGCTGACATCAAACTGTGTGTCGCTCTGGGCTTCACTGTTTTCAGACTCATTCTCAACGTTGTCAGCCGATGCATCGCTTTGAGAATTGGACTCTTTTGCACCTAAAAGCGGAGAGCTTTTATCTGCAAAGTATGAGGTAAATTTACCTTGTGCCATCACACCCATTAACTGCTTCGCGGTGTCACCTTCTGAGAGATAACTCGCCTCGCCTTGCGCGTTTAGCTGCGGCATCACATCAAGAGACGATGACGTCCACGCTTTATCAGAGCTTTCAATCAATTTAGTGAAAGTCACATTGCCTTTATTCTCTGCAAGGGTAATGGGCGACGACCAAGCCATGGTCAGCTGCGGTAGCTCAGAAGTGATTAAATTGTCTTGATTTAACCCATCGCGTATATCTGCAAAATAAGGGTAATCCAACATACGCATTTCTTGCAGCTGGAAACCACCGACATTACGGGTTACTGGAATTGGGAATGCCGCATTTGTAGCATCCATCACTAGGCTGTTTTCAATGTTTAAACCATGATGTGCCAACCAGTCTGTCAGCCCACTGTCGACTGAGGTCATATTCAAACTGCCACCGGCAAGGTTGATGCTGTAAGGCGACGTCGCTGCGATCACCGTTCCGCCTTTCATTAAGAATTGGTCTACAGCAAATAACTGTTTTTCATCCAGTGATTTAGGCGCGACGAGCATTAGAATGTCGGCTTCACCCGAAACACTGCCATCGGTTAAATCTTCATTGATGATGTTCAGCTCACTGCCTAACATGCGCTCTAGCTCTCTAAAGCTGCTGCTTGGCATGCCGTAGCCATAGCTCGGGGCTGAGGCGGGTTTTACCAGCGCTAAGTTTTTAGTGAATCCAGAGGCAAAACGCTTGATTGCCGCATCGAGGTTGCGCTCAAAGCTTGCGTCACTAAAGTCATCCAGTGGAATTTGTACAATTTGATCTTCGCCCGCTAAAGTCAGATAAAAGTAGAAGGTTTGATCTGAGAAAAAGCTGGTTGCCATTGGCTCAAAACCATAGTCTTCGGCTATTTGAGTTGCAACTTTACCGCCTTCGGCTTCTGGCTCAATAAAATTAACAGCCAACTTGTCGTAAGACTTAGCTTGTACATCATTTAAATGCTTTTCAATGCCCTGCTTTAAGGTTTGTAACTGCTCAGGCAGTTTATCATTTGCCGACACATAGGCATTAAACGTCAGTGTTTGCTTCACAGTGTCGAATAAGTTACCGCCGCTTTGATAGTTTTGCAGTACGGTTTTAATCGCGCGGGTAATGTCATGTTCAGGGTTACGTAACAGCACTTCAACATCTGACTCGGCACGAGCATTAACTTCGATTAAGTCTCTAAACCCTAGTACTTGATGCTCGTCACCGTATTGCACCAGAATATTAAAATAAGAGCTGACAATGGAAGCTTGATAACGGTCGGCAACCTGAAACGGCATTGGTTTAATGCCAAATTGGGTGTTGGCTTCTTCTTCAAGCTCAGGGTGCATTTGCGGATCAATAAATTCTACGCGCACTCTGCCATCGGCAACAACTTCGTACTCTTGTAATAAGTCTTTCACTTGTGGCACCAGTGGCGCAAGTAACGGGTGGGTTTTATTACTGAAATATCCTCGGATCAACATAGGCTCTTGTAATTGCGCCAAATAAGACTCTGTCGCCTCAGAAATCGAGTATTGTTTGCCTGCAGTTGTGTCTAAGCGCAGTTGTGGTAACTGACTAAGCCAAACATTAGCTGTGAGTAAATTTACCACCAGCAAGCCTGTTACTAGCTGCCAGGTTTTATGATGACTTGATTGTGTATTTGCTTTGTTGTCGTTTTTCGCCCAGCGCTCTTGCTCTAAAAAGTAAGTGTTTAAAGCCAAGAACACCAAAGTTAACGACACATAATAGACCAAGTCTCGCACATCAATGACACCACGGGTGATGTCGTCAAAACGCGCGCCAGTGCCGAGTTGTCTTAAAAATTCAGCCCCTTCATGAGAGAAAAAGTCAGTGATTGCAGCGGTACCAATAAAGTAAAAAAGTCCGCCAATCACACATGCGGTGATCAAACTGACTATTTGATTGTCACTGCGCGCTGATATCGCTAAACCAATGGCAATATAGGCGCTACCCAATAACAACACTGCCAAATAACCCGAAATAACGGGGCCCCAGTCTAACTCGCCTAAAAAGCTAACGGTGATCGGCAAAGGCAGTGTGATCACTAACGCTATCGCCAGCAGTGCCAAACAACCTAAAAACTTGCCCAATACAAAGTGCCACAGTGGCACCGATAAGGTATGCACGTATTCGATGGTGCCGCTACGTCGTTCTTCACTCCAGAGCTTCATGGTTAAGGTTGCCGATAAGAAGATCAATAGAATGGGCATCCACTCAAACATCGGGCGCACATCGGCAATGTTACGAGAGAAAAATGCCTCAGCCCAAAAGAAGATAAATAAGGTTAACCCCACAAATGCGCCAATGAACAAGTAAGCAATGGGCGATGAGAAAAATAGCGCGATTTCTTTTTGCGCAATACGAACAGCATTAAACTGCGCAGATTGACTAGGCTGCATGCACGGCTCCTCCCTTAGTGTTATTCGTGGTCGCGACAAATTCGTCGTTATTGATTTGGTTAAAGACGGTTTCTAGGTCACGTTTTTGCGGGTAAATGGCAAACAATTGCGCGCCACTTTCAATAATGGTTTTGCTGATAGTGGCTGCTACTTGCTGCATGTTCGCCAAGTCTTCTAAGCTCACGATAAATTTTTGTGGCTCGTGTTCAACAGCAAAAATGCCTTTAATGTCTGTGAGCTTTTTCACTTCTGCTAAGTCGCTTTCGACCACCAGCTGTTTGCTGTGCTGCAATGCTTCGAGTTGTTCATCGAGGACCAGTTGCCCCGATTTCAAGATCAACACGCGATCACACAAAGCATTCACCTCTTGCATAATATGGGTCGATAAAATCACCGTGGCTTTTTTAGCGATGTCTCTAATCAGCTCACGCATATGTTGTGTTTGCTCTGGGTCGAGGCCATTGGTTGGCTCATCCAAAATCAATAGTTTTGGTTGCCCTAAAATTGCCTGTGCCACACCCACACGCTGCTTATAACCACGTGATAAAGTTTCGATGGGGGCTAACAATTTTGCCGATAAGTCAGTGGCTTTGATGGCACGTTTGATTTCGGCTACTTTAGTGTTGCCCTTTAACCCTTTTAAATCAGCGGCGTAATCTAGGTACTCGGCCACGCTCATTTCTGGGTAGACGGGTAAACTTTCTGGTAAATAACCAAGTTGGCTTTGAAGTTTTTTAGGGTCTTTAGAAAGCGTTACGCCATCTAAGCTAACATCACCGATGTCAGCTTCGAGATAGCCACTGATCATTTTCATTATGGTGGTTTTACCCGCGCCGTTGTGCCCAAGCAGCCCGATAATTTCACCTTTTTGGATTTTAAAACTCACAGAATCTACAGCTTTAAAACTGCCATAGCTGCGAGTTAAATTACTCACCTCTAACATGGAAGTCTCCGAATTAAGCTAAATTAACCTGAACTCTGGATAATAAATTTATCTGCAGCGGCTACTTTCAACGCTAACTGCGTTAAATTTACTTGCAATAGGCCTGCTATTGACGCGCAAATTCGCCTTGCCTACATGGAAGTAGGTACCTTGGCGATAGCAGGACGCGTGAGCGGTGTTATCCCTAAAAGTTTCCGGCTGCAGACTTAAATGACGCTTATCGATTAAATATCGCTATGTCAGTAAATCTCTTAACCAAAGCTCAGCTTAGTTTCTAGTTGTTTATAAATAGATTTTTATTTGAAAAGAGTGCTCGAGACGTTATCGAAAAATACATTGTTATTATCTCCATAGTTGCTGGGTTTGTCCCCAAAACAAAGTAAAGAACGAATCGCATTTTTTGATATGGGCAAACTAAAAAAGTTCAAGAGAGAAATTTTAAATTTATCTATTCAAGTTTATGCCTCTTCTTTATTCTACGGGCTCAATCTACAACCACATGATTTTAAATAACAAAAATTAGAATATGACGTTAGTGCAAATACACCACCTACCACTTTTAGCGTGTTTTAAAACTCTCCATCAGTTATTGTGTTTATTGGCTATAATGGAATAAATCAACTTCAAGTGGTGTTTATGAAGTATTTTCTCTCGCTGTGCCTTTTAATATTATTGTCGATGAGTGTTGAAGCTAAGCCGATTACACTTTTAAGTGACGACCCAAAAGATCTAGAACTCTTTTTTAAAGATGGCCGCTACGATATTGCCAGCGATTCATATCGATTATTATTGCAAAATTTAGTGGACGTAGAGTTTGAACTAAAAATAGCACCGACTGCACGTATAGATTCGCTTCTCAGGCAAAACAAAACCATTTGTGCAGTAAACCGTATAAAAACAGAAGAACGTCTTCTTTATAACCTGTACTCTTATCCTGTTCATTTATATCCTAGTCATCGCCTTTACTACTTCAAAGATCGAACTCCATTACTTGATAGTATGATCACGCAGACTGGAGAGCTCATTAATTTAAACAAGCTTTTTGGACATTACACTTCCGCAAATATTGCTATTGAAACCGGCCGCTCTTATGGCAAAAACCTTGATCAACAACTAACTAAGCTAAATCAAGAGAACATTTTGTTTCGTGCAGGTAGCGACGCCTATGAAGCCATGATCAAATTATTTCAGCGCCATCGCGTAGACTTTTTAATTTCATACCCCACCATTTTTAAGCAATATTACTCTGATAACCAGAGTAATATTGCGTCTGTAGCCATAGCAAGACACCCTCTTTTTATTGCGGGCCATATTGCGTGCAGCAGCACACCAAGGTCTGAAAAAATCATCGCTGAAATAAATAAAGCTCTTTTAAAGATATATCCTACTGAGGAATATTTATCGATGCACTTACACCATGTGCCAAACACTGAGCAAAGCCTGTTAACTCGCAGGATCAGCGACTTATTTTTGAAATATAAATTGCTCAGTGATTAAGTTTTTCGATAGGTGTTATATGGCGTTATACACATATTGATTACTAAAAAGTAAAGCTCCCGATAAAGACAAAGTGACTATTGCAGGCAGCGCATCTTTTAGTGTGTCAAAACGTAGATGAAAGAAAATAGCGCCTATTGATGTAAATAAAATACCAATTGCACCGAACGCATTGAGTAAGCTGTTACCTGTTAATACTGATAACAACAAACACAGTCCTGATGCGCTTTCTATCAACCCAATTAAGAACATATGGGTACGATTCAAGCCATAGTTTTTGAAAAAACCTAACTGGATCTGAAAAATCGTCTTCTGCCACCCCGTTAATTTAATTGAACTTGCAAATGAAAAGAACGCGAATAACACCAATGAAATAATCGTCATGTTTAAACTCCGTATTTAATACTGGTGCTATTTAAGCATTCCTAAAATTATCTATAAATGCTATTAATTACATAATTGATATTCCAAATAGGAATGCATAATGGATAAACTCACATGCCTTTCGGTGTTTGCCACCGCAGCACGTTTGGGTAGTTTTACGGCAACCGCAGACGAATTAAACATGACTCAAGGCGCAGTCAGTAAGCGCATTGCCTGGCTTGAACAAGACTTGGGCTTTACTTTATTTAACCGAACACCTAGAAAGATCACACTTACAGATGCTGGGAGTGAATATTTAGCTTGTAGTCAAGAAGTGCTTGAGAAACTGTCGTTAACTGAGCACCAGATCCGTAACGAGCAATCTAAAGTCGTTGGCAAGCTGCGAATTTCTGCTCCCTCGGCGTTTGCCACAAAGCGTCTCGCTGAGCCCTTGAAACACTTTATGGCACTCCACCCCGGGCTCGAACTTGATATCTCAGTGAATGATCAACACGCTGATTTATTCAAAGACAATATTGATATTGCGATCAGGGCTGCTCACCTTGAAGACTCAAACTTAAAAGCAAAAAAATTAATCGAGCACTCATTATGTTACTTCGCCTCTCCCTGTTATCTAGCTGAAAATGGCATACCTCAAAATCCGTCTCAATTACGCAATCATCAATGCATTACCTACTCTTTAATGCGTCCCTCTAATATCTGGAGTTTTGAAGGCAGAAAAGTACAAGTAAACGAAGTGATAAAAAGCGATAGCCCAGACATGATAGTGAAAATGGCACGGTTAGGGGCTGGCATAGCTGCTATGCCCAAATGGATGGTCGCAGAGTATTTTGAAAATGGTGAACTTGTTGAAATTTTACCTCAAAAGCAGGCTTTTTCGCTGCCAATGTATGCAGTTTATAAAAATAGCAATTACATTCCTCACAAGATTGGGGCTTTTATTGATTTCTTGAGTGCTCATTTAAAAGAGCATGAATAGTCTCTTATTCATGCTCTAAAAGGCGGTTAATCCCTTACGTCAAACTCACCATTTGAACGAATATATAAAATTGCAGGTTGTGACGAAGAAAGGTTAAATTTACCAACTCCGTTTAACTCTATATAACTCCCAGCTTCTAATAAATCATTGTCCTTTGAACTAGCAAGGTTTACAGCACCTTGAATGATCACAGCTTTAAACTCTTCTGACATAACATGCACATTACCGCTGAAATCAGCGGGTAACTTTAATAGCTGCCCTTTTGTTCTGCCATCATTTGACTGCCATAAAGGTGCTAAAAACATAGCTTGCCTTGTTTTCAACGCTGTCAGTTCATCTGCACTTTGCCACACCAAATTATCAGCATGAAAGTTGAGTGGATACTCCTGATTATTGAACTGCTTTTCACTTGGCTTAACCAAATAAGGACCACTATCTATTTCCAAATAAATGAGATTTTCATCACCGTTTGCTGCGGTAATGTGATTGCCACCCGCAGGTTGCGTCCAATATGAAGTTGAAGGCATCCATAAATGTTCTGCATTTGGATCTGCATTATGTATTAACCCTTTGATCACAATGCCACGGTAAGAGATATTGTGGATATGCGGAGGTGACGAAAAGCCTTTTTTAAATCGAACAAGCATACCTGTCGCGTTATTTTTTGTTCTGTCCCCCCACAGCTCTGCAGCTCCCGGGCTCTTGGCACCTCGAAGTGGGTTCAGATAGCCCCATTCTACTGATTGCGCTTTAATTACTTTGAGCTCTGCAGTGAAAGCGTTTGTTGATATAAAAGTGAGAAAGAATGTGACTATAACAAGGGTTTTAACTACATGACGCATAAATATTGTGACTCATCGATTGTCGATAGAACACGATTTTAAAGGTTTGCATTAAACTGTTTTAGCCCTGTAGTCACGAAAACAGTTTCAACATTTTTTTGATAATTAATTGAATGGCACTATGTCCTCTTGCCAAAGCTCAGCGACAAAATCGATAAAAGCACGCACAACTGGCGATTGGTAGCTTCTCGATAAGTACACCGCCCAAAGTTGATTATTCTCAATTTTATAATCTTGCAAAATAGGCACGAGCTTTTTCTCTGTTATGTAGCTGCGGGCAATATCATAAGGCAGCCACGCGATGCCCGTACCATTCATTGCAGCTTGCACAAGTGTAGGTACATCATTACAAACTAATGGCCCGCTGACTTTCACCTCTACACTTTGCTCTGCTTTTATAAATCGCCATTTATCATGTGACAAATGTACTAAACAAGGGTGCTCTACAAGCGCCTCAGGTTTTTCGGGGGCTCTATGTTTTTCCAAATACTCTGGAGATGCACAAACACACGCGCCTATCACCATCAGTCGTCTGGCAATCAAGTTTTCATCGGGCGTGTTGGTATATCTGAGCGCAATATCTATGCGCTGTTCAACTAAATTCGAAAAACTATCACTGGCATGAATATCAATTTTAACGTTTGGATGCTGCGCTATGAATTGACTGGCGGCATTGACCAACATATTTTGGGCAAAACCGATAGGACTCGAAATGCGAACCGTACCCGATAATGTTTGCCTGCCTTCGGTACTCTCAGCAATTAAAGCGCTGGTTTCATCGAGAATTCGCTCAAACCTATGTAGAGCTTGCTCTCCATGCTGGGTTAAGCTCACCTTTCTGGTGGTACGATGCAATAACCTTTGTTCTAGCCATTGCTCTAACTCTTGCACATGACGTGTTACTTGAAGACGACTTAAATCAAGACGTTCAGCGGCTTTCGTAAAGCTAGATAAATGCGCCACTTCAACAAAGCTTTTAATGGCAGTAATACGATCCATATTAAAAATTTAGCCCCATCATTAGATAGAAAATGAGAAACAATCTATTTCATTTTCGCTCGATTATTTCATCTTAGTTTTCTTCTAACCTAGACACAACTCAAAACACTTACCCAAGAGGAAAATATTATGAAACTAATCGTATTAGGCGCATCAGGTTGGATAGGCTCTCATATCGTGGCAGAAGCAAAATCAAGAGGTCATGAGATCACAGCGCTAGTTCGAGCACATGATAAATACGACGTACCTAACGTCACCGTAAAGTCATTCGACTTAAATGACGCATCAGATAACTTAAGCGCTTTAATCAGTGATGAAACAGTGTTTGTTGCGGCCATTGGCGGCCGAGCTTTGGGCAATCACGAGATTGTAAAAAATACCGCTAAGCGATTACTCAATGAGTTACCAAACACCAGCATTGAACGTTTGCTATGGGTCGGTGGTGCAGGCTCGCTAGAAGTGGCACCAAACTTAAAGTTAATCGATACCCCTGAATTTCCTGCTGAGTATAAAGATGAGGCCATTGCGCAAGGTGAAGCACTTGACGTGTTTAAACACTCTAGTAGCCCATTAAACTGGACGTTTATTAGCCCTGCTGCTGAGATTTTCCCGGGTGATAAGTTAAACCAATATCGTACTGGTGCTGAGCAACTTATTACCGATGAGCAAGGAAATAGCCGTATTTCAGTCGCCGACTATGCCGTCGCATTCGTAGATGAAATTGAAAAAGCAGCGCACATCAACAAAAGAATGGGTGTGGCTTACTAAGAAAAAGGCCTTGATGTTCAGTGAACATCAAGGCTTCAAGTACTCAAGCTTGCTAGCATAACAGGCTATATTTCTAGCTAATTTACCAAAAGCGATTAAGCTGCTTTAATCGCTTTCTTAACCTTTTTCATCGCCATTTTTTGCTTTAAAGGCGACAAGTAATCAATGAACAGCTTACCTTTCAAATGGTCAATTTCGTGCTGTAGCACAATTGCTAAAAAGTCATCACTTTCAACAAACACTTCTTTACCTGTTCTGTCTAACCCTTTTACTTGCACAGAGGTAAAACGTTCTACATCAGCATAATATCCCGGCACCGACAAACAGCCTTCTTGACCCATCTCTTTGTTAGACCCACTCACCACTTCTGGGTTAATCAATATTAACGGTTCATTTCTTTGTTCAGAAATATCTATGATGATGATGGCTTCTTTACGGCCAACTTGGGTCGCTGCCAGACCAATGCCATCGTCGGTGTTGTACATGGTATCCAGCATGTCATCAATCAAAGTTTGCACACTTTCAAAGTCAGTTACTTGCTCAGCAACGACTTTCAATTTTTCATTTGGAGCTTTTAGAATCTCTAAAACAGCCATTTTACCTCTATGTTTTTTGCTATTGAGTGACTTATTCACACTGAGTTTATTCTATAACGAGTTTACTCAGCTAAATTTTTTCTATTATAACTCTTTTTGTTTTAAGGCTTGAACTGTACTCTCCAACTCTTCGACTCTTTTTTCAAGCGCTTCAATTTTTGTATTTGAGCCTTTCATCGACTTCAAATCTTCAATTATCTTCTGCGGTTCGAACATATAATTAATAATGAACATGAAGACCGCAAGACCTAACATAAATGACACCAGCTCCCACATACCGTTTCCTTATTATTTTTATCAAGTTAATAATTAAGCTCTTCCCCAATTTAGCCGTACTTTTAAATTAATAACAAATCTTAATTGAAGCTAGAACATCGTATTATTATTTTTAGAAGTTTCAGGTACGCGTTGGCTCACACCCCAATGCTCTGCAAACTTGCCATTTTCCATGCGAAACACATGCATAATTGCTGAGCCAAGTGAATCAGGCGTGCGTTTTACATGAAGATGCAACCAAACTAAATCGCCCTCTGATGCGGCACGCTTTACTGACATTGATAACTGCGGAAATTTTTTATAGCGCTTAGCAAAAATTGCTAACAATGCTTCTCGACCATCGGGCACATGGGGCGAGTGCTGAATATAGTTTTCAACAATACAATCTGCTTTCAAAATCTCAAGGCGTTTGGCGGGCTTAAGATCGTTTCGATTCTCTAGGATTTCCATGCAATATAGAGCTTTATCTAAATTTTTTTGCTCTAGCTCTGTTCGTGTCACTTCAGTTGCGAGTGCACTTGTAGCAAAAGTGCTCGAAACAAAAGTACATACAAATAAAGTAAAAATTAATTTTAAGACTGTCATTTAAGCTCCTTTTATTAAATCAACTGCCACTTGTTTATGACTAAGCCATACCTTTAGATATAAAAAGGCGATAGCCAATTCAATCATCACCGCCAGCAAAATGCCTGGCCCTGCTAGCCCCTGTTGAAACTCAAAAACCCCCAACCCAGCAAGTGCACACATCGAAACGGCAACGCTCAGGCATATTGCTTGTCGTGATTCTGAATGCTCAGCATTTCGGCCTACCCATAGCAATATGGCTAATCCCAAAAACAACATTGCCATTCTTCGACCAACAAAAAGTGCTGAGCTGCTTTGCTCTATGCCAAATAAACTAAAGGGGAATTCAGGATAAAGTAAAAATGCTGCAAACAAAGAGCATGCGATTGAGGCGGTAAAAGTGCTTATCTTTTTGAAATTTAACATATTCTTCCTTGAAATTTTCGTCAAACAAGTTGGTTCAATGAGTAGTGTGGATTGCCCTCATTACATTTGTACCCATATTTGCATGCCCATACGCTTATGTAAACTCGTACCTTAGTTAAACTGCTTTTTTGCTTGGTAAGCCAAACTTTTTCCTTGTTTTATCGAATTTGTAAGTAAGCTTATTAATAATAAAACCGCACCAATTAATCCAACTAGACTAAATCGCTCTCCCAAAAAACCAATTGCTAACAGTGTGGCGATGAGTGGTTCAAGTAAGGTGATTAATGTTGCATCACTGGCATTGACATTTTTTAGCCCATAAGAGAACAATAAATACCCACAGAACATAGGTACAATTACCATATAAAGAGACACCGCCGTATTGGTCACTGTTGCGAATAGGTTGTCACCCCAAACTAAGGCAGCAGGGAGTAATATTAATGCTGCAAGCCCAAATAGCCCAGACATTGCAGTCTGTGAGTCAATCTCATGCCCAATTAGCCTTTTAATCGCACAGGTATAACAGGCATAAGTCAAACCTGCGATGCATCCCAATATCACACCAAATTGGTCATTTAAACTTATCAGTGCACTAGTGTTGCCGTGTTGTTTTCCAATTACTAAAAGTGACACTCCAGCTACACCTAAAATAAAACTTAACCACCAGCGCAGCGATACACTTGCTTGACCAGAAAAACGCTCAAATATAACGGTAAATAACGGCGCACTGGCGATAGAAACAATCGTTCCCACCGCAACTCCAGAGAAGGACATCGAGGAATAAAATGCTAATGGATATATGGCAACAGACAGTCCACCGAAAAGCACAAGCTTCGAGTTTTCAATAAACTTTTTGTGATAAAAGAGAAGTTTTCTTAAGTTAGCAAGGATAAACAGTAAGCCAGCACCACCCATTGAAAATGCACCTATGGAAAATGCACTGATATTTGCAGATAAACTCGCAGCTGTTCCTGTTGTGCCCCACACTAAGCTGGCAAAAACGATAGCTGCTACCCCTTTAAAGTATTGAGTGTCATTCATTTATTTTGTCTATTTCAAAAACATTGATGGATAAGAAAATAAACTTTAAAAGACTGTATGTTTTGACAATTCAGACGCTTTAGTTCACTCCAAAGACGCTATTTAACCTGAGCTTAGGTTATTTACTGCTTAAACTTGGTTGGTGATAAACCAAAGAATTGAGAAAACTTGCGACTAAAAGCAGACAAACTAGTGTAACCAACTTGTTCAGCGATTATTTGCAGTGGGTAATCGGTGTGCGTCAGTAGTGCTTGGGCTTTCTTCATTCTTAAACTGGTTATGTACTCCAGTACAGTGATACCTAGCTGCTTTTTAAAGTTCTTTTTGAATTGGGTTGGACTCAGGCAAGCGACCTTAGCTAAGTCTGAGATTATGATTGGCTCAGACATATTTTGTTCTATGTAGAGCAAGGCATTGTTTATCCTGATGTCTAATTTAGGCGTTAAACGTTGCTCACAAAGCAGCAGCTTAAAAGTGTTTAACATCGCTTGCTCTATGGCAGTACTAAGCTCATTCTCTAACTGGCTTTCAATAAATAGCAAATATTGTGAGAGCGGTTTGCTGATTTCGAATACGATATGGGGACTATCTTCGATAAGATCTGGTAGTTTTTTCAAGTCGGCGACAATAAATCGCGCCTCTTTCTCTGCGGTAAAGAGGTGCATCTCATTTGAGCGCACAATAACACACTCCCTGGGTGACACTTTGCCATTAAACGTCCCAACTCGAATATTAATCATACCCTGCAGTGGCAATACTAGTTGGTTATAGCTATGCGCATGCTCTGTCGGGCGAGTGCTATAAGAGCGAATTGATAAGAGATCTTTCATAATCTTATATAAACATTTAGTGACTCAAACCTAAAAGTAACCCTCATTAAAGTCTATAGCATGGTCAAGGTGACCCGGAAAGTAAAACTGCCAACCTTGTTGTTGCTTTTCGTCTAATCGTATTTTAAGTAATTTAACGCTTAAGCAATAAGCTTGTAGCGCATCGACACCATATGCAAACTCATCTATGTCAAATGCATTAATTCGAACCCTACAACGAAAATCGCCACCAGGTAATGGATCAGGCTCTGAAGGTGAAACCTCAATGCACAGCCTAATTTGCTCACCTGATGCGCTAACCGCGACATATTCAGTTTTAACCATAAACTTTATACTTCTCTACTCAATTGACTATGCAAGGTAAAACTGCTTCAGACAATATGTTCATTATTAGCCTTTCGCTATTAATTAATTAGCCATTACCCTTCTAATGCAAACGTAATCTCTAGCGTATACTGCCGCTCTTAACAATTCGGCGGCACTAATAAAAGAGGTATTTATGCATAAGCATCTTTTTCTTGTTTCATTATTAATTTTCATTTCGCTTGCACCAAAATCAATGGCACAAAATAACTCGCTGCCCGCACTTCATCAAGCAGTTATCTCAGGAGATTTAGCAAAAGTTAAAAGGCTAGTGTCTCATGGAGCTGATATTAATCAGCTTGACAGTAAAATGGGCAATGCACCACTCCATATTGCAGCTCAAACAGACCATACAGAGATAGTAAAATATCTTATTGAACAGGGAGCATTTATCAATTTACAAACACCTCGTTCTGGCTTTACGCCTCTTATGGTCGCAGCCTGGTATTCCAAAGAAGCTAATATCAAAGCTTTGTTTGAATACGACGAGCTAAACATTAACCTCAAAACCCGTACTGGTGCGATGGCAGAAGATATGATCGGTGGCTGGGATAGGCATATTGAGCCGCACGAAGCAGAGCTTTATAACCATTTAAACGCAATATTCTTAGCGAAACGAGCTGAATTAGAGCTGCAACTGAGTAAACAAAAAATTTTAAATATCGTTGAAGATAGCGCATTAGACGAAGACGAGAAAGTAAAACGTATCGCTGTTTTGATAAGCAACGGACAAGATGTTAATCAACGCCGCCCTGTGTATTCGAGCCAAAATGATTGGCACACCGCACTACTGATTGCTGCACGTGAGGGTTACAGCAAAATCGTAAAGCTTCTACTTCAGCATGGCGCTGATCAAACTATTCCAGGTTATCCTATGAATGCAATTGCCTTTCATAAAGCCGGTTACATGGGTCATCCAAAGGTTGTTGAATTACTACTAGCAGATAAACTCGCACCTTTGGTGCTTAATGCGCAAGGCCCTAATAACGGCTACACACCGCTTCACGACGCAATATGGCATGGCAACACTGAAGCCGCAAAAGTATTTCTAAAAGGCGGTGCTAAGCAAAACTTGATTACCTACGAAAAAGACACGCCACTGCAACTAGCAGAGCGGTATCAATACGATGAGATTATTAAGTTAATCAAAGGGAGTTTATAGGTTAAATACAAACATCTTCTGTTGGATTAAAAGAAGTTAAATTGGCGACATAGAAAGCCCGTTCAATATATTGAACGGGCTTTCTAATCTAAAGAATAAAACTTTCTAACCGAATGAACGCGCTTTCAAATACGCTTCTCGGCTTTGTACATTAGTAAGATAACGGGCAATATTTTCACGACCTTCTAGCAAGTTTAAGCTACCTGCAATTTCAAGTGTAATAGTCATCATGATGTCGGCCGCTGAGAACTCATCACCAGCAAAGTAGGTTTGCTGAGCGAGTACCGAATCTATGTATGAGAAGTCTAGGTTTAGTTCTTTAGCAATATACCCGTCCATCGGGTTTGTGCCACTGCGCTCTTCCATTTGCATCAGCAAACTTGTGATCACCGGTAAGCCCAAAGAGCCTTCTGCAAAGTGCGACCACTCTACATATTGATAGTAGGCCTTGCTGCCTTTTTCTGGGCGTAAACGTTGCTCTGTGTCTTGGTCAAGAATGTACTCCATAATTGCACCTGATTCACAGATCACTATGTCATTGTGCTCAATGATCGGCGCTTTATTTAATGGATGTACTTTACCTAGACTTGCGGGCGCTAAACGCGTTGCAGCATCGCGTTCGTGTTTCTCAACTTCATATGCCATACCTAACTCTTCTAGCAGCCATAACACGCGGGTTGAACGCGATTGATTAAGATGATGTACTTTAATCATAAATCATTCCTTATTTAACAGATGTTGCTAGCCAATTACTCAGCTAACAATTTCACCAAAAACTCACCTACCGCATGGGCACTTGCTGGGTTTTGACCTGTCACTAAACGGTCGTCTTGAATGACAAACTCATTCCAAGGTTGTACCTTGCTATATTGAGCCGCTTTTCGTGTCAACGCTTCTTCTAATAAGAAAGGAATATCATTGATGGTACCAAAGTCGACTTCTTCTTCTCGGGTGAATGCAGTGACTTCTTTGTCGGCAATTAACAATTCGCCATTGCTGAGTGTAATTGGCAATAATGCAGCTGGGCCGTGACACACTGCTGCAATGATCCCACCCGCTTCATAATGCTTGGCTGCCATTGCTGCGACTTCTTCGTTGCTTGCTAAATCTGACAGTAAGCCAAAGCCACCTGGGTAGAAAATAGCATCGTAATCGTCTACGTTGACCTGAGAGACAGGCACGGTATTGTTGATCTGCGTTTGGAATGACGCGTCACCTAATACTTTATTATTTATCTCGTCACCCTCAATGTCGGTGCCATACAGTGGTGCTTTACCACCTTGAATAGAGACAATATCAAACCCAATGTTATTCGCATTTAATACATCAACAACATGCGTTAGCTCTGGTGCATAGGTACCATTAGCTTGATCTGTACTGCCTAGTGTTGCGTGATTAGTGACTGGAATAAGTACTTTTTTCATGATGATTACCTTAACTCAATGTTGTCATAAAGTTGTTTGTTGCCTTTGTGCAAGCTGCTAAAAAGACGATAAGGACACTGTATATTGTTCCCTATTGAATGATAATTAGCTAAATCAGTGAAACTCTTTTGCTATTTAGCAACAATCAATACAAGTAATTGATTAAAGCTTATAAGATACGACGCAGCCCACAGGAAGATCGCTTTTCTATTTATTTCTTTAAAAACCTAAAATAAAAAAGGCCAGTCGCTTTAACGAATGGCCTTCAATCAAAATAATATAGACAAAGAAAGTAATTAATTCACTTCGTCGTAAGTTGGCAGTGCCGGCATTGCGCCAAGCTTTGCGCAGGTAAAGGCCCCACACTTGACTGCAAACTCAGCGGCATCAATCAGCTTCTCAAGATTTGCGTTCAACTGGGATTGCTTTAATTGCTGCTGAGCTAAAGCGAACAAAAAGCCACTTATTAAACTATCTCCTGCCCCTGTGGTATCAACAGCGTTAATGCTCGGGGTTGCAATTGACTGCGTCTGTTGCGGTGTGATCAATTGCACCGGATTTTTACCATCTGACACCAAGATCACCTGAACACCCAGCGCGCATAATCGCTGAATATATTGCTCTATTGAAAGCGACGCCGCATGGCTTAAATATGCAAGCTCTTCTAAGCTGAATTTTAAGATATCACACAGCGAAAAGCAGGCTTCAACGCGAGCCGGTAAATCAGCTAAATCGTGCCAGAGATTTAATCTAAGATTGACATCAAAACTAATAATTTGCCCATGCGCTTTGGCCTGCTCTAATAGCGCCATATGCGTTGCTGTAATTGACGAGTCCGTTAAGGTATTCGAACAAAAATGGTAAATACCTGATTGCGGCCAATTGAATTCATTAAAGTCATCCATTGATACACTGATATCTGCCGTTTGTTGACGATAAAAGCTAAATTGTCGCTCTTTGTGCTCATCGAGCTGAACAACCGCCAGCGCGGTGTTTGCTGCTTTGATAACCGGGCAATGTGCCGTGTCTACCCCATAATGTTGCAATGTCTTAGCAATGGTCTGCCCGAATGCATCATTCGATAGCCCACCTAAAAACGCACTGTGACCACCTAATTTGGCAAAGCCCACAGCGGCATTGGCGGGCGCTCCACCCACAATGGGAAGCAAAGCTTCGCCATCGTGAGGTAAAAGGTCCATTAATGCTTCGCCAAAGCAAGTTAGTTGCATGGTCGTTTGTTCAGTCATAATAACTCCAACTCAATATGCGGTTTAGAATTGATAGTTCAATGTGAACGACGTGGTACGGCCATTAATGCTTCGTGCGCGAATAATGTCATTAGCTGGTACGCTGCCCTCTTCGGCTTCTGTTATGCCCACCGTATCAAACAGGTTGTTGATGTTTAGTGAGACAGATAAGTTGTCAGTCACGTCATAGCTTGCAAATGCATTAACCTGAGTGTAACCATCGAACTTTAAGTCATTATTATCTTGTGCGTACGCATCTGTGGTGCCGATAAAACTTAAACCAACGGCACCTTGCTCCATGTTGTAACGCGCCATCAGTGAGTAGATAAAGTCAGCTTGACGACGAGGCGTGTTACCAACCACCTCAGGTGTTAACGCATCTTTGGCAATTTCTGCATCCGTCCAAGTCATGTTACCTCTGAAGTCGAATGACCCCACAAAGTAAACCCCATTTAGCTCAATGCCTTTTGCTTCGTATTGGCGATCAAAGAATTTTTGACTGGTTGCTTCAAAGTTTTGCTCTTCTGTTTCAGCATAAAATGCCGTTGCAAATAAACTGCCGTTTTCAAAACGTTGCTTTAAGCCAAACTCATATTGGGTTACTTCATCAATGGCATCTTCTTTGGCCACGCTACCGTCGGCGTTTACTTTACCAAACAGTAATCTATCAGCATTTGCACGTGCACCTTCACTGACACGGCCAAACACAGCTTGTGTTGGGTTGATTTGATAATTCGCACCGACTGAATAGCTGGTGTAGCTCCAGTCATAGTTCACAGCACTTGGGTTTGCGATATCGATGCCAGCTACTTGCTCTTCTGGTTTTGAAATAACACCGTCACCATTAATGTCTCGTTGTGACACTACAGCACCTGCATACGTGCCTTTGGCCTCACCCGAGTCATAACGTACACTTGCATCTAGGGTGATATCGTCAAATTGAGAAGATATCACCAAATAAGGTGCTCGCGTTGAATAGTCTGTGTCGTAGTTACGCTGACAACAGTTGCCCCATGCTGGCGTGCCATAGGCGTACAAACCGTTTTCTGAATATGCAGTACCGTCAGCAGCAAATACATCAACGAGCGCGGCATTATCGCCCTGTAACTCCATTAAATAAGAGTTCCAAAGCCAAGACATGGCAATGGTTTGCTCAGATGCATAAAAACCAAATGTAACTGACGTATCATCGCTTAATGATTTAGTTAACTTGGTGTCATTGACCATTGAGCCGAAATCACGCATTTCAACATCAAAGGTGTGAATACGCATCAATGTGTCGTCATTAAAGGCTGAACCTGCTTGTGGACCGTTTGCATATTGTAAGGTGGCACCTTCTCCAGCAATACTTGCAGCGATGTTCGATGCACTGCCAACTTCAGCAGGGAAAAGAGAATTAAAAGAACCTTTCACACTTGCAACACGAAAACGATTTTCTATTTTCCAATCATTGCTGAGATCAAAACTGGCTTCTACACCCACACTGTCTACTTGTGGATGCATACCATCACGCATATCGCCTTGGCGAATTTCATTATTTGCGCCTAAGCCTTGTGTTTTAATAAAGTACGCTGAGTGTGGTGTATCAGATAAAGCGTCAAAGTTGGCTAACGAATCGCCATTTGAGCGCATTGGCATTGGTAAATAGCTGGTGCTACGGTCGTCTAAATGCTTTAGATACAAACGCACATAACCGTTATCAAACTCTTTGGTTAAATTAGCTTTGATCTGACCGCCTTTATTGCCTGTGTAACCTGTATCTCTTGGCCCCTCACCTTGGCGAACGAAACCACCGATATGAAAGCGCACACTGTCTGATAAATAAGTACCAAATTCGAAGTCAGTTCTGAACTCGTCATAGTCTAAACCAAAGGTTGTTGCGATACTGCCTGACTCGCTGTCACCTGTTTTAGAAATAAAGTTGATGATACCGCCCGGTGCATTACTTGCCGCCGTAGACGCTGAGCCACCACGAATAGACTCGACTGATTGTACAGTGTTGTCTAAACGTAAAAAGATATCAGCATTACCAAATGCAATATCACCGAACTGTAAAATCGGCAGCCCGTCTTCTTGAAGCTGTAAAAACTTAGCTCCACCTGATGCCACTGGTAGGCCACGCACGGCAATGTTTGCATTACCTTCGCCACCCGTCGACTCAGAGCGCACACCCGGTAATATTCTAAATGCTTCAGCGGTGGTTCTTGGTGTTGATACATTGATCTGCTCTGCAGAAATGCTGCTCACTGACACACTAGATGCCATCACGGTGCGACGTTGAGGCACACCAGTAACAATTATTTTTTCTAATTCATTTTGTGGCTTTGCGATATTTGCTTGTTGTTCTTCAGCCAGTGTTTGAGTGCTGATCGCGAGTGCGATAGCGCTTAGGGCAAACCAAGTGGGGTTATGTGTTCTCATAATGTGCCTCATTGTTGTCAATTTAAAGTATGGCACCACGAATGTGGATTTTCTTACTTAATCGATTAAGTAAGTTAGCAAAAATGTCATCTTTTGCAATAAAAAAGTGCTCGATTATTGTGCTTAGTTTATTAAGTGGTTGTTATATATAACAAAAAAGTGTCCAACTCGGTGCATCCAAATTGGCAGATTTGGTGCAGTTGAACACTTTGACAAGGGGATTTGATTTAAATTTAAGTTAAGCGTGAGCTAAACGCGCTTTTGCTGGATCTTTAAAATAGTTGTACAACATGCCTAACATAAGTAATGCAGCAAAGCCGGTTGCCAATGCAAAGCCATATTCAATATGACCAAAGTGATCGCTCACGATACCCATCAATAAAGGCGCAACCGCTGCCGACAACGCGGTGAAGAATAAAATCACCCCAGCGACAGAGCCATGTTGATGTTTTTCAAAACAGGAGATCCCTTTTGAGTTCAGGGTCGGATAAATCATCGACATAAATAAGCCACTCAGTGGCAATGTAAACACAGCCGCATCTACACCAAACAGGTAAGTTGCTAAATAACATAAGAATATCGCGCTACTGAGTGCAAGCATCACGCTCTGCCATGAGAATAAATTCAACAACCATACAGCCATAAATCGACCCACAGCACGCAGCACAAAGAAAATAGTCAACGCATAAGTCGCCAGTAACGTCCAATCACCTTGGTAGGTTTTAAGTAACGTTGGCATCCAGACATAGATCGCGACTTCAGTCGCCACATAAAGCGCAATGGCAGCAGAAAAACCAAGGGCATGCTTGTCTTTTAACATCGCAAGCGTTTGTTTAAAGCTCGCCTGCTCGTTGCTTTTTTTCTCTGTTTTAGCTGGGAAAGACACCTTAAAAGTCGCCAAACATAGCAATACACACATGACACCTGCCAGTAAATATAGGTACTTCCAACTGACGCCAGCAACCAACATATAACTAACAATTGCCGGACCCACTATGGCACCCACAGCAAAGAATCCCTCTACGGTATTCATGGTTTTAGTATGCGCTTTACTTGATGGCGTCAAATCACCAAGTAAGGCCAGCGCCGCAGTTTTAAACAAGCCAATTGCCAGACCTATCATACTTAATAGGCCGACAAATAACGTAAATGTATTGCCGAAAGCAAAACCAAAACACGCCACTGAGAATAATAAAAAGCCAATAATTATGGTGGGCTTATGCCCTATTTTATCTGCTAAAAAGCCAAGGCACAGGCCACTAATGGCAATCCAAATCATGGGCGCATAATGAAAGGCACTGGCTTGTGTCATGGTCAGGTTATATTCGCTGATCAGCTCTGGAATAATCACGCCCACCGCGTCTGAGGTCATCGCAAACATGAAAAACATCATGTAGGTCAACCAGCGAAGCGTCGATAAGTTGTGTGTTGTCATAATGGTTACCTCGAGGGTTAATACCAACTTTATTAAGCGGTTAATTCAGTTGATATAACTGGCTGATCTTAAATAAGTCTAGCCTGAATCAGGCCAGCTTCAGCCAATTTTTATTGTAAATAGTACTTGAATATCTTTGATTGCTGATTAAAGATATAACTTAATCGATTAAGAATCAACTTTGAGATATTGAGTGCGACTATGAAAAACCAAGTGCAATTGATCACCTATGCAGACAGGCTTACAGGGAGTGGCCTACCAGTGTTAAAGCAGATGCTTGACGGGCCACTGGTAGGTCTATTCTCTGGCGTACATATTTTGCCTTTTTACTACCCTATCGATGGTAGCGATGCGGGTTTTGACCCAATTGACCATGCACAAATTGATAGTCGCTTAGGTAGCTGGCCAGACTTAAAAGCGCTAGGGGAAGGCTATGAAATAATGGCTGATCTCATCGTTAACCACGCTTCTGGTCAATCTCCAGAGTTTTTGGATGTGCTTGAAAATGGCACGGCGTCTAAGTATTGGAGTATGTTTTTAAAAGAGCAAGATGTGTTTCCGAATGGCATCACAGACGAAGAAGCCGCCGCTATTTTTAGACCTCGACCTACCAGCTGTTTTACACCAAAAACATTGGCTTCAGGCGAAGTTGTTAATTTCTGGACGACCTTTACCGACAACCAAATTGATATAAATGTTGAAACCGAAGCGGGTAAAAATTACTTAGATAAAGTACTCAACTTATTTGCCAACAATGGAGTGAAGATCATTCGTTTAGATGCCGCAGGTTTTGCTATTAAGCGTGCAGGTACTAGCTGTTTTATGACCGATGAAGCCTTTGCTTTTATTAAACAACTCTCAAAACAAGCCAATGAGATGGGCATGGAAACCATTGCCGAAATTCACAGTCATTATCAGACCCAAATTGCGGTTGCAGAAAAAGTTGACCGTGTGTACGACTTTGCGCTGCCACCACTCATCTTACACACTTTGTTTACGCAAAATGTGGATGCCTTGGTGTCTTGGCTAACCATTGCGCCGCGTAATTGCTTGACTGTGCTCGACACCCACGATGGTATTGGCATTGTTGATGCGGGTCCTGAAGGTGAAAAACCGGGGTTGCTCAATGCAGCACAAGTCGACAACTTAGTTGAACAAATCCATGAAAATAGCAATTCACAAAGCCGTCAAGCGACCGGCGCAGCAGCCAGTAACGTCGACTTATATCAAGTGAACTGCACCTATTATGATGCCCTCGCCCGCAATGACTTAGACTACCTAACAGCAAGAGCTATTCAGTTCTTCTCACCGGGTGTACCGCAGGTTTATTACGGTGGTTTACTTGCATTGCATAATGACATGGCATTACTTGATAGCACCAATGTTGGCCGCGATATTAACCGCAGCTACTTAACGCCAGAAAAGGTCGATATTCAATTACAAAAACCTGTGGTTAAAGCCCTATCAAAACTCATTAAATTGCGTAATGAAAGCCAAGCTTTTAATGGTGCATTCTCTTTGCAAGGCGCTGACAGTTTATTGATCATGGAGTGGGAAAACCAGCAGCACACGGCCTGTTTGAAAATTGACTTTGAAACACACCTAATTGAAATGACCTTTGCTGATAGAAAAGGCGCTAAACGTTTTAATATCGCAGATTTACTTAAGTAACCTGAGCTCTAGATATAGTCTCATAACCAAAGCTCAGACTACTTCGTATCTGTTAATTACTCCAAAGGTGTTAGGTCGACTGACCTAACTTAAGATTGAAAGGCAGCATAACTTGCTGCTTTTCTTTATTTATAAAAAGCTCGGCCGCTTGTTGCCCTTTATTCTCACTGTTTTGGTGAATGGTGGTAATGGCTGGTTGAAAAAGCTCTGCTTCATCAATACCGTCAAAGCCTACAATTTTAAGCTCTTCAGGGATCTTAATGCCCTGCGCCTGGGCTTCTCTCGCTGCGGCGAGTGCAATTAAATCACTCATACATAACAACACATTGGGTCGAGGCGATGTATTTAATGCTTCTTTAGCAGCTATGCGCGCATAACGTTCGCTACTCTCAGGTATATTCCAAGTTTTATCATCCGCAATAACGACACCCAACTCATTGATAGCTTGGCGAAATCCAGCTAGACGTTGATGTGCAATCGAAGTATTAAGTTCAGGCAAATGATGGTCATACACACGGCAGATAAGCTCAGTATCAAGTAAGCGAAGGCCTAAAATAGCTGCTTCAATGTTATCACTTGTGTTATCACTGGTCGTTTCAAAACCTGTAAATGCTTGTTTTGCGACAGTGTAAGCGGCCTCATGATTATTGATATTCACACTGGCTTTGTTGTCTAACTCAAAGTCGACCGTCACGACATGCTTGCTGAGCGCTTCAAGGTGGGTGATTAATTTGGTATTACGAGGACGGCCATAGCAAATAAAGCCATCAACAAAATCGACAATGTCATTGACGCTTTCAGCATTACCCGAGAAAAGCAATAAATTAATGCCTTGAGGTTCAAGCACTTTGGCAACACCACGCATAAAGCTGCTCGCCACCGGATCTGACACCATGTATTCAACGCTGTCAGGAAGCACGAGCGCAACAATGTTGAACGTGCCTTTTCGCAACGAACGTGCCGCTTTATTTGGCCCAAAGTAACCGAGTTCATGGCACGCAGCGAGGATTTCTTCACGCTTTGCTTTCGACAGTTGGTCCGGTCGATTAAAAGCATTTGAAACAGTGGCATTCGACACACCTAAATGTGCAGCGATACTCTTTAGCGTCCATTTTCTGTCGGTCATTGACGTTGAAACCCTTAGTAAACAATTCCTATAAGTGAAGATAGTAATAAATTTACCTATTAAAAGACAGCCAATCTTCTTTGCTATTTAGGATAAGTGATTGTTAAATAACATCTGCAAATATTTACGAAATAGGCAAAGTAGTGATGGACAGTTTTGAAGGCATTTTTGAGTTTGTGGCTGTTGCTGAAAGCGGTGGCTTTTCGGCTGCTGCAAAAAAGTTAAACTGCTCCACCAGCCATGTCAGCCGACAAGTTTCTCGCTTAGAAGAACGTTTAGGCTCGCGTCTCTTAGCACGTACCACACGCCAAATTAGCTTGACTGAAAATGGCGAGTTTTACTATCAACAGTGCAAACAACTCGTTACCGGCTTACAGCAAGCCAACGAGCAATTAAGCCAGCAGCAATATCAGTTATCTGGCACGCTCAGAGTCAGTGCCGCAGGTGGCTTTGCCGAAAGTTACATCGCCCCTGCTCTGATGGAGTTTGCCAAACAGCACCCTGAGCTCAATATAGAAATAGATTTCAATTCAAGACTGGTTAATTTTGTTGAAGATGGTATCGACTTTGCTATTCGCTACGGCGAATTGAATGATTCAAACCTCATCGCCCGTAAGTTAATTAGCCGCTCTATGATGGTGGTTGCCAGCCCTGAGTACCTCAAAACCTATGGCATACCAAACCATCCCAACCAACTAAAAAGCCATCGTTGCATTATCGCTAATAACGACCACTGGGCGTTTAATATCGACGGAACCAAACAAAGTGTAAAAGTTACAGGTAACTGGCGTAGCAATAACGCCAATGTGGTACGCGAAGCCTGCGAACAAGGTCTAGGTATCGCCTATATGCCCGAAAGCACCTTCACAGAATCAATAAAACAGCAAAAGCTGGTACCACTTTTAGACTCATATTGCATTAAAGGCGCAACCAGCTGGATTGTTTATCAAAACAAGCAATTTATGCCGCTCAGGGCACGCCTAGCCATAGATTTTTTATTGGAGCGGTTTGCAAAGTGGTAAATTAAAGCTGCATTCAGATTAGGTTTTTAAACTATTAGTACGTTTTCAAACAACGACATACAAATGGATTTATACACTCTCTTTATACCTGCTTTATATAAGCTCAAAACGCTATCAATATGCTCTATTTTTCTCTTGAGCACCTTTTCGTCTTTGGCCAGTTCAAGCGTTTGCTATGGCACGACATCAAACGGAAGTTTACAAAATGGTGTTCAGCTACCAAAAGAAGGCAATAACTTTGTTGGTTATAGTGAAATAGCAAGATTAGCTGGGCGCACATACGTGCATTCAAAAGTCAAAGATATCATCCTTGATGCTTATTCTCGTTTAGAAAAGACAGAACCTGATAAAGTATTCAAGTATGCTGAAACAGGTTTTGTTGATGGTGGAAAGTTTCGACCTCATAAAACACATCAAAATGGTTTATCTGTAGATTTCATGACCCCTGTATTAAATGAGAATGGTGAATCAGTCCATCTTCCTACCCACCCTTTTAACAAATTCGGTTATAACATTGAGTTTGATAGTGTAAGTCAATTTGATGAATATCGGATAGATTATGACGCGCTTTCAGCACATCTGGTTGCATTACACAAGTCGTCAAAAGAACTTGGTGTGGATTTATGGCGAGTTATTTTTGATCCAAAGCTACAGCCCAATTTATTTAAAACCAAATATGGAGATTACCTTAAAACGCATATACAGTTTTCAAAGAAGCGCTCATGGGTGAGGCATGATGAACACTATCATGTGGACTTTGCCGTGCCTTGCCTTGCCACAATTAAAAAAGCCAACAAGCTAAAATATCGTCTTTAAATCACGCCGATAAATTAAAGAAGTAAATAAGCGAGCATACATTCATGCATATGCTCGCAAAACCAATATTTAACTTTTAAATGCAACTAAAAATACTTAACCCAGCGCGCTGATGTTTTGCGTTTATAACTCGCAAACCATTTACATAGTGGGTATAAAAGTACACTTAAGCACATTGCAAACAGCCACACTTGCCAGACGTGATAAAAGCCAAAATATGCAGTCTGAGCACTTCCATAATGCATATTTGTGCCAAATAGCCACTGTGCCACTATGCTAGCAACAAGCAGTGCGTATAAATGCGTGATGTAGAAAAACATAGGCGCAGAACCCAATATTCTGACAGGCTCTAACACCTTAAATACGCTCGTTTCTAACACCGCTAACACAAAGGCACCTACTCCCAATGTAAGTAGAATAAAATCAAGAGATGGCGGATACTTGGTGAAATTAAAGAAGTCCATCACAGTCAAAAGCAAGGTTGCCTGTTGAGACCAATCAAGAGTTTCACCGTAAATGTTTAGCCCTCTTAAAATTAATAAACCTAGTAAAAACGCGGTTCCGCTTTGCAACAAAATCGTTTTACGCTTTTGCGAAGGTACCGAGCTCGAAAATAAAGGCCCCACTGCATAGCCACACAAAATAACCCCGATCCAAGGTAAAACGGGGTAAGAGGCTTTTACCTTGATGAAAGCATCTGTGACTAAATATCCTCGGTCATGCAAAATCGTCCATAGCGAATAACCCATCTCATTTGGCGCAAATTCAATGGGCGATAATAAGTTATGACCTGCAACTATGCTTATACCTAATATGGCGATAATACTTCGAGGTAAAGCGACCACAATGGCTAAAACCACCATGCTCACCCCTATCGCCCAGATAACTTGCAAGTACAGTGTTTGATAAGCGCCAAACCAAGAGAAATTGACCAATGTCATTTCAAGCAGAATTAAAAATAAGCCACGTTTTAGCAAAAATGATTGAGCTGAACGCTTTGCACCGTTTGCGGGGTTTTCATATAACCATGCTGATAGACCGGTTAAAAACACAAAAATTGGCGCACAAAAGTGGGCACTTAAACGGGTAAAATAAAGATCAGGACTCGTCGTTTGAATGTCCATTGGATCAAGCACTTGAGCATGTAAGAAAAAACGCTCTCTGACATGATCAACCAACATGAATAACATCACGATGCCACGAAGTATATCGATGGACGGCAAGCGCGTTTTACTGTTTTGAAGATGATTCATTACACTCTTTCTCGTGTTTTAAACGAAAAACAGCCTAAATAACCACTTAACCAAGGTTTGGTTAAGTACAATTACTCAGACTGCTATTTTCAATTACTAATATGACTTAGAACACACTAAGACATTAACTCACAGTAAAGATCAGAACTGATATTTAATCGTTGCACTGTAAGTTGTCGGTGAGCCCGGCATAGTCCAAAGTTTATGGTAAGAATTTTCAAAGTAAGCCTTATCAAACAGATTGTTGATATCGAACTTCATACTTACCTTGTCATTTACCTCAATCGACGCTGACAAGTTAACAAGCGTATATGATGGCAAAATAAAGTTTGCATCTGTTGTTTCGCCTAAACGATCACCCACATAATTTACGGTTGCACCAAGGTAAGATGCTTTACCGAACAGTGTGGTGTAATGCTTTAGTGAAACATGGCCGATATGATCAGCAATATTAATTAAGCGCGAGCCTTTTGGAATTGGCACGCCCCAATCGGCATTAATCACATCATTTGCTGTTTTTGCATCTGTGTAAGCGTAAGCAAGTTCAAGTACTGTGTTATCTGTCAGCTCAGTGGTTAGCTGAAAATCAATACCTTGGCTTTCAACCTCGCCTAATGTTGCTGATAACCCCGTATCTGGCTCAGCAGTGAGCATATTGGTTTTTTGCGCATCAAAAAGGGCTATGCTACCCGAGAAACGCCCCGCAACATCTTGCCACTTTGCGCCAATTTCGAATGACTTAGTTTCTTCTGGCTCAAACGCATTGCGGTTTGAATCAAGACCCGGATTTGGCCTAAAACCTTCGGCATAACTCGTATAAAGATTAACTTGGTCATTCGCACTATAAATAAAGCCTAAACGTGGGGTAAATTCGGTTTGCTCTTGGCTTTGCGCTTCATCGCTGCGTAAGTTAAGAATGTCTTGTTCAAATTTATCAACACGTACACCCACTAATACTTTTGACTTTTCAGTCAGTTCAATCAGATCCTGGGCATAAAGGCCTAAACCTTTTTGATTCTCTTCAGTCAGCGTTTTTTGTACTGGCTCAGGTTGAGCTTGAGTGTAGTCAGGGTTGCTAGGGTCAATGGTATAAGTCGTATCGCCTGAGCCCCATGCTGTGCGCCATACTTTGTAGTCGGTATCAATATCAAAATTATAGTGATCCACACCCACTAAAATATTATGCGTTAGACTGCCAAGCTTAACTTCACCACTTAATTCAAAGCGGGCCGATACATCAAGCGCTTGATAATCACGCGCACGTCGTTGGCGAGACAGTAGATTTTCGTCGCTATACACCAGCTGTCTACCACCTGATAATTCAGTATCAGAAGACACACCTTTAAACGAAGAATCTCGATAAGCAAAGCCTGTCAGTAAATGCCAATCGTCGTTTAACTTATGATTTAACACGAGCTGATGACCGAGCGCTTCAACTTGATGCGCGCCATCACGGATATCACCGTAAAAAGCATCAGCTTTCACACCGTCAAAGTCATTATTCAGAATGTATACACCTCTATCTAAAGGCTTTTTCTGATCTAGCACTTCCATTTCGTAGCTCAGGCTGGTGTCATCAGAAATGTTCCACAATACCGATGGCGATAAATGTAAGCTTTCAATTGAAACATGATCTCTATGTGTATCTGAGTCTTCATACGAACCATTTAGTCGATATGCAGCCTCTTTATTCAGTGCGTTGGTGTAATCAAATTCAAACTGTTTTTTACTGTAATTACCTAGCGTTGCTTGAACATAGCCTTGCTCATTAAACTGCGGCTTTTTGGTGATGATATTAATAGTACCACCCGGCTCACCTTGCCCATAAAGTGCAGAGCCTGGGCCTTTCATCACTTCAATGCTCTCGATGTTAGCGGTATTTCTATTACCGTTATAACCGCGAGAGTTAAAGCCGTTCACAAGATAACCCGATGGGTTATTTTCGTCTCCCGAGAAACCACGAATAGCAAAACTATCGAACATACCGCCTGAGTTATTCTGCCTAACTATACTCGGTGAAAGCTCGAGCGCTTCCATAAAGCGGGTGATACTTTCACTTTCAAGCACATCAGCGCTAATCGTATCGACAGCTTGTGGAGTTTGAACTAAAGGTACATTTCCTCGATAAGGTTGCCACACACGATTAACTTCAATGTGTTCAATGTCTTCGTTTGATTTAACAGCATCTTGCGCAATGACACCATTCGATGCCACCAAAAGTGAGAGTAGTAATTTCTTTTTCACACAAATCTCTATTTTTAGGAATGATTAATTCGATACAATATAACATAACCCACTATATTATTGTCATTTCCTAAAAAGTAAATTAACGCGTTATTTTGCGTTTAGTCGAAAACTACTGACTGATAGACGTGACGGATGCTTTAAAAAAATGCAGACATGATTGAAAGAGTTATTTGAGTGCAAATGGCTGCTGTTGTTAGATCGGCAGCCGAGATGATGATTTAAGTTCTTTGAGTGATAGGCTCGATTTAATCCCTGATATGCCTTTGAATTTTCTTAAAACACCGTCAATAAAATTGCTGTAGTCATCTAAATCTTTGGCGACTACCTGTAATAAGAAATCGGCATCTCCCGTCGTATTGTGACAAGATAAAACATTATCACAATCATTGATCATGGCTACAAAATCCTGAGTGGTTTTTTCATCATGCTCGACGTAAGTCAATTGCACAAATGCCATCACACCATACCCCAGTTTTTTTCTGTTTAAATTTGCTTGGTAATCTTCAATGTAGCCCTGCTCTTCTAAACGCTTAATACGACGCCAACATGGGGTTTCACTCAATGCCAACTCATTTGCAAGCTTGGCACTAGACTGACGGCCATTACGTTGTAAACGTGCCAAAATAAGCATATCTGTCTTATCTAACTCAGTCATTTAAAAGAATCCTTCAATATACAACCTTAAGGAAAAAGACTATTTCAGAAAGCACCTTTATTCAAGTAAACATAGCAAGGTAATTTCTACCAGCAAGCGTAAATTAAAAGCATCAATCATCGATAGGATAAACGCCATGAAAGCCCTTGTTTACGAAAACTTTAAATCAGCACCTAAAATTATGCATGTATGCGACCCTATTCCAGAACCTCATGGGGTCATCGTTAATGTTAAAGCGACAGGCGTGTGTCGCAGCGACTGGCATGGTTGGATGGGCCATGACGATGGTATTGAACTTCCTCACGTACCTGGGCACGAGTTTGCAGGCACAATTGCAGCCTTAGGCAAAGATGTCAGAGGCTTTAAAGTCGGTGATAGAGTGACGGTGCCTTTTATAAATGCTTGTGGCAGTTGCCCTGATTGCCATTCTGGAAACCATCAAGTATGCGGAAGCCAAACTCAGCCTGGCTTTACTCATTGGGGGTCTTTTGCTGAATATGTGTCTGTTGATCATGCCAACATCAACCTAGTAAAACTGCCTGATGAAATGGACTTTGTGACCGCCGCCAGCTTGGGCTGTCGCTTCGTGACTTCGTTTAGAGCTGTGGTTGACCAAGGAAATATCACAGCAGGTCAATGGGTTGCCGTTCATGGCTGCGGTGGAGTTGGCTTATCTGCCATCATGATAGCCAAGGCCATCGGGGCAAATGTGATTGCTATTGATATTGATGACAGCGCGCTTAAGCTAGCAAGTAACCTCGGGGCTGTTACTACCATTAATGCCAATCAAGTGACTAGCGTGCCCGAAGCAATTAAAACACTCACAAAAGGCGGAGTTCATGTGTCTCTTGACGCGTTAGGTCATCCTGTCACCTGTATAAATTCAATCAAGAGCTTGAGAAAACTGGGCAAGCACATACAGGTTGGCTTATTGTTAGCTGAACATTCAACACCAAACATTCCTATGGATGCTGTAATTGCTAACGAACTCGAAATCATTGGAAGCCATGGCATGCAAGCACACAGATATGACGCAATGTTAGCGATGATCCTCTCAGGTCAGCTACAGCCTGAAAAGTTATTAGGAAAGACCATTTCTTTAACTGAATCAATCGATGTACTTACTGGCTTAGATAAAAACAATACGCCTGGGGTTACGGTCATAAGTCAGTTTTAGCTATCATTAAGCGTGGCTATTTAACCATTCTAACGGGATATCCCATAAAACACTGGCTTTGCGACTGAAGAATTTCATATGTCCAATCTCTTTTAAACCATGATCTTTGGGGTCTAGAGTCAGTGTTTTCGCCTGAATATTTGGGCTCACAGACATCATGTCTTGCACATTTTTATCATTTGCAATGAAGTCATCCACAGCGTTAACCCACATTGTAGGAAATGTAAGCTCATCGAAATAATGCTTGTCAATGGTTTTGCCAAATGCTGTTTTTACATAACCACCGCCGTTACACCATGTTTGCCATTGCTTTGCCACTGCTTTTGGTAATGGCTCTCCCATGCCTAGCCAATGTGATTTAGTATGACCAAACACGCTATTAGAGATCGGAATAAAAAGGTTCATAAAAAAGTGAGACTTAAATTGATCTCTTATTTTCATATTTAATAATCGCCCTGATGAACTCGCAAAATTAAACATGGATGTTAACGCTTTGGCGTTGTGCGCGAGTCCAAATAGCTGTCCACCAGCGCTATGACCGACTAAGTGATAACTTGTATTTGGGAATTGCGCCATGAGTTCAGCAATCGCAGCAGGTTGATCAAGTAACCCCCAACATTGCAAACTAGCAGAGTGCTTTTTAATGTCTCCATGCAATGACCCTCCAATTCCACGATTATCATAACTAAGAACAGCAAAATCATTCTCAGCTAAAAACTCTGCAAATGGCTTGTAGAATTGACGCTTAATCCCTGTTGCAGGCCCAATTAATACGGCGCCTTTAATTTGACCTGAAGGCGAAAATATTGAACCCGCAAGCTTATACCCATCTTCGCAGATTATGGTTACTTCTTTACAGTTAACTTTAGACATATGATTTGCAACTTAGTAGTCCGTTTTGAACAGCTTACAAATGCCGAGCAAATATCGCAACGGCAAATGTTAAATTTTAGAGTTAAAACTCAAAAGACCAGCAAGTAATGTGCATTTTCATGAATGAATATGCTAGTTTAATGTGCGTTATAAATAGCCGCTTGATCAGATAGCAACATCAAATTATAAGAAAAATACAGGACTCTCCGTGAACAAACTCTTGCTAACATTATTTTGGTTGATCTCCTTACTCATTATGTTTTTTATTGGTAAGAACATGGGGGCTGGGGATGTTTCAATAGCAAAAGAAGCACAATTTGATGCCATTCAAAATATTGAGAGTAACCCTACTAAGCTTGAATCTTTTGACAAAAAAGAATGTCAATCGGCGGCTGAATTAAGCAAAAGTTCGCTTCCTTCATCTGGACTAACAAACAAAAATCAAACAGCTCAAAATAGCCATACGCACGATAAGCAGACCCTTATAAACGAACTAGCTGACGTGAAAAGGCAACTTGCAGACGCTGAATCTCAGCTGGAATCTTTAAACGCATCAAAGCCAAACATGCCTAGAGAGGATCAGCCATCACAAGCGACTGAAGAAGAAGTGAGCCAACACTTATCAGCACCCTTTGACTCAGTGGTTCTCAAAGCAAGAGGTTCCATGGTTGATAAATTTAGGCAGCTTCATGAAGAGCCACAAGATCAAGAGTGGTCTATTGTTACAGAGCAACATATCTCTGACTTCTTTGTTACTCATGACTTAGCCGATAAAGTGGCACTAGATGCTATTACTTGTAAGCAGACTATTTGCGAAATTCGAGGGTTTGAGCTAGAGAATGAAGCTTGGGGTCGAATCATGTCAGATATGAGAGCCCAACCATGGTGGAACTTTGCCAGCTCCCATTCAACTACTCAAAATAATAAAAAATTTGGCATGTTTTTCTATTCCCTAGTCTCAAAAAATGTCATTTAACTTATTAAGCTATTGAAAATAATCAGGTCATACCCAAATCAGTGTTTTGATCACTTAGGAGTAGTCGATGATCGTCGCCATTGACGTGCAATACACTAACGATAAAGCATTTGTAGCTTGTGTGGCCTTTAATAATTGGCAAGCTGAGTCTCCATTCAAAGAATACACAACGGTTGTAAACCAAATCGAAGAGTACGAACCCGGTGCTTTTTACAAAAGAGAGTTGCCCTGCATCCTAAAAGTGCTGTCTGACCATGCTCTTAAACCAGATACCATTGTTGTTGACGGGTATGTATATTTAGATGCTCATCAAAAGCCCGGCTTAGGTAAGCATGTGTTTGATGCCCTTCATGGTGAATCGTCTGTTGTAGGAGTCGCGAAAAAGCCCTTTTTAGATATTGGTGATGAACATGCGATATATCGAGGAGAAAGTATTAAACCCCTCTATGTGACCAGCACTGAATCAACACAGGTTGCAAAACAGCATATTTTACATATGCATGGTAAACATCGAATTCCAACGTTATTGAAACGTGCTGATCAACTTTGCCGTGAGTTTGCCAAAAGCAGCCAGCACCTTAGCGAAGAGTTTAATATATGAACAAAGCCATTTTCAGACTTGCAGTAATTGATGATGCCGAAGAGATAAACTCTGTATCTATACACCTAGGTTATCAAAGATTATCTGGAAATCAGGCCTCAGAAAAGTTGCAGTCACTATTGGAGTCTGAAGCTGATCAGATTTTTGTCGCCGAACTAAAAGGTAAAATAATCGGTTGGATACATCTATTCTATGCACGCCGACTGGCATCAAATGACTTTTATGAAATTGGTGGATTGGTCGTAAATCCTGAGTATAGAGGTCTGGGCATTGGTAAAAGCTTAGTTAAGTTTGCGACATCTCAAGTCACTGAGGAAGTTCGTGTTCGGTGCAATGAAACTCGACTAGAAAGCCACCTTTTTTATGAACAGCAAGGCTTTAAAAGTATTAAGTCTCAGCGTGTATTTAAATTATAAAGAAGGTGTTCGAACGCATGCTTAATTTGTACAATGAGCTCTATTAGATTACATATAACATTCAGTGTAATCTAACAGAGCATACTAATCGCTTTATAAAATCTTCAAAAATTCAACCAAGTCATCGACTTCCTGCGCAGACATATATGTTGGTTGTATTAAATCTGTGGTTGTAGGAAACATCTTATCGCCAATGAAACGTCCTCTAGGTTTTGGCTTAAAGCCGCCACGATTATATTGATCTATCATAGGTCGAAATTCAGTAAAGAAACCATTGTGCATCCAAGGTGCGGTTTTGGAGATAGCCAATAAAGTTGGCGTTCTGAATTTGCCAACATCTGCGATATCTTTTGTATGTTCATAACGACCGAGGTCTTGAAAAGGCCTACCATAGTTATGAAAACCGGTAACATGAAACAAATTATCAGATAGTAAAGGTCCTTCATGGCATGTCATACACTTGGCTTTTGTTCTAAACAAATGCATACCCGAGAGCTGACGTTCATTAAGCATACTTAATGCTTGCTTAGGCGCTGAATACGCCTTATGAATGAAACGCTGAAACAGGGTGTCTGGTTTATCAATGGTTCTTTCAAACGCAACCAATGCTTGCGCTAAATGTTTGGCTTCAATCGTTGAAGTCTCAAATACTCGTTTAAATGATTCAACATACTGCTTATCGTTATTTAATCGCTTTAAAGCATCAGTGACTTTTAAATCCATTTCAATCGGGTTTTCTATCGGCATCAATGCTTGTGCTAGAGCACTGTCTGCGCGACCATCCCAAAAGAAACTTCGCCAATGATCAACACCTATGATGGCTGGTGTATTTCTGTTGCCAACAAGGTTATCAATGCCCTGACCTTGAGGCCTGCCATCTGCAAAAACTTTATCTTCCATATGACAACTTGCACAACTCACCGTTTTATCACGAGATAGAATCGGATCGTTAAACAACCGTTTTCCCAATTCGACTTGCTGTTTACTAGGCTCTGCTTTCAAATTTGTCAAAGGCGCTAGGTCACTTACCTTTCTACCGTCCATTGTTTCAATTGCAGGCCATTTACTTGGGTGTTGTTGATAAAGCTGGGTTAAGGTTTCTAAACGGTTTGAATCTTCTACAACTTGTTCTGCTTGCGCATTCAGAGCCATCAAACTTAGAGACAATAACAAGGTTAATATTAACTTCATCATTATAATTTCACCCCAACTGATAACCAAATTGAGCGGCCCGTCTCGATACCCACTGATTCTCCATAAGCTGTATAAGTTCTGCTATCGAATAGGTTTTTAATGTCTAAGCCAAATTTGAGGTTATGGTCTTTTAAAAGTTTAGGTTCCCAATTAAGTGATAAATTAGCGAGTACTCGACTTGGTAATTGCACCTCTTGATATACATCAATCAATAAACTGTCGTCAGCTGCACATTGAGGACACGCCCTGGAAAGCTGTTCACTTTCGCGCGATGTATTTAAAGGTAGAATTGCCTGATAACTTTGACGGTAACTTGCGTTTAAGCTCGTTGTAAAAGTGGGGGTCCATTTTGCTGTCCAACCCAAATTAACTGTCAGAGGCTCACCAAACTCTTCCGATCTTAGCTCAATATTATTTTTGGTTGTTTCAGTAAATTCATAGCCGCTGTTCACATCACCTGTTCTTAAAAATACTAGCTCGTTCAAAGCCGCTGTATCGACGTTTTCATATGAATCTGTATTTGAGTATTGTGCTAACTGATATGTGGAATTTGCCCAGAAGCTATGTGCGTTCAAGTAAAGCGCCCAAGATAGTGAGACTCGCTCATTTTGTGTGTAGCCCAGATTAGAAAGTTGGCGATAATAATAGCCATCATCTGAGTTATATTGTGGTGCTTGGGTGCTAGATAATTGCTTTTTACCCCACCGCTTTACATATTCAATAGAATAATTACCAAATTGAGTGGCTTGCTTCCAACCTAATACTAGTTCGTCACTAAATGGAGTATCTACTTCATTATATCGATAGCGGTAATCTGTTTGTGTGCTTTGATCTTGCCAACCTTGCACACCACCTAGAGCGGCATAACGTTGTTGTAAAATACTCGGCAGTTGCTGCTCTCGAATTTTATAGTTGAGTAGGTTACTGTCGTAATATCGGTTTGCACCAAACACGACCATCGTTTCCTCGTCTTCACCTAGTCGATACCCACCGCTGATACGAGGTGCCAGATTGTGATGCTCTAATACGTCGTCATGATCATATCTTAGTCCCAATCTTAAGGTGAGATTATGCCACTCAAATTCATCTGTGAAATAGGCACTGAGGTTCTGCACATCAACTTCTATTTGCTCAGCTTGATAAACAGTGCGTAAAGTAAAGAACTGTGGCGTCACGGTTACAATATTCGAATAATGTAAAACATGCTCCGGTTTTGATAAATCAAGCGGCTCTCCAAGCTTCGCCTCTAGCTCCTCAATTGACATTGAGGTTTGCAGCTCAACACAATCAAATAATGCGCCTGCACAATTTAAATTACTCAGTTGTGCATTTGGCGAGTTATACCTATAACTTGCATCATAGCGTTGTCTATTTAGGGTTTCTTTTTGTACTTGAATACCTGCTTTGAAGTAGTGCCCAATATTAAATAAACTGACCTCATCAAAGTCAGCATTTAACTCCCAAAACAGCGTTTCTTGTTCTTTATCGAGTGTGCCATACCCCCCTTCTCGAGAATGACTTATGTCTTCGGCTGCATCACCGACTCCCCAGTCCTTACCTTTTGCTTTTCTCCAAGGATAAAAATGCGCAGGTGCTTGTCGAGAATTTTCACTAAAGGTATAAGAGAATTTACTCGACAGACCAATACCAGCTACATCCTGCTCTAGCTTGAGGGTTGTACTGTAGCCACCACCATCATTGTTGAATTCACTATTTAGGACATCCTTTATAATGTCTTGGCTTTCATAAGGAGAGTAATTAAATGTCAGATCAACTTTGTCTAAAAATAAGTCTTTTTGGGTAAGTTTTACTAAAAAATTAGTATTCTCTCGGCTCGTTACTGCGGTTTGATTAAGTGATACTTCTGAAATCTTACTTTCAGTGAAGCTGGTTGCAACTAGCAAACTATGGTGCTCCCCTAACCCCAAACTTAAATCAAAGTTATATACATTTTTTTCAAAAACAGGTGAAAGTGGAAGCTCTTCTACTTCTTGGCCTGTTTCTTCGTCAATAATAACGTGGTACTGATTCCAATCACTTTGAGATGTACGGTAACTAAACCCTAAATGGCGTTCATTTTGCTCTGCTTCTCGCGTATTTACCTCTACTACACCGCCACTAAAGCCACCATAGTTTGCAGGAATATTATTGGTATACACTTCTAGCGATTCAACAATTTGTTGATTGACATTAAATGCTTGTACGGCCCCTTGTACATCGTTCGGTGTCGATTTACTCCTATCATATGCGCTGGGATCTTGGCGGCTATTAAAATTCACCCCATCAATAAAGAAGCCAGTTTGCCATGGCTGAGCACCTGAAATTGATACCCTTTTAGCACCAATCTCTGCTTGTTGGTCAGCATCAAACGCATCACTGCCGAGAAGCACGCCTGGCAATAAGCCGAGTAACTCAGAAATATCGCCTGCAGTATGTGGTGTTTTCTCTAGAAAGTCTCGGTCAAGCGTATATCTTCCGCTAACTTCAGGCACCTGTAAGCCAATATATTGTCCTTTAACATCAATACGCTCAATGTTTTGCGCTCGTTTTTTTGACTCGAGACATTCAAGTAACTGTTGTTTGTTTTTTTTCTCTAATGCTGTCTTTCCTACACATTCAGCTATCAGTGTTTTTGAAAAGCTTTTTAGTTCAGGAGCTAACTCAGTTGCAGTGTCTGCCAGGCTTAGGCCCGGCAGTAATACGAGAGAAACATATAAAATCGGTGACGTTTTCATGAATTATGTTTCTCTTAGTCTGCTTTTAAAGGTGATAGATCTTCAAGGTCTGACAACCCATCGTTATCGCTGTCTTCATCCATTTTCAGATTTGACGCCGTTATTTGCTGTTCACTTGCATCAGGTAAAAAGAAGTTAACAAGGCCGTCCTTATCTGTATCTACATTAGCAACCGCGGTGGAAGGTAAATCATCTTGTGTTGCTTGAAGCTTAACAATGTCTAATAGCAGTAACTCTTTATCAGCTTCTGTATACACTGGATCAAGTACCAAACTAACTGCTTTGTCATATGCATTAATAGCAGCATATTGCACAGATATATCTTTATAGATATCTTGCTTGTCTTTGTCTGAAAGCGCTGATGTTGCACTTGCCAGCTCATCTAACATGTCTTCTATGAGCGTTTTCGTTTCAGTAACAACTTGCGCATAGTCATCATTTAAACCAGCATGATGCTGTACACCAAACTGCAGATTATTAACCGCGAGATACTTAATATTGACTTCACGTTCGGTGAGGCTTTCTAGCTGACTTAAAGTATCTTCAATAAGTTCGACCTTTTCTTCTACGGTGACTGTTTCATCCATTGCCTGAGAAAATTTACTGAATGCTATTTGAATGGTTGCCAAACTTTGCGTTAAAAAACCATTTGATGCTTGCGCATTCGCAACTGCAAAATGCTCTTCTATGAAGTCATCAACAGCGCTGAAAGTTAACGCCACTTCTTGCGCGGTAGTACTTGCGGCCAATGCTTTTTCTGATTGTTGCTCTCTTGTCCAAGCAACTGATAATGCATTAAAAGCCTGTACTTGTTTATCTGCAGAAATGGTCTCACTGCCTTGATAATATGTTTTCGCCAATGTGTCGCACGTTGTAACAACCGAATTTGATTGCTCACTATTGCCACCAAATACATGGTTCAGTTCAGCAAGTCGCATACAACCATCACTTTCGAGCACTTGGTCAACAACAAATCTTACATCTGTTAGATAAGCTTCTGTTTGGATGAGTTTTTCAGCTTCTGACAATAAAATTAAAGCTTGTTCGTCTAAACCGGCATAATGTAACAACCAAGCGCCATATCTTTCTGCGAAGTTAACCGTGCCCGCTTCAACTAATGTATGGAAAATCTCAGCTTCATCACCACCGGAAAAGGTGCTACTGATGTTTGCCAAAGTCTCGGTCATTGGGCGACCTGATAAGGCATCAGTCAAAAGTTTGTGCGCATATAAATGACGATGGCCCATTCTCAAATCTGTCGAGCTACCTACAGACTTTAATAACTCATAGGCAACATTACCCGAATTATCCTCAGATTTATGTGCTGCAATATACTCAGGGTACAGTGATTCAAATAGACCACTGAACAGCTGTAAAGGTGTATCAAACCTAGCAAGCGTATTGGCTGCATATTCCTCTGCTTTAAGCGCATATTGACTGTCATAATTAATATCTGAGTAAAGCGCTAAACCTTGAGCTAAATTATATTTGGCTAATTGGAGTGCCTTTTCTTTGTCTGTTCCTGACGACTTCAAGCTAAGAATGTGTGCAAGCTGAGCGGCTTGTCTAAAGAAATTTGCTCGATATTGATGATAAATACCTCGGCTTGTTTCTTGATAAGACACTGTTGAAGTAATATCAGAGAACGCTTTAATCGCATTGTATGTTTTATCAAAGTTTACGTTAGGCTCATCATTAACAAAGTCTTCAACCATGTTTTGAGAGTGTGTTTGATGTGCCGTTACAAATGCACGGTGTGCACTCTTTGACTCTTCATCGAGCGCAATGAGTGAATTTGCATACAAATTAGTATTTTTTAGGAGTTCTGTCGCTAAATCATTTTGCTCGACATTTAAATAATCTCGGATTACTTGAAAGTAAAAATGTGCATCAGATGACCCTATATTTTCTAAACCAAGCTCTGCCAAGTAAGTATTATATTCAACGGTAGCATGTTGACGCTGCTGATTTGCAAGTTCTATTTGACCCTGTTTATCAAATGCCACCGCAATTGCTTTGTAGGCTTGTGCTTTAACTTTTCTACCTGCAATTTGGTTTGATACCAATTTAATCGCTTCATCAGCGAAACCTGATTGCGCATACCCAAGTGCAATCTCAGCATATGCTTGCTCCGCAAGTAATGCATTCTTAATAGCGACCGGATCATCCGCCTGATTTAATTCTACAAGTTGCTTAGCTTTTGAAAGATGTGACACATCTGAAGCGTAGTAAAAACCTAACTTATCTTGATTAGTGACAAACGATGGGCTCAAAGACACTTCAGCTTCAACAGGTTCAGCATTACCATCGCTTACAGAGACAATAAAACTCCCTTTTACTTCATTTAATGCTTCTGCATCGTAAGTGAAATGTCCTGTTTCAGAATCTAAAAATAATTTACCGACTGAAGGCGCTTGAACAATGCTGAAAGTCAATGTGTCACCATCTAGGTCTTGCGCAGTTACCTGACCTTTTGTTTGACCTGTGCTACTCACAACAACTTGACTAGTAGAGATTACAGGCAAATCATTCACATTTGTGACTTGGAATGAGAGTGAAATTGTTGCACTGGCGATGCTATCAGAGACTACTATCGTTGCAGTATCTTCACCAAAAAAATTAGCTACAGGCGTATAAATGAAACTACCATCTCTGTTAACAGTGATTACGCCATTATCGGCCGATTTACCAACACTATATGCTAGTTGATCGCCATCAGCATCAGTGGCGGCTACTTCACCCTGCATACTCTGATCTTCCAACAATTCATAGGTAAAAGTTGATTGATTGAATACAGGGGCTTGATTGCCTGAAGAGCCGCTACTGCCGCCACATGCAGATAAAATAAAGCTTAAGTTTGCAACTACAGCCAAGTTAACAAGTGATTTTTTCATTAGGTAGGTCCGATAAAATAATAAACGCAGAACAAGTTTCTCAATACAAAGTGTTTTATAAGGGTTAAAAGCAAGTTCCTTATTACCTAACGCACCCATCTGAACACTCAAATACAAATGAGAATCCAAATCAATAGCAAAACTATATATCATTCTTAATCGGTTTAGAACAATTAATCTAAAACGTACCTAATTAAGGGTTTGAAATAACCAAGTGAAATTAGATATAAGTTTAAAATCTCAATGAATACGTATGCATAAACATCAAAATTAATTGATTTACCTTTAAAAGAAACAAAATGCTTTATTTTAAAATCGGGTAGATATTGTTTTTAACATATGAAAAGCCTAAAACTTAAACGATAAAGTTACTTTAAAGAAACCAAGTGAATGAATGGTTTTAGCCTATCAAGTGGGAGCGAGAACTTTAAAAAAGCCATTTATTTTTCAAGCAAACTAATCGGCGCTCTCACTAGCTAATAGGCTATTTTATTTTTCTGAATAATTGCAGTTTAAAAATCCATCAGATACCATCGATTAAATACCTAAAAGGAATACATTCATGATAAAAAACTGCATGGTCGTGCTGTCTTTATTAATTTCATCCTCAGCGCTATCACAACCAAAAGACTTTTCTGAGTTGACAATTAACCAGCTTCATCAAGGGGTAAAAGCAGGTCAATTTACTTTTGCTGAAGTTACCCAGTATTACTTAAGCAACATACAAAAACATAATCCTCAACTAAACGCAGTGATCACTGTCAATCCCGACGCCTACCAACAAGCTTTGAACAAAGACAAACGCTACAAAGAAAGTGGTAAACAAGGCATTTTATTTGGTGTACCCGTTTTAATTAAAGACAACATAGATACCAAATTAATGGCAACCACTGCCGGGGCGCTCGCATTGCAAAATCATTACCCAAGCAAAAATGCCCCTATTGTTGAAAAATTGCTTTCAGAAGGTGCAATCATTTTAGGAAAGGCAAATTTAAGTGAATGGGCAAACTTTAAATCTTCACCTAGCTCGAGTGGTTATAGCCATGTTGGTGGTCAAGTAAAAAACCCTTACGATCTGACCATGACTCCTTGCGGCTCTAGCTCTGGTTCTGCTGTAGCAGTTTCTAGTAACCTAGCACTAGTCAGTATTGGTACAGAAACCGATGGTTCAATTCACTGCCCAAGCGCGCTCAATGGCGTTGTTGGTTTTAAGCCAAGTATTCATCATATCTCCCAAGCAGGGATCATTCCGATTGCGCATTCTCAAGATACAGCAGGCCCTATTACAAGAACTGTGACTGATGCTCAGCTTACTTATTTAGCAATCTCGGAGTATGCTCGTAAAGAGTCACCTTCAACTCATTCCTTGCAAGGTAAACGCATTGGAGTTATCCCGGGTATAAACAAGTTTAATCAAACTTATAAAGCTGAATTTGAAGACACCTTAAAACGCTTGGGATCAGCGGGTGTAACTATCGTTAACGATATCCAGTTCAACAATATGGACAAAATATTTCCTGCTGAATTTGATGTACTGTTGTTCGAGTTTAATCATGGTGTCACAGCTTATTTAGCAAATACCGGTGATGGTGTCAGTGTTAAATCACTGCCTGAACTAATTGAATACAACAAAAAATTGAACGATCAACAACAAGGGCTCTTACTTGCCTCACTTCAAGCGAATGATGAAGCTAAATACACACAAGCTGTCGCTGCGATAAACAAATACGCTAAGCAACAATTAAAGGAAATATTCAAACAACATAAACTCGATGCCATCATTGCACCGAGCGTTGGCTCTGCATGGAAAATAGACCCGATCAATGGAGACAAATTTACAGGTAGCAGCTCAACACTTGCCGCCGTAACAGGCTCACCAAGCATCACTGTCCCTATGGGATTAAAAGACGGGATGCCGTTTGCTGTAAGTATTATTGGTGACTTAGACCAAGATATGAAAGTGCTTGAAATCGCAAAGCAGCTTGAGCAGTTAACTCAAGGGCGCGTCGCACCTAAGCTGTAAAAATGGTAAAGCATAGTACTAAGCAAGAATCTTAAAGATTTTTTTAAATTAACTGATCTTTTCTAATAGCAGCTGCGTTTAACATACTGAAGGGTCGAAACGGTGTTGCATTCACCAATAACTAGTCCTTGCATTTAGTAAACCCCTTCACCATTCGCAGAAATTAAGCGCACTACTCTACAGTGCGCTTTTTCTTTTCTGATAAAAATAATACCAATCCTAAATAATACTTAATCATTTTGAGGGACTAAAGCTGCCGCTAACCACGTTAAAAATCTCTCATTCTAAATAACTAAACAGCAAAACTTTTGCTTTTTTATCAATAAGCTTTTCTTGCCTCACCATAGATCACTTAATCAAGAGGGTTGGTATAAATGCCCAGATTTATTCGCCTGAACGACTGATCGCCTCTTTACCGTTATAAACTAAGCGTGTCGACCAAGGAATAGGATTGCGAAGCGCAAAGTGCGCCATACAACCATTTTCAGCTTCATCCAATAGATCTTTGATTTTCTCTTCAGGCTCAGGGCTTTCGATGATCACATGAGTCTCAACTACATCACAGCCGCCATCTGTCATATAACCATGCTCACGCATGTGGCCCAAGTTAGTACGAAATACGATACGCTGCTCTAGCTTTAAACTATCTACTTGAATTTTTCGTGCCGTCAAAATATCGGTTAAATGCGTCATCAAGCAAAAACCAATGCCTGCCGAGAAAAATGCCAGTGGCGGCGGCGCAGTATCTTCCCCCACAGGCGGCTGTTCGTCACAGTATAATTTCACTGGGCTAAAGCCCGGAATATTCACCGAAACCACACCAGTTTTACTCTGCATATTGCCTGCTTCTGCACTTAAATTGACTTCAAAGCGGTACGGCTCTGGGTGCTTTGCTTTAGCAAATTTTGAAGGTTGGTATTGAGTTGTTGCAGGTTGCTCAGTGCTTCTCTCACCTACGTGATAAAACTTTTGTTCTGTCATGATGCTCTCTTTAAACGTGCTTTTGTTTAAAAATAGCTTATGCCATTTTGTCTGCAGGGTGCCGTCAAAATAGCCTAAAATTGAATCCAGTTTGGTGCTATTCTTCACCTTAAAGGCAAAATATGACGGAAACCACCATGCTTGAGAAGCAAGACAAAAATATCCTTTCACAGCTACAGAGTAACGGCCGCATGTCTATGGTTGATTTGGCCAAAGAAACCCATATGTCTGAATCGACTTGTTTACGTCGCACTAAATCACTTGAAGAGAAAGGCGTCATTAAAGGCTACAGTGCCGTACTCGATGCCGAAGAAGCAGGGTTTGGGGTATTAGCCTTTGTGCAGGTGAGCATTGACCAGAAAAATGAAGCGGCATTTGATAAATTCAAACTGGCTGTAATTGAGCACCCACTTATTTTAGAATGCTATTCGCTCTCTGGTGCCTATGACCACTTAATGAAAGTCGTTGCGCGGTCAAATAAAGAGCTCTCTCGTTTTATACTCAAAGAATTAAGAAGCTTTCCTGAAATTAAAGAAGCACAAACCCTGTTTGTACTCGATCAGGTTAAACACACTTCTGCCTTGCCTGTAGACTTAGATTAATATTCACCATTAAAGAAAAAAGCTCGGCTTGACGACGAGCTTTGGTGGAGAATGTACTAATACCCAAACTACCTCAAGATACATGATTCAGAGCACTGCCTTCTGTTCGAGTTCAAGGAAAAGGACGCAGCGTAATGACGAGTCCTTTCCAAGTTCTTTGACGATGAAATAGGACTGAAAGCACGCTCCCTTGGGCGAGTTTGATTGGCTTTCATACTGCGTTATCAATTTTCGATTTAGAACCACTAGATCTTCAAATCGATGCCTTGTCTGACAGCCAATCAATTCTCGCTGAATCTCGTATCTTGAGGTGGTTTGGGTATGCCCTGTTAATCTACAGGGAATAACAGGTCTGTCCGGATAATGTATTTTACGCCTTGAGTAATTGCCTCTGAGCTATGTAAGCAATGTAAAGGGTGTGTGCCATGCGGAAAACATAACACGCCACCTGCGGGTGTTCTGACATTTATGATTTTTGCAGGCTCTCCATTTTTTGCAGGCCTTGAGTCATCTTGTGCATTCACCCAAAATTGAGTGTGACCGCCTTTAAAGTCATCTGACAACAAAATCAAAAATGTCATCTGACTCCATCTGTCATCGTATGCATTCATAATATTTTGTTCATTAATGATCTTGCTGCCCGGCCAAGCGCCATCAATATGTGGTTTAAAGAAGTCCCCTTCTCCATATTTATAAAAACGGCATCTAGCATTGATCCCAACAGGTACTTGGCCTGAAATGGCTTCAATGCCCTGAGATAATAGAGGTGCGCATCGCTCCCAGATTAATGATTCAGTTTGTTCGTCGATGACCCAAGTGAGGCTTGAGTTATGTCTCACTGAGCGAGGAAGAGACACAGCGGCATCTAGATTGAAACTCAGCGATTCTGCAATCTCAATAAGTCTTTGGCATTCGGCTTGAGACAAAACATTCAATAACTGAAATGCGCCTGGCACCTCTTCAATTGGGTTTAATTCAACTTGTCTTTCATGCGTAAGCGCCAACTGAGCAGGGTTTTCCCCTCTATTTGCCCAAAGTGGAATATCGCTGCGTTCAGCACCTTGTTCTCGTGCAACAACATAAAAATCATCATAGTTCATTACTTAACTCACCACTGTCATCTGTGCAAATTGGCGATGCCCTTGCACACTGCCATGAAAACCAAAACCGCTTTGTTTTGCACCAATCCAAGGGCTATCGCCATTCCCACCAGGCCCTTTGTTAATGCCAATCATGCCCGCTTCTAATTGTGCAGCAACATGTTGCGCGTCCTGATTACCAAACACCACGGCCCCTAAGCCATAGGTAGAATCATTGGCTCGTGCTATCGCCTCTCTCACTGTTTGAAAAGTAGATATTGCGACAACAGGACCAAATGTCTCTTGTTGCTCCATGACCATTTCATGAGTGATCCCGCTGATCACAGTCGGTTCGATATATCGTTCTTGAATTGCATGGCCGCCGAGTAATAAATGCGCGCCTTTTCTTAATGCATCATCAATATGCGACTGAATCTTTCTAACTTGCTTGGCATTGATTATCGGTCCAATATCAGCATGTGTTTCATTCCAACTGCCAAGCCTATATTGCGAAGCCAACGCAGTGACTTCTTGAATAAATTCACTTGAGATTGATTCTGCCACATAGATACGCTCTGTCGATGTGCACATTTGACCCGCATTTTCAAAACTGCTCGCAACAGCAAATTGCGCTGCAGCTTTGATATTGGCATCTTCAAGCACTATCATGGGATCATTACCTCCGAGCTCCATGATCAATCGCTTAAGTGAAGACGCAGCTGATGCCATAATCTGCTTACCAACGGCTTGTGAACCTGTGAAGGCAATGAGATCAATACTTTCGTGAGCAACTATCGTACTTCCCACCTCTCCATCGCCATGCAGAATGTTTAAAATACCCTCAGGCAAATATTGATTTAGTAGACGAGTAAAACGCTCTGCAATTAATGGGGTTTCTTCTGAGGGCTTAAACACCACCGTATTACCAGCGACTAGAGCTGGTACGAATAAATTCACTGCCATTGCTAGTGGATAATTCCAAGGTGAGATCACTGCGCAAACGCCCAGAGGTCGATATTGCACACCACTGCCATCAGTCTGAGGGGCTAATGCTTTTGCTGCTTCAGCCGCATAATAGCTTCCCGAAAATAGCGCCCCTCGTACCTCGCCAGTTCCTCTATCCAGACTTTTTCCCATCTCTTTGCAGAGTAATTCTGCCAGCTCATCTTGAAATGGGATCAAGGCTTTAAACGCCTGACTAATAATGCGACTTCTTTCATGTATAGGCGTTTGCCGCCAACTTAACTGTTGTAACTTTGCATGGGCTATCGTTGCATTTATCTTATCTTGATCTGCTACTGACACTTCACCTAATACAAGGCCATTACTTGGGTCATACGAAATCAATGTCATGTCTCACCTAACGAATGCTATCTTTTCAAATAATGATTTCATGTTAAGACATAGGTGATACAATTAGAAACAAGAATAATGCGTATGAGATACAAGCATGAGCGGTATAGCAAATCTAGACATCAAACAGCTGAGAGTGTTGCACTTCTTGCTCATTGAACACAATGTCTCAAAAGTCGCGGCTCAAATGGGCATAAGTCAGCAAGCCGTGAGCGATCAATTAAAAAAGCTACGGCACACTTTCAACGACAGGCTATTTGTCAGAAAAAGCAATGGGCTCATCCCAACCCCCTACGCATTATCACTCCAAAATGACGTTGCCAACATTATTGCTCAAGTTGAAAAACTAGTAGCACCCAAAGAATTTGACCCCGGCTCAATCAGTGAGGTATTTACCATATGTGCAACTGATTATGCTCAATCAGTCATCTTACCCAATCTGCTGGCAAAACTAAGAAGCCAAGCACCTAACTTGAAAGTGATTGTGCGAGATATTGAAATAGATAACTTAAGTCAGTTACTAGATAGTGCTGAAATTGACCTAGTATTGTCATTTCCAAGCTTTGTGCCTAGTAAGTATCCTAAACACGTTTTATATACCGAAACACACCAATGTGTTGTCAGTAAAACACACCCAAAAGCAGAGCACCGCTGGACAATGGAAGAAATCGCTTCTCACCCACAACTTATCATTTCACCAAAACGTGCAAATTTGGTTGGCTCAGCAGATACGTTTTTTAAATCTCATGGCTTAAAAAGAAACATTGTCATGACAGTGCCTTTCTTTGCGGCTGCCGCAGAATGTATCGCATCAACAGATGTGATAGCACTGCTACCGAGTAAGCTATTACCCAACGATAATTTAAAAGTTTTAAACTGCCAGCTAAACCTGCCCACTTTTGATGTCATCACAGCTTGGCACCAACGTTCAGACCAAGATCCATTAAACCGCTGGATAAGAAAACAAGTGAGCGCGCTTTATGATCCCGAAAATGCGGCAACCTAATTCTAGTTTGACCTAAATAAGAGCTCGAGAAGCTAGTCGCTAATTCAATTCAATGTCATGCGATTCTGACCACTGCCGCAATGCTTCTAAAATACTCAAGGCTGAGCGCCCAAATTTTGTGAGCTCATAGGTCACGGCAACAGGGCGTTCACTGATGACTTTACGCAACACCATGCCTTCTTGCTCTAACTCTTTGAGCCGTTGGTCGACCATTTTCTTGGTGGCGCCGCCTAACATACGCGACAAATCATTAAATCTCACAGGCTCATCTTTTAAGTGATAAATAATCGAGCCCTTCCACTTACCACCAATTAAACGCATGCCTTTTTCTATGGCACAGGGTTCAGTACAGGAATCTAAAACTTTTTTTCGCCCTTTACTATCTGTTTCTACTCGACTTTTCATTTTTTGACGCTCACTTTTATTAGGTTACTAAAAGTATACTAATTGATTAAGGTGAATAGGTTCCTAAAATATACCACAAGTTAATTGCAAACACACTGGAGCAAACCATGAGCAATATTTTAATCATTAACGGCCATCAGTATTACCCGTTCTCTGAAGGTAAGTTAAACGCAACCTTGGTAGACAAAGCTGTCAGCATTTTTCAAAGCAAGGGTCATTCAACTCGCGTTGTGACGATGCAAGACAACATCGACGTCGAAAAAGAGCTTGAAAATCACCAATGGGCTGACTATGTATTCTTACAAACTCCGGTCAATTGGATGGGCGTCACTTGGTCTTTCAAAAAGTATATGGATGAAGTCTACACAGCTGGTATGGGCGGCGCACTGTGCTTAGGTGACGGTCGAAATGAACAAGCACCTAAAGCCAACTATGGCAAAGGCGGCACAATGACAGGCACTAAATACATGCTTTCGCTGACATTCAATGCACCTGAAGAATCATTTAACGATTCTAATGACTTTTTTGAAGGTAAGTCAGTTGATGACTTAATGTTACCTATGCATATGAATTTTAAGTTTTTCGATATGCAACCTATGGCCACATTTGCCTGCTTTGATGTGATGAAAAACGCCGATATTGAGAACGACTTAAAACGCTTTGAAGCACATTTAAACGCACATTTTTAGAATTCACCCTAAGGAAATTAAATGAACTCAGATTACACAACCAAACTTCATGCTGGCACTGTTTTTCCTGACATCACAGCGACTTTACTCAGTGGCGAGTCAGTCAATCTTGCAAAGCCAAAGGCCGGTTTTGATTGGAAACTTGTGCTGGTATATCGTGGTAAACATTGCCCTTTATGTACACGCTATCTCAACCAGCTAGAGCAGTTTAAAGATGCCCTTGCCGACATTGGCGTCGACATCATTGCCGTCTCTGGTGATAGTAAAGCGCAGCTTGAGGCACATAATGAGCAATTAGAGATAAGCTATGACATAAGTTATGGCTTGAGCATTGAGCAAATGAAAACGCTTGGCTTGTATATCTCTGATCCGCGTTCAGAACAAGAAACTGATCACCCATTTGCAGAACCTGGCCTGTTCGTAATAAACACTGAAGGTCATATTCAAGTGGTCGACATTTCAAATAACCCGTTTGTGCGTCCTGAACTACAAGCACTCGTAAATGGCTTAGCGTGGATCAGAAACCCAGACAATAACTACCCTATTCGTGGCATGCATAAGTAACCTTTACTCAAGTTAAATAGCCATGCTGAAATTAAAACCCGGTTAAGTGCGGTCAAACCAGCACCGCACTATTGCTCTCTTAACTTTTCTATTAAGAAGTCTATAAACACTCTGATACGTTTCGCCTTTTGAGTATTTTTGTAAAAGTATAAATAAAGTGCGGAATAGGGACACCAATAGGCTTCAAGTACAGGAACCAATGTTTGCTTTTCAAAATAAGGCTTTATAACTGGTTCAACAATACGGCCAATCCCTAACCCTTGCAAAGCCGCATCAACCATTAAATTTGTATCATTCACAATAAGCGCATTTGGCACATCATAGGCTTTTGTCACGCCAGATTCGTCCAACAGCAAGGGCGCAATTTGGTTTGAAGTAATAAACCTATACTGGATCAGTTTATGACTGCTTAAGTCGCTGGGTGATTGAGGCAAACCATATTGCTCAATATACTTTGGAGATACAAACAGCGCTTCTTTCATAGGCTCTGTCAGCGCCTTAGCAACCATACCTTCTTGTACTCTATCACCAAACCGAATACCTAAGTCATACCCTTCTTTTAAAATATCTATTGCGGCATCTGATATTGATATTTCTAAATCAATATCGGGGTAACGCGCACAAAACTCACCGTAAATTGGCTGCAGTAAATAATCAAATACAAATCGAGGAGTTGTTAAACGTACTTTACCTGAAGGTGCCTTACCTAACTCAGAGACACTTTCGAAGGCACTTTGTAAGTCATCGACCGAGGTTTTTGTCTGCTCAAATAACTGTCGGCCTGCTTCAGTCAGTTCAATTCTTCTGGTCGTTCGAATAAACAGGGGGAGCCCAACTTGAGATTCTAACGCCTTTAAGGCATTGCTCACTGATGGCGAAGCAATTTCAAGTTTCTGTGCTGCTTTAGTGATGCTCCCCTCTTTCACAATCGTGTGAAACATCATTAATTGATTAAATGTCGCGCCTTTCATAATTCTTAATTAATAGCTAAAAACTTATAATCTTATAGCTATTAACCCTCTAATACTTATCAATGCTTCAGCTTACACTGGTTTTATACAAATTTCGATATACCTGATTTGGGAGTTTAATTATGAGTAAAGTTGTTGTAATTTCAGGCCATCCGAACTTGAAAGAGTCTTACACCAACACAGTAATTTTAGAGCAACTAGAAACCTCTGTGAGTAATTTAACTGTTCGTAGACTGGATGCTTTATATCCTGACTACAAAATTGATGTACAGGCTGAACAAGATGCGATCATTGATGCTGACATTATTGTTTTACAATTTCCATTTTACTGGTACTCGATACCAGCCCTGCTGAAAAAATGGCTTGATGATGTATTTAGCTATAATTTTGCCTATGGTGCACAAGGTGACAAATTAAAAGATAAAGCCCTGCTCTTATCTTTCACTGTTGGCGGTCCAGAAGAGTCTTATACGCCTCTTGGTTATAACCATTTCAGTATTGAAGAACTCATAAAGCCGCTTCAGCAAACGGCATATATGGCCAAAATGAATTTTGTTAAACCCGTTTTTACACATCGTATGGTCTATATCGAAGGGGTTTATAACAAATTAGAAGATGTTCAAAACCGTGCTATTACTCATAGCCAAGCACTGATTAAGGCAATCAGTACCCTGACAGAATCGACAGAGCAAAAGATAACGAGCTTTGTCTCTGAGTGGTTCAGCACATTTGATTTACTCCCAGAGCAAAACGAATATTTCACATCTCATTTATCAGACTCAATTAGGCTGGTGATGCCTGAAGGCGAGTTCATCGGTCATGAGGGTTTTAGAGATTGGTACGCAATTGCAAGAAAGACATTTAAGCCTAACTGCGACCATAAAGTAGAACAAATAGATATTACAGAAACTAATAAGGGGTATGAGGTCGCACTCAGAATTCGTTTAATCGCTCAGTCATATGAAGACTCAGATCTTCAAGGTGAGCATGTGAATGTGCTTGTAAATGAAACATGGCAGCTCAAAATCATCGATGGTAGCGTGATCATCAATGAATACCTTGTTGATGTTTTGAGTCGTTAAAATGAGCTAGCCCTGAGAGTTTGTTTTCAGGGCTAGCACAATGTGAACTATTTTATAAGATAGTAGGCCAAGAAGAAGTCGATGGTATCTTCAGCCAATTTAGTGATCTCTTGCTCAGTCAATGACTCTGCTTGATGCAAAATTTGCGGCCAAAATGCTTGGCCTTTTAATAAGCTCACCAACTGCTCATGCGCTAAACGTGGCTCAGCCTCTTTGATCTTGCCATCCTGCATGGCCGACTTTAACCATCGGATTGTTGTCGTTTCTTGTTCGAAAAACTCACCAATGTTATCGACAAATTTGTCTGGGTTGAATAAACACACCCCCATTGCAACGCGAATAAGCTCATGCATCTTTTTGTCATTCATGAACTGAATTTCTTTCACCACCAGCTCATGAAGTTGCGCTTTTACAGGGGTCGTCGCATCGTAAGGAAAGTCGTGGTTTACGAAGTTTTGACTCCAAATATCTTTAATTATTTCAGTAACTAAAGTTTCTTTATTTTGGAAATGATTGTACACGGTACGCTTCGACACGCCAGCAGTTTCGGCCACTTTATCCATGCTGGTATCGCTCACACCATATTTTTGAAACGCTTCAACTGCGCCATTCACTATGGCTTCGCGCTTAAGCTCACTTCGTGTTTTTTTAACTTCGCTCATAACTCACTCTCAGATATCTGATTGAGTTATTTTTACACTAATTAGTTTACTTTTCAAATTTCACCAGTAAACTACACCGTACAGTTTACTTGCAACTTTGCTGTTTCAGCTTGAGATCCAGCAACAAGCAAGTCGAGAAAATTAATTTAACTTATTGGCGAGCCTATACAGTATGAAACTTAATGCTTTAGTTAATCTAACGACTCTCAAAGTCACGACTGCATTTATTATGACAATCGCTATGTCGTCTGCCCTCACCGCTTGCGCGCCTGCAAACGAGCAGCAAACAGACACGCAAGTTGTTCAAACGGTAAAACTTTCACCTGTCATGACCAACGCGAAGCAATATACCCGCACTTTTCCTGCTGAAGTTGCGGCAGTTAAAACCATAGATTTAAGTTTTGAAGTGTCAGGTCGTCTTATTAATACCAAGCTGCAAACTGGATCTGTGGCGAATGAAGGTGAGATTTTGGCGCAAATCGACCCAACTCTTTTCAAACAAAGAGTACAAGAAGCCCAAACGCGATTGAAGCAAGCCGCAAGAGATTTAAAACGTATTGAAGCGACAGCTAAAAATGGTTTGGCCTCACAAAGTCAATTAGACAATGCGAAAACGAACTTTGAATTAGCAGAAATCGCCCTGAGTAAAGCCGAGCAAGACTTGAGTTACACTTCACTTTCAGCGCCATTTAATGCACAAGTATCTGAACGCTTAGTCGAAAACGGTAACTATGTAAAAGCTGGCGACATCATCGCCAAGTTGCAAGATGTTTCGCTATTTTACTTCAACGTGAATGTGCCTGAGCGCCTGCTTAGTAGCTACCAACAAGGTAGTTTAGTCAAAACTGAAGCCCATATTATTTCTGCTCCGGAAAAGAAGTATGAACTTACTTACATAGAGCATGCCACGCAGCCTGATCCCATCACACAAACATACAAAGTCGTATTTGCTGCACAGGTCAGCGACAACAGTTTAACACCCGGTGCTCGCGCCATTGTAAAAGTCAGCCTACAAGATAATGCAAACGATGATGTGATGTTAATACCTTTTAATGCACTGCAAGGTAGTAACGCTGACGGCTTTCATGTTTGGGCATACGACAAAACCAATTCAACCGTGCAAAAACGCAACGTCGAGGTACTTAAAGTCGATAACAATATGGCTGCCATTGCTCAAGGTTTAAATAAAGATGATTTAGTGGTTGCAGCCGGCGCACCGAAAATGCGTGAAGGTTTAGCGGTAAAACCGTATAAAGCGGAGCTATAACCATGGATATCGCACGTTATGCCATAAAAAATCCAGTCAACATCTGGTTGCTGGTGATCGTATTTTTAGTCGGTGGTGCCGTTGCCCTTGGTAAAATTGGTCGCTTAGAAGATCCTGCTTTTACCATTAAACAAGTGCAAGTCGTCACGCAGTTCCCCGGTGCCAGTGCCGAGAAAGTAGAGCGCGAGATCACCGAGCCTTTAGAAATCGCATTACAGCAAATGCCGCAATTAAAGCGGTTAACCTCAATTTCTAAGCCAGGCATTTCTGAAATTTCAGTTGAAGTGCAATCACATTTTGATTCTGATGTACTCCCCCAAATATGGGATGAACTCAGAAAGCGCTTAAGAGATGCAGCAAAACAATTGCCTAACGGCAGCCACGCACCCAATGTTTATGATGACTTTGGTGATGTATACGGCATGTATTACGCACTCAGTGCCCCTGACTTTTCTCTACATGAGTTACGTGAATTTGCCCGCGTTATTCGCCGCGAACTGTTAGTAACTGAAGGCGTTGCAAAAGTGCAAGTGAGCGGTGTTCAGCAAGAGCAATTAGTGGCTTATATCAACCCCTATCAATTATCTGGCTTAGGGATCTCTTTTCCTGATCTAACCAGACTATTGCAAGAAAACCTGCAGCCCTTTAACGGCGGTCGTGTTGAAGTAGAAGGTCGTCAACTTCGTTTAGTTGTTGAGAACCCGGTTGACCATATTGAAGAAATTTATAATCTCACCTTAGTCGTACCAGGGACGAATCAGTCAATTAAAGTTCGTGACATCGCCACTCTTAAGTTTGAGCCAGTCGACATTCAACCTGTGCTTATTCGTTATCAAGGTCACGATGCCATTACTCTGGCTGTTTCTGCCATTAATGATGTGAACATTGTTGAAGTTGGCCAACGTGTAAACGATAAGGCCAATGAATTACTGACAAAATTACCCGCAGGGATCACCCTCACGCCTATTTATGACCAAGCAGCCATTGTCGATGAGTCAGTAAAAGGCTTTATCAATAACTTGGTGCTATCGGTTGTGGTTGTAACATTAACCTTGATGCTATTTATGGGCTGGCGCTCAGGCGTGGTGGTTGGTTCTGTGCTATTAGTAACCGTCATGGGCACGGTGTTAATCATGTGGTTAATGGGATTACAGTTAGAGCGTATTTCGTTAGGCGCGATGGTTATCGCGATGGGTATGCTGGTTGACAATGCCATTGTGGTTGCCGAAGGTATGATGCTGCGCATGAAGCAAGGTAAAAAAGCTGCTGAAGCCGCAAGCTTTATCGTCAAAAGAACACAATGGCCATTGCTGGGTGCAACCATTATAGGGATCGCGGCCTTTTCTGGTATTGGTTTATCTGACGATGCAACAGGTGAATTTCTGTATTCTTTATTCGCCGTTGTTTTAGTGTCTTTAATGCTGAGCTGGGTTCTCGCCATCACCGTCGTGCCGCTGTTTGGTAAGTACTTTTACAAAGTTGAACAAAACCAAGCTGACCAACAACAGCATAGTGCATTTTACCGTGGCTATGAAAAAGTACTTCGTGGTGCGCTTAAGTTCCGCTGGATCACCGTTGCAGGCTTATTCGCAATCACAGTTGTGGCATACGGCAGTTTTGGCTTAGTCAAACAAGGTTTCTTTCCGCCATCAAATGCGCCATTGTTCTTTGTGCATTATTGGGGCCCGCAAGGCCAAGATATTCGCGAGACCACCCGTAAAGTTGCGCTTACCGAAGCACTGATTTTAGAGCACGAAGAAGTCGAGTCTGTCACCAGTTTTGTTGGTCGAGGGGCAGATAGATTCACCCTAACCTATGCGCCACAGCAACCAAATGAAAGCTATGGCTACTTCTTGGTACGCACGCACAATCGGGATGAAATCGATGGTCTGATCCAAAAGCTCAATAGCAGTATGCCTGCGCTCGATTTAAACGCCGATTTTTATACTGAGCGTATGCAATTTGGCCCAGGAGGAAGTGCAAAACTCGCGGTTAGATTCTCAGGTCCAGATGCCAAGGTACTGCGAGAACTTGCCGAACAAGCCGAGTTGCTGATGATAAATGACGGGCAAATTCGCGATATTCGTCATAACTGGCGTGAAAAAGGTCTTGTACTGAATGCCCATTATGACTCTGTCAGCGCAGGTATTGCTGCAGTCTCACGTAACGATTTCGCACAAGCTATTCAATATGCATCAAATGGACTTGAGTTAGGAAAATTACAAAATGGTGATTACAGCTACTCAATCAAAGCCAAAGTGGCCGGAGTTGAACAAAACGATATCGAAGCTATTGAGAACAGCCAAGTTTGGAGTTCATCACAGCGCACTTATATTCCCTTTAAACAGGTTTCAAAGGGGGTTGAATTAGAAAATGAAGAAACTCTTATTCATCGTCGAGATCGTGTTAGAACTATTACCATTTCGGCAGAGCCAGGCTTTAACGAAACCGCTGGTAAAGCGTTTGCCCGCATTAAGCCACAAATTGAAGCCCTACCATTACCTGATGGCTATAAAATTGAATGGGGTGGCGAGTACGAATCATCAAGAGACGCGCAAGAAGCCCTAGGCACAGGTCTGCCAGCAGGTTTCTTAGTGATGTTACTCGTGTCTATTTTGCTATTTGGTCGAGTGCGTCAGCCGCTTATTATCTGGCTTGTGGTGCCAATGGCCGCAGTAGGTGTGGTAACAGGCCTGCTCGTCACTGATATGCCGTTTGGCTTTATGTCACTGCTCGGATTTTTAAGTCTATTTGGCATGTTGATCAAGAATGCCATTGTCTTACTCGAAGAAATTGACCTGCAAATTGCCGAAGGCACCGAACCTAGAGAAGCGATTGTTTCAGCAAGTAGTTCGCGTTTACGCCCTGTAGCACTGGCTGCTATCACCACCATTTTAGGTATGGCCCCACTATTGAGCGATGCGTTCTTTGCGGATATGTCTGTGACCATCATGGGCGGTTTAGCATTTGCAACCATTTTGACCTTGATAGCAGTCCCTGTGTTTTACAGTCTGTTTTATCGATTAAGTTATCGTAAAACCACTTAACAACTCCGGCTTCCCCAGCCACAGTGGGCTAACAATATTTGTTAGCCCATTTTTTTATTAACAGTGAACTATTGTTAGGTAACTTAGACACAAAAGCCTTCATTGCCGCTATTTTCTGCTTTAATTATTAAGTTAGTTCGAATTATTGAAGTAATGATTAATGACTGAAGATGGACAAAAAAACATAGCAGATAAACCTGATATGCCTCTCACAATAGATGAGATTTTTAGCGTCATTCCTGACCTTATTTTTGTACTTGATAAAAGTGATAGAATTTTGGAATATCGTGCAGGTAACACCAGCGACCTGTATCTTCCGCCTAATCAGTTTTTAGGGAAATCAATGTGTCAGGTTCTCCCGTTCAAAGTTGCAAGACAAGTTAAGAAAGCTATACGTCAATGCTTAAAGTCTAAACAAATTGCAGTAGCAGAGTATGAATTAGAAGTTCAGCACCAACTAAAATGGTTTGAGGCAAGAATTTCATACTCTAACCATGAACGAATCATTATGTTTGTCAGGGACATTTCTGAATTAAAACACAAACAAGCAAGTATCATTCACCAAGCAAATCACGACTCCCTAACAGGCTTGTATAATAGATCTTTTGCAATTGACTACCTGAATCAAAAACTTAAAGAAGCTAAAAGACATCATACAAAGACCAGTGTTTTCTTCATAGATATTGATAACTTCAAAGAATTGAATGACAAATTTGGACATGATTATGGCGACTCAGTATTAATATCTGTTGCCCATGCGATTGCGTCTGCAATCAGAGATAAGGATCTTATTGCAAGATTTGGAGGCGACGAATTTATGATCGTATTAGAGGGCAATAACCCTAACCATGTATTAAAAAAAATTGCCCTGAAGATCATCAACAAGCTAGACTTACTCGAATTTAAAAAACACCCTCCAATTACAGTAAGTATTGGTATTGCGAGTAGTGAAGACGAAGAAATTTCAAGTAATAAGCTCATTTCTTACGCTGATGTTGCAATGTATGAAAGTAAGCATATAGGAAAGCATGCAATCACCATTTATAAACCAAATATGCATTTTTAATCTTAGTTTCACCTCACTCATTGTTGAAAAATACTCAACTAACTCTTTTTTGTTCAGCAAGCGATAAACTATCGATTGGTGTATACTTTATTAAAATAGTTATTCATTTTTGGCATGTTAAAAAAGTATTTTTTTGCTCTGTTTTTATCTCTTATCGCCGTATTACTTTATGCAACCGTAGAGGTTTTCTTTCTCGCTCAGACAACCCCCGAAAATCACAAGCAATTTTCTGTTATCGAGTCCCCGGAAAGGCAACTTGCTAAAATAGACAAGAAGCACCCATTACTAGACATATATATTCTAGCTAAAAGTGACCCCACCAAAGCATCACTCTCTCTTTCAAGCTGGCAAGAAAACAAGCCTTCACCAGAATTCATTGAGCAGATTTACTCACAAAAGATCGCCCGAAGAATAGCCATTTATTCATTCGATGATGATTTAAAAAAACAAGCTGAGCAAAAGTTAGCGTCATTAGCAAACCAACATCACACTAAGTGGTTAAAAGCCTGGTTGCTTCACATCGAAGCCAAATCAAAAATAAGACAAAATAATTTAGATGATGCCATGGCACTAATCAGTAAAGCGCTCGACATAGCCGAGCAAGATAATATCGAATTTTTATTGTATGACTTTTATCTAACTGCTGGTGTTATTTTTAATGCTGCAAATCAATTGAGCAAAGCCCAACAAGCTTTTATACAGGGGTTAGCTATTGCAAACAAACGAGATGATTACTACTTAAAATCCCTATATAACAATAATCTCGGACTTTTGTATGTTCACCTAGAGCAATGGCAGAATGCTTTATCTCACCTTGATAAAGCCGAAGCTTTGCTCGAAAAAAGAAAGACTCAAGATTTGAATTTCTTTATTATCATTTTATTTAACCAGTCGTTCGCACATACACAAGCAAGGCAACATCAATTAGCTTGGCAAAAACACCAAAGTGCCATTCAACTGTTAGAGCAAGGCGGGGACGATTACACACGCATTGTTTCTTTGAAAAATCTAACTCGTTTATATTTCGCTGAAAAAGAATTCACAAAAGCCGCCGAAACTGCAAAGCAATGTATATCTCATACGTCTATTGATAAATATAAAAAGCAACATGCTATTTGTGCTTTTGAACAAGCAAAAGCATTATTTCAGTTAAAACATATAGATAAAGCCGAGCAGTCGTTGCTCATTTCTATAGAGATGTTCAAAGAAATTAAACACGAGCGATTCCTAACTAAGAGCTTATTATTAAATGCACAACTTAAAGAATTTACTGGTGATACCGACAAAGCATTTAAGCTTTATAAGCAGTATTATTCAAATGAACGCGCTTTTTTATTTGAAGACCTAAGACTACTGGGCAATGCCATTCAACTTCAAAAAGTGACTCAAGAACGAGATTTACTTTCATCACAAAACACATTGGCTTTACTAACAAAACAAGTTGACGACCAAAAAGTAAAAATGCTGTGGCTATGGTTAATTGCAATTGCATTCGCAATGACTTGGATTATTTGGCACTTTTATAAGATGAAAGAAGACAACCAAAGATTATATCAACTTAGCTACAAAGATCCGCTCACTAAAGCATCTAATAGACGTCATTATCAACAGGAGCTTGATACGCCTAGGATTTTAAATTCCCAACTGCATTATAGATTAGTCGTTGTAGACCTAGATCATTTCAAAAAGGTGAATGACTTATACGGGCATGATAAAGGAGATAAGGTCTTGAAAGCCACGGCTCAAGTATTGATGTCTAAAATAGACAATGACGAATTGTTTGTTCGATGGGGTGGCGAAGAGTTTCTGATGGTCTTAAAAGAAAGAGATCATTTTGATGCCTACATGAATTCTTTAGTCGACATGGTTGCATCACACCCAATAGATATTGGAGATAAACAAATCAATGTGACAGCTTCATTAGGATGCAGTAACCCTGCTACTATCACTGAATTGAAATCTTCAGATTCGGCATTTAAGCTCGCTGATAATTGTCTCTATCAAGCTAAAAGAAATGGCCGAAACCGTGCTGTGATGCCGTTATAGGGAGTTAATTAACCAGAACTCAGGTTAATTAGCTGCAAATATCAGCACCATTTGCAGCTATAAAAACTATAATCTAAAGAGTTTATAGCGTCACCACAACACGCCCTCTCACTTTGCCTTCTAATAGTTTCGAAGCGGTTTCAACGACTTCGTTTAAACCTATATCAGCCGCAACGGCCTCAAACATGTCTGGTTCAATGATATCGCCTAAACGTGACCAAGCTTCTATTCTGTCTTCAAGCGGGCGCATTACACTGTCGATACCTGCAAGCGTCACACCTCTTAAAATGAAAGGCGCCACGGTTGCTGGAAACTCCATGCTTTGCGCTAAACCACATGCAGCTACAACACCACCATATTTAATACCTGCACATACATTCGCTAAAGTATGACCTCCCACAGAATCAATTGCCGCAGCCCATCGCTCTTTACCAAGTGGCCTACCCGGCTCAGATAATGTATTACGGTCAATCACGTCACTTGCGCCTAATTTGGTCAAATAATCTGATTCGTCCATGCGACCCGTTGAAGCAACCACTTTGTAACCCAACTTAGCTAATATGGCGATGGCAAAACTGCCTACACCACCATTTGCTCCCGTAACAAGAATATCGCCTTTTTCAGGCGTAATGCCCTGCTTTTCAAGTGCCAAAACACATAACATAGCGGTATAACCCGCTGTGCCAATTGCCATGGCTTGTTTCGCAGATAAAGACTCAGGCAAAGGGATCAACCACTCACTTTTTAGTCGAGCTTTTTCAGCTAACCCACCGCAGTGTGCTTCACCAACACCAAAGCCATTTAATAATACTTTGTCACCGATTTTGAATTTATCAGAATCAGACTGCTCAACCTCACCAACTAAATCGATACCAGGGATCATCGGAAAAGTACGAACGACGGGCGCTTTACCTGTTATTGCCAATGCATCTTTGTAGTTCAACGTACTATGAGACACCCTTACTGTCACATCACCGTCAGGTAAAACCTTGTCATCAATATCAGTAACTGACGCCTGATAACCTTGTTCATCTTTATTGATCAAAATACCTTTAAACATCGTTCGCTCCTAATTTAGACCGATCGTCTAATAATATTAAAAAAAATTTTTCTTAGACTTACTTAACTTACTTAACTTACTTAACTTACTTATGTGAGGACTACGAAATCCCCATAACAAAACACTTAAAGTAATTATCGAGTGGTTTGACCGAAGCCTCTAAACGAGCACGGCTTACAGCGCCTTCCCAACCAATCCAAAAATACTCAGCAAGCAGCGCGCAATCTGCGTTTTGGCTCACTTGCCCTTGTTTTTTGGCCTCTTCTAAACACGCCGCGACTTCACATTGCCAAGTTTCGAATATTGCCACCAGCTCTTTTCTGAAACTTATAGGCAATAAATCAATTTCTTGCCCCAAATTACCGACCAAGCAACCGCGTTTAAAATTATGCTTTTGCATACCTGACTTAGCATCTTCGACGAAGTTACTCAGCCTTGACAGAGGCGTTTCATCACTTTGCGCTAAATGCCTGCTTAGCTTTTTCAAAAAATACGCTGCATAACTTTCAAGTACGGCCAAACCAAAGGCTTCTTTACTACTGAAATAATGGTAAAACGAGCCCTTTGGTACACCCACTCGTTTTAATATTTGTTCAATACCTGAAGCGGCAAAGCCAGATTCTGTTAACTGCTCAAGTCCAGCTCGAATTAGCTCGGCTCTTGTATCTTGATTTTCACGCGCCACTTTAGGTGGGCGACCTCGTCGAGGTTTTGATGCTTTTTCGATCATGAAATGATATTAGACCGATTGTCTAATAAAAGCAATTCTCATTTTTTAACTGCTAAAACTTTAAATGAGAATTATTTAATGTTAGTTTTGTTATATTGTATCAATCAAATAAAGTTAACATGCGTCATAACACTGCGGCCCCACTTGAATACTCTAAACTAAACAAAACAGCTACTTGTCAAATAAGCCCCTGTGCGAATGTTTTAAGCAATATATACAATAAGGAAGTCACCCTGACTTGCTTCTCAAATAAATCCAGTTGGGCGATTTCACATGCAGCACAGTTATTTGCCAAGCAAAATTTAGGTACTGTGATCCAATATCAGGGCGAGATTAATAAAGACTTGCTTGAAGAGATTGTATTTAAGCTTGAGGGTAGTACGCATGCATCGTTACTAGCACAACATATTGAACTCATGCTAGAAATGTTTCAGGTGTTATTCGAGCCTAAAGAAATCGGATTAAGACTGATTGCCTGCGATACCTCTTTAAGCCCTCATTTCCACCAACCGCAAAACCTTGTAAGAATGGCTTCTACATTAGGCGGCCTGGGTGAGAGGTGGATTGCTCCCGATGAAGTTAAGTTTTTACCATTAGCGCCAAACCAATTAAAGCCCGAAATTAAAGCGCCTTTGCCTCATCATATTTCTCAATTACAAGATGGTGACATTGCACTTATGAAAGGCTCTCAATGGATTGATCATGAAAAAAGCGCAATTACGTGTGCCTCTCCTGCATTTTGTAATAACGAGTTTAAACTTTGTATATACATTGATTTTATTGAATAAAATCTGTGCAAACTCTTCTTAAGTTTTAATTATTGAGAAAAGACTTTTAATGAATACGTATGCATAACATTTCATTAACTTAGTTTATATGTGAGTTTTATGTTTCCTATTTCAACACGCAAGGAATGCGATAAAAGGTAAACACATGACAACACATATAAAATCAAATAAACAACTTAAAATTGCAGCGCTTTTACTTGGTGCTGTTAGCTTCCAAAGCAGCGCAGATGTTATTTTACATGCATTTAACTGGCGCTATGATGACGTTGCGAGCAAGGCTCAAGAGATTGCAGAACTTGGGTATAAAAAAGTACTCGTCTCTCCCGCTTATAAATCGACTGGAGATGCATGGTGGTCTCGTTATCAGCCACAGGATCTTCGTGTCATTGATAATCCATTGGGCGATACCAATGATTTTAAGGCCATGGTGCAAGCGCTTAAAGCGCAAGGTGTAGAGACATATGCCGACATAGTTTTTAATCATATGGCAAACGAGCAATGGAAACGCGCTGATCTTAACTATCCAGGAAGCGAAATTTTAGCCGACTACGCCGCTGATATTAACTATTACAACGACATTACACTATTCGGTGATGTTAAAGATGGTTTATTCGGCGCGGGTGATTTTCACGGTACATACGACCAAGGTGGTCCAAAATGCATCAGTAATTACAATGACGTTGGCGATGTACAATACAACCGACTATGTGGCGCTGCCCCCGATCCTGGCCTCCCCGATTTAGACCCTAACAATTGGGTTATCACTCAACAAAAAGCGTATTTAAATGCGTTAAAACAAATTGGCGTAACGGGCTTTAGAGTTGATGCCGCAAAACATATGACCAACTACCATATTAATGCCGTGTTTGATGCCAACATTAAAAAAGATACGCATGTATTTGGTGAAATTATAACGACAGGTGGTTCAGGTAGCGGTGATTACGATAACTTTTTAGTGCCTTACTTGGCACAAACAGGCCACTCAGCTTATGACTTTCCCCTGTTTGCACAGATCAGAGGCGCATTTAGTTTTGGCGGTTCAATGAGTCAACTTGTTGACCCTGCAGCCTATGGCCAAGCATTGGCCGGTAACAAAGCCATTACGTTTAGCGTTACTCATGATATCCCATTGAATGATGGCTTTAGATATCAAATTATGGATGCCACCGATGAAAAACTTGCGAACGCATATGTTTTGGGCAGAGATGGTGGTGTACCACTTGTGTATTCGGATAATAACGAAAGTGGTGATAACCGCTGGAATGATCTCTATCGTCGTGAAGACATTAAAGGCATGCTTAAATTCCACAATGCCACCCAAGGCAGTAGCATGCAGGTGCTAAGCCACAATAGCTGTATTTTATTATTCAAACGCGAGCACAAAGGCGTGGTTGGTATCAATAAGTGTGGCACTGGCCAAGATATCTGGGTAGATACGCAAGCCGATAATTTATGGTGGCACCGTAACTACCGAGATACATTAAGCAACGATGTGCAAAATATTTCGAGTCAGTGGCATAAGTTTTACCTACCAGCGCGAACAGCAAGAATGTGGTTGATGGAATAACCCTCAAACGCAATTGCTTTCTGATTAACTCCCTAGAAGTAACCTAAGGTCGATTTATGCGGCCTTTTTTTACGCTTTTATTTTAAAATATCAAACAATATATCGAGACCATTAATTCTATCTGCGGTATCTAGAACTCGAATATCTTTCGCATCTCTGAAGTTATATAAAAAGCCTTTTAACTCACCTTGCTTAAACCACGCACCAAAGCAGGTATGACAGTAACTAAAGTGACTATTTTCGAAAAAGTGACGATGCAATTGACCACAGCCAGATGGACAAGTTAATTCTGTTGTTTCTTTCACTTGGCTTTTTACTTGACCAACAAATGCCATGTAATCAAACTCTTTTACTGTGCCAATTGCTTTTAAGAATTTCGCTGGTAATCAAGCTCCATGACATGCTGAGCAGCCATAACCTGTGTGAATTTCGGTTAAGTCATATTCAAGTTTTACATTACATTGGTAACACTGCATACGTTACTTCCTTATAAACTCTTAATACCAATCTGATAATACATAAAACCTAAAAAGGTACAAACATAAAAAATGTCATAACACTGATCTAAAATGATTTTTAATCCATACTGATAGTCTGACAACAAAAGGACCTAAAAATGCTCAGAATAACAAAAGCCTTAGCCCTTGCTTCATTGCCCATAATTTTTTCTTCAAATGTGTCTGCTGATGAACGAGGTGATGTACGTGCTCAGCTTGAACCAAAAGGTTACTTGTATGGCATTGGTCTTGGCTTAAGCCAAGAGATTTATAAAGGTTATGGTAATCGAGTAACGCCTTTGCCTATTTTAGGTTATCGCGGTGACAAATTATCGGTATATGGCCCTTTTGTAAGTTACGAACTTTTAGAGTTAGGTGATATCGAATTCGAAGTGCAAGCCTCTCCTCGCTTTCAAGGCTTTGACGAATCAGACAGTGATGTCTTTATCGGCATGGAAGAAAGAGACTTTTCAATGGATTTAGGCGCAAATTTTAAATATGAACGAGATAACTGGAAATTAAGCATTGGCTTTTTACACGATATCTTCAATAAATCTGACGGCTATGAAGTAAAAGCCAAAATTGGAAAAGCGTATCGATTTGGTCCTGTCTTCTTTGAACCAAATTTATCAATAAATCATTTAGATAAAAATCATGTCGATTATTACTATGGCGTAAGAGACTTCGAAGTCACTCAAAACAGAGCATTTTATAAAGGTGATAGCGCGATAAACCAATCGATTGGCTTTTCAGTGTCGACCCCAATATTCTTTGGCGGTTTCACGCAGCTAGCCATTGATTACACCATGTATGACAGCAGTATCACTGACAGCCCGTTAGTTGATCGCGATAATAATTTAAGTATGAGATTGTTATTTAGTAAGTTTTTCTAGTCGAATAGATACTTGCAACAATAAAGCAGTAGATTAACTTACTGCTTTATTGTTTTAGGCATAAAATACTGCTCTAGTTTTACATTTCGAACTGCATGCTCGACTTGTTGACGCTCACTTTCTGACAACACTTTATACCCTCGCGGATATGGCCAACCATAGCCCCAGCGAAAAGGTGTTGGTAAATAAGGACTGCCGCCGACTCTAACTCCTGCCAACATCATGCTAGCGATAATAGGCTCGCCAACCTCTTTAACACATTGCTTTAATCGCGCGTCAGATTGTTCTCGTTGCATTGCTGTACCACCCTGCCAATAATCAAAGTCATGGGCTACACAACAAGCTAACCATAATTTTTGCTGGTTAAAGGTACCGTCGGGAAATAAACTACATCCATCACTTTTAAATGGCTTTAATTCATTTGCACTCAAAGACATAGCACAGATAGAAAGTGTTAAATATAAAAGCCCTTTATTTAGCATAATATTAAGAAGTTAGATTAAAACAGGAAGGAGTTTAAATGAATTGACGCCATTAGTCTCATAACAGACACTTCCTTGGCGAAGATTAAAAAGATAGTTCAACTGAACAGCATTTATCCTTTGAAGTGGCTATAAGCAGCACCCACAGTAAAATGACCGCTTTCCAATCGTTTTACTAATTGTTGTGCTTCAAGTTCACTAAGTACTTGGTATAAACCATCACCATAAGTGTTGATACTATCAGCAGACAGTAAATCTACCGGTTCAGGAAAATGTTGGCTTACATCACTTAACACCATTCGAACCATTAGTTTCTCTACTCTATCCATATACTTACCCTCGATTAAAAAGATAATGTGTTTAAAGTAAAAGTAATTTACTAACCGAAACGCAACAAAGCGCTATGGTTAAAGTTATGTCAACTTAGCGAAGAACGTTTAAAAAAGGAAGAAAAAATAGACAGCTTTTTACAATAAATAAGCACAACAAGTGTACTTCTTATAACCAAATGAATATGTGTTATTGGCAACATCTAAAATGATAACACGCTATAAAACAATCTAAATTAGAGTCGCTTGACTGCTGCATTATGGATTTCATAATTAAAGTGAAGCATCAAAGCCTTCGTTGGTTATCTCTTTTAGTGCTCTATTGCATTGCAGTTTGCAAACCCACGTTATTTAGGAGTTTCTAAGTTGATTAAGCCGCTATAAGTATTGAAAATAGAAAATTGAAATTCCGGTGCGATTTTTGCTTAAGTTATTATGAATTAATCAGGGTAATCATTATGACTTTAAGATCTTTGTTCAGCACCAATAAACTTATTGCTTTAGCAGTCACTTTATCTTCCTCTTACGTTAGTGCAAATGATGCTTGTTTAGAAGGGCTATTTGCGGTCGATAGATACGCAGAACAAGGAAAAAATGCGCTATATCACATAGATTTAGCAAATAAATCTTATAGCAAAATGTCAGGTACTTCTCTTCCTGCTAGCAACCTGGCAGCAACAAACACTCAATTGATTATGATGCAGCGATTAAGTGAAGAAACGAATGCGTCAAAAATTTATCAGTACGACTTATCTTCTGGCGAGACGACTGAAATCGCAGATACAACAAGCTATCCAATAAAGCGCTCTGTTGTTTCACCTGATGGTAGTTTTTTACTCGCCACCAGCCAAACTTATATGTATCAATTTGACTTAGAGACGGGTGACAAAACTGTACTAGGTAAAATGCAAACAAACGATGCAAGTTGGGATGATTTCGCCCATGGCGACATTACTTATTCAATTGATGGTAATACCGTCTATGTTCTAAATGCCAAGTCACTTTACATCCTTGATGAAAGCAACATGCAACTAGATAAAATTGGTGAACATAACTTAAATTGGCCATCAGGCATTGCGACAGCAAACGATGGTCAACTATATGTTTCTGCAAGAAATAGCGGTGAAAACGCCAAAATCTACAAAATAGACCCGCAAACTGCTGAAGCCGAGTTTGTTATGGAAGGACCAGAGCATATTGCGGATCTAACTTATGTGTCTGAATGCGGCAACCCACTGCTTACTATTGCCGATGAGTTTCAACAAGAAGTGGATGCAGCAAAAGCATTTTGGGAAGAGCAAAATATTGGCAGTGCGGCTGCAAACGTCACCTCATTTAAGGACGGCTCTTTTAACTTTAACGAAAGCGGCTATTTAGTTGAGAGTAAAGATAAGCTAAACAAGCACAACAAAAATACCAAAAAGCCGAATTCAAACCGCTGTGCCAGACTTTGGAATAACTTGCTAGATCATAAATATACTCTAAACCGCTCTGGCGCAGGTCGTAAGAAATCTAATGGCGATACTAAATGGTATCACTCTACTGCAGATGGCGCTTTCAAGGTATCTAAAGCCAAAAAAGGGGTATGTACTTATACTCTGAATGACAACGACAGCCTTAAACTAAACTATGACTCTAATACTGGCCTAGTGAGCATAGTGAAGTAAATTTATTACTTTAAAGCTCCAAAGTTAGCGCGATAGTTTTCGCTCAACTTTGGGGTTTTAAAACTCAAGCATGGCTATCAGTTTTTATAAGGGCCCTATTTAATGGGTTACTTTCGATATAAGTGCCCTATTCTTCAACGCTTAAATATTCACATCCAGATTAAATTCAATTAAAGTAGCGCTGTCTAATAATTGAGAACTGTATGTTTAAGCCACTTTCAAAAGTCTTCATGACACTTGTTATTTTGATTGCCTTTGTTGGGCAAGCATCGGCTTATAGCTTTATGCCCTCATTTGAGATCTCATCAACACATTCAGCACAAACACAATCAAGTAATTCAATTGATAGCGTCTCGAATTTATCTTCCAGCTCAAACAGTGATACTGAAGATGATTGCTGCGAAGTAGACTGCTGCGAATCCGAATGTATTTGCCCTGCAAATGCCTGTGCTGCCTTTATCTTTGTCAGTAACCTTGGCTACTCTCAGCCAATGATGCGTTTTACAGAGTCTATTGTGAACTCGCATTTAAATATGCCAAATAATATTGTCGAGTCGTTATACCGCCCCCCCATTTTTACCTCTTAGGGCAGATCCGCCCAAAACACTCCTATTCAAAATAAATTAAAAAACAATTTATCAATGACAGCGAACATACTGTCATGTGTACACTTTGAGGTAAAAATGCAATTTAAACTTTCTAAACTGGCTTTGTCTGTATTTCTATTTGCCCCCCTTTCTTCATATGCTGGCGAGCATGAAGAACATGAGCACGACCATCATGGTCATGAAAAAAAAGCCATAGAAAAAATTCAGGTCACTGCATCAAGACTAGGTCGCATAGTTACAGAGTCGGCAACTCGTACCGAAGTCATTATTGGTGAAGAAGTTCAAGAAAAGGCGTTAATGCGCCCTGGTAATATTTCTATGCTCGTTGCTGAAACCGGTGGTGTACGAGTACAAAATACCTCTCCAGCACTGGGCAGTGCTAACATTCGCTTACAAGGTTTATATGGTCGTTATACTCAGTTACTGAGTGATGGCCTGCCACTGTATGGCGGACAAACCGCTTCTATCGGATTGCTGCAGATCCCCCCCACCGACTTAGCCAGTGTTGAGATTATCAAAGGTTCAGCCTCATCTATGTATGGCGGCTCTGCACTGGGTGGTGTGATTAACCTGATCTCTCGTACGCCTTCGGATGAATTCGAGGGCGAAGTATTACTGAATGCCACATCAAAAAATGGTCAAGATGTCACCGCTTATTTGGCCGCACCAGTTTCTGACTCAATGGGCGCTTCAATTACCGCTGGTGCACACCATCAAGAAGAACAAGACTTAGACGATGATGGCTGGCTCGATATGGCCTATTACGAAAGGGCTACAGTGCGACCACGAATATATTGGTCAGGTGAAAATGGCGCTAATTTATATATGACCATGGGCGCCATGAAAGAGCACAGAAATGGAGGTACCGTTGAAGGAGCACTTATGCCAGACGGTCAACCATTTGCGCAAAATCAGGACTCATTACGTCTCGATGGCGGTTTGATATTCGAACAACCTTTAAATGATACTCTGAACTTAAATGTCCGTGGTTCATTGATGCAACAAGAGCATGAACACCAATATGGACGTGTAATAGAAGATGACAAACATAACAGCTACTTAGTTGAATCTTCAGTCACAGGCTTCACCAACAAGACAGCCTGGATCGTAGGTCTTGCATATCAACAAGAGCAATTCGAGTCAGAACAGTACTATGAATTCGATTATGAATTCGAAGTGCCCGGCTTATTCTCACAGCTTGATTATGATGCGACTGACGAATTGGCGTTGTCTCTAAGCGCCAGAACAGATTGGCACAGCGAATATGGTACTCAATTTAGCCCGAGAGTCTCAGCATTATATAAACCAGAAAATTGGTCCGTGCGTGGCTCTTTCGGTAAAGGTTACTATGCGCCAACACCTTTCATCGAGGACATTGAAGACGCAGGTCTGTCACGATTAGCACCACTAGACAACCTAGAAGAAGAAACAGCCACCACCGCGTCTGTGGATTTTAGCTATACCGTCGATAGCATTGAAACAAGCCTGACACTGTTTGCGTCTGACATAGATAATGTCACTGAATTAGAAGAAATGAACTGTATCGGCTGTGACAAAACAGTACGCATTGTCAACGCAGCTGGCCAAAGTGAAATTAGAGGTGCCGAACTCCTCCTTCGTTTCCGTTGGCATGATATTAAATTCACTACCAGCTATTTATACACAGATGCGAGTACACAAGATGATACAACCGGTTCAATCTCACCTATCGCGCTGACACCCAGACATTCTGCGGGCGCAGTGATCATGTGGGAAGAACATGGTAGTCATCTACTCGGTTTTGAAGCTTACTACACTGGCACGCAACAACTCGAAAACAACCCATATCGAACTCAAAGTGATGCCTACTGGCACTTGGGGCTATTAGGACAGATTACATTTGGCAATGTAAGCTGGTTTGTAAATGCTGAGAACCTGCTGAATGTTCGTCAAACAAAAGACGACCCGCTGGTTTTACCTGAACAATCAGCAAGTGGACGCTGGACAACCGATATTTGGTCTCGAAATGATGGCTTTACCGTCAATGCCGGTGTACGAATTCAATTTGGGCATTAATACCAATTTTCACTAATGCTTAATCAAAAGGCTTAGTCAAAAGTCTAGGTAACGCATTACTCGATATAAAGTCAATTCGGGTAATGCGTTCATTTGTACCATGCAAACATGGTTGAGTATCGATTCAAAATTTTAACGTCTAACTGCTCATCAGCAGCACTATCAGCTAACCCATAACACACATGCAATGGCATCAAATGCTCTTCTCGAGGATGACAAAAACTTGCATGAGGTGCACTTGCCCAATCTAAGAGTTGGCTTGCTCGCATACTTTCATCAAGTGCTTTATTACTTACTGTGTCTCTGAGCCAAGTCTCAAATGCCAGATTTTTTTCATCAACTTCTCTGTCACCTTGCGAAAAAAAAGCACGCATATTATGAAAAGAGAACCCAGAACCAATCACTAGTAAATTGTCATACTCTAGTGACTGTATGGCTTTACCAATATTGAGGTGTAAGCTCGGCTCTAAACTTTTCGCCAATGATAGCTGCACACAGGGTATATCAGCCTCAGGGAACATGATTTTCAATGGGATAAACATACCATGGTCAAAGCTGCGCTGCGCATCGAGTTGATGTTCAATGCCCGCTTGCGCTAACGCTGTTGCCACTTGAGATGCTAACTTAGGCGAACCAGCACATGGATACTGAATGTTATATGCCGCTTCAGGAAAACCATAATAGTCATAAATGAGCTCTGGTAACTCTGAAGAGGTAATTGTCGGCACAGCCTCTTCCCAGTGGGCGCTTATCAACAAAATAGCACTTGGCTTTTCAATACTTTTTGCCAATTTCTCTAGTGCATTTACCATTTCTGTATGGCTGGCGTCACCCAATAAAGGCATCGGACCCCCGCCGTGAGAGATAAAAAATACATTGTGTTTTGTCGTCATAGCACACCACCGAGATTAATAACTAAGCATTTAAAGTAAAGTGCGTCTTACTTTCGAATACCTTCAACGTGCAAGTCGAGCATCACGGTTGTTGGACCTAGCACTTCTTTCATACCATAGTCTGCTAAACGAATTTCAGTGGTACCTGAGAAACCAGCTCGGTAACCGCCCCAAGGATCTTTACCTTCACCAATTTTTTGCGCATCAATGACAATATTCTTAGTCGTTCCATGCAGTGTGAATGCGCCCTTCACTTCTAGTTTGCCATTACCTTTATCGATAATTTTGCTGCTTACAAATTTCGCAGTTGGGAATTTCCCAACATTTAAAAAGTCACCACCTCGAAGATGCTTATCACGCTCTGCATGATTTGAATCGATACTCGTAGTATCAATATTCACTTCAATTTGTGCGTTGTCATAACTTTTACCATCGTAGTTAAAAGAACCTTCAAATGTGTTAAAACGACCCGTTAACCAAGACACACCTAAATGCGATGTTTTAAAGTTAATAAAGGCATGTGCTCCTTTGGTATCAATCACGTATTCAGCAGCACTTGCCGTTGTTGATAACGCGCCCAGAAATGCTGCAGTTAAAATAAGCTTTTTCATTGTAATCTCCTGTTTAGAAGCCAAAATATTTAATAAGTGAAGATGAATGCGCCTGCTTGTTTTTAAAACACTTACCTTTGTGAAGCGTCTTAAAGCATGCGCTTTAATGTATTGTCTTTATCTATGAAATGATGTTTCAGTGCAGCTAATGCGTGTAATAGAACTAACCCCATCAAACCATAAGCACTGTATTTATGAATGAGCCCTGCAGTGTCGGCTTGTTGTGAAAAAAGCTCCCCAAAGCTTGGCAACACAAACCAGTTAAACACTTCAATACCGCGACCATCTGCTGTCGAGATTAAGTAGCCACTGACACAAATCACAACGATCAGCAGGTATAAAACGGTATGCGCAGCTTTTGCCATGAATTGCTCAAATGCATTACCCACAGCATCTGGACTCATGTTATTTGCCTTCCAACATAGCCTTGCAAGGGTCAATAGCAGTAAAAGTACACCGACACTTTTATGAATAAATGGCGCGGTTTTGTACCAATCACTGTAATAATTCAGCTCTACCATCCACCAGCCGGACGCAAACATGCCTATGACGACCACTGCTGACACCCAGTGCAGACTTTTCGCCACCCAGCCATAGTTCTGTGTTGTGTTTTTCATAAAAACCTCATTCGTTTGTTAACTTAATCAACAAACCTCTCTTTCAATGCTCGCTATATTACTATTACGATTTTTTATGATTAAGTAGAGCTATGTTGTATTATTTACAACATTACGTTGATAGTAGGTTGTTAATTGAGGGTTGTGGTAATGATTAAAATTGAATTGCTCAAAGTGTTTTTAAGCGTTGCTGATGAAGGCAGTTTTACCAAAGCGGCTGAAAAATTAGAAATGTCGAATCAACTGGTAAGCAAATATATTTCGCAGCTTGAAACACATCTAAATGCCCGCCTGTTCAATCGCACGACCCGTAAAGTGAGCCTCACGGAAGCGGGCGAAAAATGCCGCCAACACGCGAAACAAATACTAGAAAATGTAGATAACTTAGAAGCACAATTTGGTGAGTTGCAAACAACGATCACAGGTACTTTGAATATCAGTGCACCCGTTTCATTTTCGACATTACATCTATCGAAGTTCATCAGTGTATTTAGAAAAAAGTACCCTGAAATAGAGCTCAACATTCAGCTTAACGACCGTAAAGTCGATGTGATCGAAGAAGGTTTTGACGTTGCGCTACGAATTGGTCAATTGCAAAGCTCTTCTTTGGTTGCAAAAAAAATCGCGCCTGTACGTTTGGTCTTATGCGCTTCTCCTGAATACTTAATACATAATGGCACGCCTTCGCACCCGAGAGAGCTCAACCCTAAGCACTTTTTGCATTACAGTTATTCTAGTTATGACAAAACCGACAACCTACTGTTGAACACCCTAAAATCAATAAGCCAAAATAAACACCCCACTATTATCTCGAATAACGGTGAGCTGCTGATGGCCGCCGCCATCGCGGGAGAAGGCTATTTGGTGCAGCCCACATTCATTGCAGGTCATGCGCTCAGAAAAGGAGATTTGCAAATATTCTTAGAAGACTATGAACCTGAGCCCATTGCGTTATATGCGGTTTATCCGCACCGTAAACTGCTCTCTTCAAAAGTAAGGGTCTTTATTGACGAACTCAGTGAGTTTTTTGGTGAAAAACCTTATTGGGACGAGTTTTAAAACATTAATGCACTTAGCTGCTTGCTAAGTGCATTTTTGCAATACTTCTTTGATAAACGGCCACTTTTCTCTTGTGTAACTTTCTCTGTCTTCATGGTGAGCTTCTGCGAGTTTAAACTTTAACGCTTGGTAGGCTTTTGCGATGTCAGGGTTATTTCGCAAACTATCTCGAAATTGAATACGCTCTTTCCAAAGAGGGCTTTGAAATGGGATCAAATGTAAGTGATGAGTGCGCACTTCGGGCGTAGGTTTGCAAAACCAATGCATCACATCAGCTTTATAAGGGTAATAGCAATAACCAGATTGCTCTAATTCTTTTATCGCCGGCTGCGAAGCATCTAAGGATTTTACCCCAACCATAATATCAATAATGGGTTTAGCCGCTAACCCTTCAACAGACGTGCTACCAACATGCTCTATTGCGCCATGTAGCCAAGGTGAAATAACTGATTGTAACAACGCTTTTTCTGCTTCAAACATCTCGAACCAGTGTGGACTAAACTCAACTATCTCTATCTTTGCATCAGCCATCTATATTCTTAATCATATTCTGTTGTAACACTAACTTACTTAATCTTGGCTTGCTTCAAACATAAGCTTCAACCATCTTATGTCTTCAGGTCCAAGCTCTGCTTGTTTATGTAAATGTGGTGCCGTCACAACCTCTTTGTAAACGTGCGTAATGGCAACTTGAGTGAGCTCACGCCAATGCTCATTTTTTAAAGCTGGGATCGATAAGGTCGATAAATCAAAATCTAAAAGAGGATCATGCTCACTTTCAGTTGTCTCAAGCGCAAGTTCCAGCTCTTGCAAAATAGGGTTAATAACTTGTATTGCACTCGATTCTTCAAATTGTTTAATCACATTCTTTTGCGCTTCTTCAATCTCTTTATTGAGTTGATAAGCCGATAATTTTTCACCCGTTACACGTAATCCATATTTGCTTAGCAGCCCTGTCACGCTAGGTAGCATTGCTTTGGCAGCAATACCAGCGCCAACAAGTGGATTCACTAAAGCAGCAAGCCCACCAACCAATAACATGCCATAAGTTAGCTTTTTGTCTAACGCATCAATTTCATTTGCAAGAGACTCTAAGGAATGCGGCGTTTCTAAGCTGCGCTCTCGAACAATATCACCTACACTGCTTAACATATATTCGCGTAACTGATGCTCTGCATGTTCATTTGGAAAGTGAAATACCCGCCTTTTTGGTAAATTATTCACTTCAGGCACACCCTTCGGTAAGCATCTCATGGTGTGAAGTGCAAACTGATGCTCTGACAATTTAAATGGAATAACAAAATAGTGCTTTTCGTCGTAATCAATATGAACATCACTGTCTGTTCTTTCTAATGAGACCCAAATCGGCAGACCATTAATTTTGTCTTTAACTATCGAAAAACCTGAAGCTATGTCATCTGAAATTTTTGCAGAGGCGGACTTTAGCGTTTCTAACCCTTTATTTAAAACATCTTTCATGCTGTTATTATTCTTACTGTTGGGTTCGTTAAATTGAACAGAAAACCTCAAAACACAATAGATTTATTTCATTGTAATTGAAATACATAAAAGAAAGCCTGCGCATAATTACATATGGTAAATGCAAAGCCCAATTCAAATGACTTTTAGAGGCTCTACCAACTTGCTCACACATAAATTAAGCATTATAAAGGTCATCTCACTTGCGAAAAAAGGATAACCCGTGGCTACTTTTAAATTCTTAAAATTCACCTTTTGTGATCAAAGCTACCAGTTACGCCACTCAGGTAAACCCATTAATATCCGACCTAAGACTGCACAAGCAATAGAGCTGTTTGTTAATAACCCTCAGACTCTAATCACCAAAGATGAATTGCACACTGCTTTATGGGGCACTCCACAACACCAAGATTATCGCCTTTTTCAGGTGATCAGTGAAATACGCAAGCTTGCGCCCAATAATGACCTTATTCGCACTCAGCCAAACCGCGGCTATTACTGGCTAGCTCCTACTGACAAATTAGCAGTAAAAAAGTCAAATAAAGTGACACACTATGCCATTGCTGCATGCTTAGCCATTAGTTGTACCACTGCAACAAGCTTATTAATTAAAGAAAACAATACGTTTGAGCCTGCTTTACCACTCACTTTTAGCAGCTATACAAATGCAGTAGATGCTTATCGTTCACAAGACTATGCGACAGCTCAAAAATGGCTGGAATTCAGCCTAAAAGAAAACCCATATTCTCATGAAGCCAAGCTGCTATTGGCTGAAATAAAATTCAGTCAACAACAGCTAGCCCATGCTAAGCAATTAGCACATGAACTCGTGCTGGAAAATGAATCACAAAGCTATTATCGAGGACAAGCGTTTTCGTTGTTGAGTAGGATCGCCGCAATTCAGAATAACTTTAATGATGCGCTAGATTTTGCAATTCAAGGCAAAGAGTCCGCAGAAGCTGGTTTTGCAAGCTGCAGTGCACACATGTTCGAACAGCAAATCGCAGCCTTAGTCAATAAACAACAAGATACACCACTTAACTCAAAAGCACGTCTGCAAATCGACAGTGAACAGGCACTTTCAAATAGCTCAGAAAACACAATAGAAAAAAGCGAACATGCGCAACTTTGTAAAGAACTAAGAGACTCTGTGACGTCAAAACGAGAGTGTGAAAATGTTGAATATACAGCCCAATTAATAGGCTTTAGACAATTCGCAACCTAGATATAAGTTAATGATAATAAAGCTAATATATATAATTATAGAAACTTAGAGGCATTTATACTGACATAAAATGCGCAGCTCACTTTATAAAGGTATTCACTTATCTAACCTTGTGAGCAGCCAATGAAAGCATTTAATAAATTATCAATCTTAGCAATTGCCACTTTATCCTTTATCAGCCCTAACGCCCTATCTGAAGAGGTACTTGCTAATCAATCATCAAGTTATTCAAACTCAGTTCTAAGTGCAAAACTACATCGGTTGCTTGGTCCTAAGGCAAGCTTTGAAATCACATCATTTAATGACTATTTCGAGCGCGTCACAATCGACAATCAAATCTTACTTGCTAGCAAAGATGGGCAGCATTTGTTTTGGGGTAAAGTGATCGACACCTCTACAAGCGAAGACCTAATTGAACAAGCAAACCAACAACATAGACAAACATTATTCAAATCTATTCCTCGAGAGAAACTACTCACTTACTCAGCAAAAGAAGAACGACATCAAATAACTATTTTTACCGATATTGACTGCCCATTTTGCAGAAAACTCCACACTCAAATAAAAGACTTAAACCAACTAGGTATCAGTGTCGATTATGTCATGTTGCCGAGAGGAAATGCTGGTAGCAAAGCATTCAATAAAACCGTAAATGCGCTTTGCGCCACAAATCCGCAAGCCGCGATGGACTCTGCAATGCATAGGGGATATTTTGAGACGAACAATCAAGCCACTTCAGAATGCATAAACAACCTCAACATTCAAAAAGCTTTGGCACAAAAATTTGGTTTTAGTGCTACCCCTACTATTTTATTTGCCAATGGAGAAACAGTACCTGGCTTTATAAGTACAGAAGATATTTCGAAAATCATTCAGAAAATAGAACCTACTTAAAAGGATCACTATATTTAAGGTAAAGTACTGAATAGAGAGTTATGAAAACTATGCTTGCTTTGACAAATTGGGCCATTCGAATGAATGACTAATTCTCATAGCAGAACATCAACAAGGGTAAACAACGATTTATTTTCTCGATTTAAGTGAGCCTTACTTTCTTAAATAAGGTGCTACTGCATGGTCATTCAAATTCATATTTTACTCACCTCATGAAAGCATAAGAAAAGACGAAAGCGGTTAGTGTTAACTCGCTTTCATCTACTAGGCATTGAAGTTGTACATTTTACTCAATTATTTAGCTGCAACGTGAATGTCGCCCGTGACGCTTGTTTCAATTAAATCAATATAGATTTGTGCAATCTCTGCCGCAGGTGTGCCTTGCTCTGAGTCCATGCCCATAGAATCCATTGTTTCTTTTACCCAACCTGGAGATACCGCATTAAAACGCACATTTTCCACTTCCAAACTGGCCGCTTTCAAGGCAGATTCAACTGCAGCATTAACCGCTGATACGATAGAACTACTAGGGAAAGGATGTTGAGCTAAGACTCCTGTGGTCAAAATAATCGCGCCACCATCATTAACGTATTCAGTACCAAAACGCAGGGTATTAATTTGTCCCATCATTTTATTTTCGATACCAAACTGCCAATCGCTATCTGACGCTTTTGACCATGGGATAAAGTTAACCATTCCAGCTGTACAAACAATGGCATCGACTTTACCCACTTTTTTAAACAAAGCTTTTAATGATTCTGGCTTAGATAAATCAACTAGGTATTGAGCATCATTGAGTGAAGCACCAATAATCTGAGCTTTGCCTTCCAATTTGCTGATAACCTTACTGCCTAATAAGCCTGTAGAACCTAAGACGAGTACTTTTTTCATGATATGTCTCCGTATTATTTACATCTTGGCAATTTGAGTACCAGTGTGAATGAGCGCTTGCATTTCTTTTGTGTGATAGCTGTAAGGAGATAGCTGCTCAGGTTCACTGGCAGTATCGAGTTTGATAACGTGTTCGGAAGTTAAATCGAACTCTAGTGCTTTTAAATTATCTTCAAGTTGAGAAAGCTTACGAGCACCGATAATTGCTGAAGTAACACCTCGATGCTTTAGCATCCAATTAAGCGCGACCTGTGATGGTGTTTGTTCTAGCTCATTGGCGACTTCGATTAATGTTTTTACGATCTTAATATTCTTCTCTGTGGCCAGATTTGCAACACTAGGGTCCGTTGCCCAAGAATCTGTAAGACGGCCTTTGCCAACAAGTTGCCCATCTTCGTCAACACGATATTTTCCTGTTAATAGGCCATTAGCGAGAGGACTCCAAGCAGTAAAGCCAATATTTAACTGCTCACACATCGGCAAATGTTCATAGTCCGAATGTCTAGCCGCTAAACTGTATTGGTTTTGAATGGCTGCCACAGGGTTACGGAAACTCTGCTGTGCTAACATTTGTAATTTAGTGGTATACCAAGATGGAAAGTTAGACAAACCATAGTGTCTAATCTTGCCTTGTTGAATTAAGGTTTCAAATGTTGAAATGACTTCTTCTACGGGCGTGAACATGTCCCACTGATGGAGAAAATATAAATCAATGTAGTCTGTCTTTAAGCGTTTTAACGACGCTTCCACGGCTTTAATAATATGTTTGCGACCATTACCACCACCATTTGGATCGTTTTCAAACTGGTTTTGTGTGCCTTTTGTTGAAATCACCAAACGGTCTCGGTTCTTGGCATTTTGCATGAATTCACCAAGCCACTGCTCACTCTGGCCTGCTTGATAAATATCTGATGTATCGAAAAAGTTGCCACCCGCATTAATATAATGCTGGAATATCGACTCAGCTTGCTCTTTACCACTAGACCAAGCCTCTCCCCATGCGTCTCCAAATGTGCCTGCACCATATGCAATTGGAGAAACTTTTAACCCTGTATTACCCAGAGTTCTGTATGTCGTCAAAGATGTAATTCTTGAGTCGTGACCATCTGATTTCACAAATGGTAAATCTTCACTTAATGCTGCCATTATGTACTCCTCTATAAATTATTGAATATATGCACTTTAGCTACGGACTAGATGTCCACCGTCTACGTCTAGTACTGTGCCCGTCATAAAGTCGTTTGAGATTATTGAGGCAACGGCAAGCGCAATTTCATTTGCATGACCGACACGGCCTACTGGGAGACTTTCACCAACATGGTTCAACATCTGTACTCTGTCAGCTTCAGGCATTAGAGCGTAGGCTTCGGTGTCTACCATGCCAGGTGAAATACAGTTCACTCTAGCTCGGCCTGAAAGCTCTAGTGCTAATCCCTTTGTGATTGCTTCTACAGCCGCATTAACTGCACCCAATGCTGTAGCACCAATTGATGAGCGTCGACTTAACACACCTGAGAAAAAAGTAATGGACGCATTTGGATTTAAAAAGGGCAAGACTTCTCGAGCAGTAACATAAGGGCCAATAAATTTAGCCTCTAACATTGAGCGTAAATCATCAGTCGCTAAATCAGAAAAAGCGCCATGAGCAACAGAAGAAGACGAAATAACTAAATGATCAACTTGACCCAAAGCTTTCGCCCATTGCTTTACTTTCTCTTCATTTGTTGTGTCTAACTCAGCAAAGTCGATTTCAGTGCCTTGAGCCGCAGCTTCGAGCTTTGCACCATTACGGCTAGCAATAGTGACTTTAGCGCCTAACTTTGCCAATAAATGCGCACTTGCTTTACCCATGCCACTGCTACCACCAACAATGACAATATGTTTATCTTTAATGTTTTTCGTTAATAGGTCAGACATATCAATTCCTCAATAATTGCTATGCTGTAAATGTAATGAAGCGTGTTATATATTAGAAATGGATTATTTGGACTTACAACATTGATATGATCAATATTAATTCTTTAGACTTAAATCTACTTAAGGTATTTCATGCGATATATAAATTTCGCAATGTCACCAAAGCGGCTAATAACATTGGCTTAGCGCAGTCATCGATGAGTAACGCTTTGAGCCGCCTGCGGGCTCAATTTAACGATCCTTTATTTCAAAGAAGCGCTGGTGGTGTTATTCCCACAGAAAAAGCTGATGAATTAGCACCTCAGATACAAGAGGTTTTAGCCCATATAACTTTAATGATTGAGCCAAAGAGCTTCGATCCAGTGACCGCAAACGATCATTTAGTAATTGCAGCTTCCGATCTGGCAATCGCTACACTCGCTCCCATCTTAGTGCCAGCTCTTAGAAAAAAGGCACCTAAAATTAAACTGAATTTTGTGCCATTAGATAAAACAAATGTTTTTGAAAAGCTGGATGATGGTAGCTACGATATAGCAATCGGTACTTTCAAAGAGTTACCAGCACGTTACAACCGAAAGCTCCTTAAAAAAGAGAAGTTTGTTTGTATAGCAAGCTCGCAACACTCAAAACTAAATAACAAACTATCGCTGAAAGAGTTTACTGAAAAACATCATGTGTTAATGACATTGAAGGCCGACCAAGTGGGTGTAATTGATAACGAGCTGAAAAAGCTTGGACACACTCGTACAATTGCCATGACGTGTGCACACTTTTTGCCTTTAGTGGAAGTTGTTGCTAACTCAGACCTTATCGCCACGGTGCCAGAGGCGCTAGCTCAAATAGCTATAAGGGCTGGATGCGATATCTACCCATTACCCATAACTATGTCTAATTGGGACACAGAGCTCGTGGTAACGCAAAAATTTAATACCTCAAATTTGGGAAAATTTATGATTAAATTAATGCTTGAGCAAAACTATGAGATAGACTCTGTGGAGTAAATAGCATTTTACCTTATTCTAAAAGGTCATTATTTTGCATGTTTTATGGGGCTCACACAGAGAAAAGTAAACGCTCTGAAAGTACTGAGCTGCCTTCAGGGTATGATAGAAATAACAAGAAAGAGCCGACCTAAATTAGTCGAAATTACGCTTCTAAATTGTAATATCTACTTTCTTTTGTGCATTTAGCAATGAAAAAGCTTTTTCTTTGTAGGTATTCAAACTCTCATCAGATGTAAATTTCTCAAAAGTATCAATTAGCTTTTTCGAATGTGTCGACCTAGTTTGATAGGTATCGCGTTCAGGGTGAGCTATTGCCGATTTTTCTAATTTATCTGATCTTTCATTAAAGTACTCTAAAAGGTTAATCTTTTCATTTGGGTCTACATCCCCTTCACCATAAGAAAGAATTTCTAGTGTTATCATTAAATCGAGCATATCAGATCTTTGCTCTGAGATTATCTGGTTTCCAGACTTCCCATATCTAACCTCTTCTTTATCAGTAAACTCTTGCGAGTATTCCCTATCAAGTTCGTTAAATTTCTTTACAAGATCATAAAGTTCATTAATGCTCATTTCAGAAAAGTTATGACCATTTTCACTGAAAAGATCTTTATACTTGACTTCTTCAATCACAGAAAGGTCAAATGCTCCATATTCACCAGCAACTGAACTTAAAGCCTTTGATTCGATACCCTGACCCTTTTGGTTAGTATCTAAATGACTGTTTCTTTCATTTGCGCTTTTTTTACCGAAATGACCTTCAACATTAGGTGAGTTAATACCGAGCGAGTTGTGTATTTTCATAGAATTCCATTCTCATCATACGACATGCTTAGTAATCGGCAAATATTGATAATCATATAGTTAAGATTTTGCAATGATGCTCTACAGCTTTCAATGTTCAACTACAATGCGTAGAAAAGCGGAACTGAGCCAAGCTTTATTAGTCCCGTTTGAAGAGGTTGTTAGGTATTAAATACCATTTCAAATTCGCTGCTATTTGAATCTCTAACAGTAAAACCTAGTCGGTCATAAAGTCGTTTTGCAGGATTACTTTTTAACACACTTAAGCCGACAGATGAATTATCTTTTAGCGCTTGTTCACACAGATTAACTATTAACTTTCTTCCAATACCTAAGCCTTGGTAATCAGGGTGTATCTGAATTTGATAGATGTACCATTGAGCATTATGGGCTGTGTAGCTTGCCTTAAATAAACCCGCCTCAACGCCATCTACAAGTATGATCTTGGCATCATGAAAGTTGTATTTGATGCGAAAAGTATGCTCTTTATCACTAATATCGAGGCCGTTCTGTAATAGATAATCGTCCATAGTTAAACGGCGTAATTGCAATAAATAATCAAAGTCACTTTCTTCTGCTTTACGAAACGTGTAATCCATAATAATACTCTACCTCCTTGCTAGATTAGATACCGAAATGCCCTATTAATGGGCTGATAAACGTTTAGCTAAATGTGCTGCAAAGCGGCACTGAATTAACTGTTACAAATTCGCCTTTAATGCCTGCTTATATAACTTTTAACGCATTTGCCCAATCTTTCCATGAAATACACCTGCCAGGGAATGCGACTTTAGCAAACGGCCAATCTTGCTGAAGCCAATTTGAAACTGTTTGGTAAAGAGTCTCATCCAAGCGAATACTATCATCCCTAACCCACAAATAGACTTCACAGTCATAGTTGCGTGATTGGCTTGGATCTATGTAAACAGAACCAAGACATTTATCTTTTGAGTTCGGAAATACTGAATAAGCGAATGCCTCTCGTAATTCAAACTCTCGTTTATGAATCTTCAAACTTTTTATGTTTTCTTCTAGAGTCATATCAATTTTAGGCCAATCAGACTCGGGGCCAAAAATACCCTGCAGTCTTTTTTGGCTAGACATCACAGCTTCAAAGTCTAATTCTGCAACTGAATCTTCTAGAACTCTAAAATGAAAGTATTCACTTTCAAAAAACGTTGGCGCTTCAAAAGATTCATGAATAAAAGGATTGGGCATATTCAGGGCTATCCATAGTTGTATAACGCCGCGCTTAGCTGCTGGAGGTCAGTTGCAGCGCCTTGTTAAATTTATCTTTGCTAAGGTGCTGGATAGCCAGGTAAATAGTAAGATTCCAATCATATCAGCAGTGTAATCATATATATCTAGTGTTCTCGTTGGCATAAAATGCTGACTTAATTCTTCTAAGGTAACAAAGACAACAACAGCAGCGGTACCCCAAAATACATTTACTTTACCTAGCTTGAATACCTTAAATTTACTCGCAAAATTAGCAAGCAAAGTAAGCATACCAAATAAGCCAAAATGCCCAACCTTATCTCCATACGGGATTAAACGTACAAGATCAAAGAAAATGCTTTGTTGCCCAGTATTAGCTAAATAGATAATCCAAATAATAAATAAAAAGAAGCAACTGGATAATGTTATTGTTAATTTATGCATAAATCTTTTCTGGGCTTATAAATGTTCTCTGGAACCATTTTCGTTAGAAGGTGATCTTTTAATGATTTGGAAATACAATAACATCTAAAATAAATAGAACTCTACCAGCAAATGTAGAATTCTTGTTCCCTCACATTAAAGCCTGAAGTTTTAACTCTTCGGTCACGGTAGCCCCATACCCGAGCAAAGCATAATAAGCATCATGAACCCCATATTTAGGAAGATAACCAAGATTTTTTGAACCTAAAAATTCAAACTAGCACCTTCCAAAAGTATCACTTCTAGTTCAGATAAAGTAAACGGCCAAGCTGGAGGATTACTGAATAAGTTCAAGAATGAAATTCTCAACTCGATACATTGGTCGATGACTTTGTGTTTCTAAGAATTTAGCGCTTTTCTAAGGGGCAATTAACAGCTGGCTAAACTTGCTCGAAGCGCCAAGCCACCTATTAATTGTCCCAGTGAGCATACGAACTTGAGTAATTTGTTAGCAGTATTATTGACCGAAGCACTAACCCTTAACTAATTTTTTTATAGCCTGTACTTCAACAAATTGATACGGACCAGAAATAATTGGCAAGCATAAATTTACAATGTGAAAAAAGTTAACACCTGAAAAAAGTACGGCTTGATTTGGATTTTTGGGATTAACACGAGCAAAAATTTGCTTTCTATTATTCAAGCGCTTCATAGTGATTTTATGCAATAAGAGTAATGGGCTATTTGAGTAGTTAAAAGCAAACTGTTTAGATATAAAATTTTCAGTTTCGTAACTATAAGAATACCAAATATCGACTTCGTAAAGCTTTACACCTTCTACTGCGGGAGATTCTTCAATGTTTGTGTAAGTCAGAGATACAGGAACCTTAACCCACGTAAAAACAAAAAGGCTACGAAGGATACCAACCACATTGAATATGATTGAACGAAGCAATAAATAACCTAAAAGGTACTTAACAAATATTTCCATATACTCAAATCTATAGATACTGCCAACGCTTGCCGTAAACGCCACAAAATAGCAGGCTAAACTAAGCGAAGAATGAGCGCAAGCCTGCTGTTTTGCGTCTTTAGGTTAAAGCGCTTTGTTAGAAGGAATCAGTCACCGGAGCCACCATCTGAATATGACCCTGCATCATAATCCCCAGTATTAAGCTCTGAGCCTGAGTCGCTCAACGAATCAAAGTAATCATTTATACATTTTGCTCTTGCTGCTTTAGCTAATTCGGAGCAAGCTGACGTTTTCTCTTCTCCGACGTCACCAGTTTCATCGGCTAAAGCCTCCGAGCTAATGTCTTTTCCAAGCAACCTTGCTACTTTGTTGAATCGTTCTGGATAGTTTTCTCGATCGATGTTTTCAAAAACATCCAAAAGGTCCTCATATGAATAACTATCGTAGTCAGGTTCAAATGACATTTTAAACTCCTTCTAATGCCGTGCTAAACGGTACGAAGTGCTTGGCTACAATTTGCGAGGAACAAACACAGACAAGCTTTTTATGTCCGCCTTTTAGGCACTTTGTTATGCGTAATTAAAACAAACTATATCTCTTTGGTTTTCTTCAAAATAATCAAGTAACTCATCATAACCATTTTTCAATTTAACGTTATATTCATTCGCGGAAAGCGGTATAACTAAATGAAGCCTTATTGTTCTGCCGTCGATTTCCAGAGTATTTGGTAAGTCTTCATAGGCAATAGCAGGAATAGTTATTAAATGTGATACCCAACCTGAATCATTAAAGTACTTATTTTTAGTTGGTACCGTATGTCCATCACAAAGATGAGCTTTAGTTTCGTTAAACTCTTGTATTGACGCTATTTCTTTAGTTATTTCCGAAACATCGCCATCTGTAAAAGTAAAATAGCAATCGTCATTCTTCAAGGGAAAGGAAAAGACTAAGTTTATAGGATCGTCGTCAGAACCAACCACAAAATATCCAGCTCTAATTCCCGTTTCATATTCAGATGCTCTAAGTGAGCATTCAGACTCCATTATTTTTGCTAGCTGAAAATATAGTGAACTCTCAAACTTTGAAAATTGCATCGGACTCCTTTGCACATAACATTAGCATAACGGGCGTTTAATAGCCCAAACTGTTTGAAATACCCAAATCACAACGTTTCGATGAAAAAATGAGCCACGAGTAAACGTCCCTCGTTCATGCTCTTGTTAGCTGAACTACTCAAACTGTTGTTGCTTTTTTTAGCTGTTTAGCAATGTGATTTTCAGCTTTTCTATAAATCTCTTGTAACTCCGCTTTGAACATTTCATCAACGACTGTTTTTTCCGGAAGATCACCTTCCGTACAGTACATTAATGAATGTTTAACCTCGTTATAAATTTTATCCAGAACTTTTTTCTCATCTATGTATCGCTTTAGCTTGTCTAGCAAGCCTGCTTTTTCAAGAGAGAACCTATTCTCTTCAACAATGTCATGGTACTTTGTCATATCAGCATGATAACGACATTCCTCATAGAATAGTTGTATGCAGAAGCTCCTTGCTTGCATATAGTACTCATGCTCATCAGACTGGAACTGATAATATTCATCTCGTTCTTGATTTTCTTTTTCTATGTCATGCAAAATATCAAGTTCGATTTTGGTTGCAACTCCAAGAAGTTCCACTTCTTCCATTTTATAAGCAATGGACTTAATAAACTTTGAGACACCCAGCAACTGGTACTCCAAGAATGACTCATATTCACTAGAATCATAGTCACCATTCACTTGATCAAATTTTTGCTTGTCATATTTGGCAAACAGAGCCATTAACTCATCTTTAAGTAAATGTTCCATACATCTCCTTTTAAGCTAACGCCTTACTAATGGGAGCAGAAATGCTTGGCTAAAATTAGCGACGAAGGAGCGCAAGCCTGCTGCTTTGCTTCCTTTGTGGTTAAAGCGCTTGTTAGGTGCTAAACCCTTGAATTATTGTAATAACACCAACAATAATAAAAAAAGCGAAAAATATAAATAAGTTTTGAAAGAATAGCTTTTTATAAGATGACTTTGAAGAAAGCATTAATAAAAGACAACTTAAAGTACCCAATAATGATGCCAACAAGATAAATACTGAAGATGCTATTACACCTAAAATTGAACGAGAAAAAATAAGACCGTTTTGATTATCGTGAAGTCCAGCTAATAACTGTGGCAGCGGGAAATCATAATGAAAATATGTAGAAATAAAAATGACAAAGATAACACAACTTAGAATAGCTAAATTGAATCTGAGACTGAACATTATGACGAGCACCTCACACCCGCATAAAATGCGGATAATACTTGGCTAAAATTAGCGAAAAATGAGCGTCAGCCAGGCGTTTGACGTCATTTGTGATGCGTTTGTTATAAGCCATTTCGATAATATTCAGATATTGATTTTACGGTATTTATTTGGCTTTCACCGCTTGATTTAGCTAATTCATTTATATGCTGAATTGAACTCTTCAAGGCAGGCGGAATCTCCGTTGTTTGGGTTGATTCAATTAATCCAAGTAGCAACCACAGCGCGCAATCAATTTCACTCGGTTTCTTACAGCTATGCAATATATCTAGAGCTGCTGGAATAAGATCAAATGCTATGTAAGGTTTAATTGATTCTTCTACATCATTAAATAAACCATAAGTACACTCATCTTCGGAAACAAGTGGTTCATTCCATTTGACTATTCTCGTATGGAAAAGATACGCCAATGATTCGGGATTACCTTCTAATAAAGAATCCAAATATTCATTTCCATATTGGAGAATTTTCACGATGCCTCCGCCCGCTTATAACGCCCGGCTCTGGCTGGTTTCTTGTCGCTTGGAGCCGTTGGTTATACGTTACTTTCGCATTAAGATAAAACCGACAACAGGTCTTCTTCCATCTTCGTTACAGCCATAAATATGGAATGCAACATCTGACTGCGAAGCAAACGCTGCCAGAATCATTGAAATTTCAGCGCTTGCTCCTGGGCTATTATTGCTGTTTTCATACTTGAAATCGTACATATACGTATCACCAGCTTTAACAGGGCAATTATTCTTTGCACCACCTGCAAAGTTAGTTTGAATATGCATACCCCAAGGTCTTGACTCTATTCCAACTATTTTTCCGTAAGCTGTTTGCTCATGGACCGCCACAGCTTTTAGCGACACTAGGCTTATTAAAAATAGTAGTGCGACTCTAAATTTTGATACCATAACTTACTACCTCATTTTCGTATAACGCCGTGCTAAACAGCACAAAATGCTTGGCTAAAATTTGCAAGGAACGAGCACAGCCAAGCTTTTGTGTCCGCCCTTTAAGCACTTTGTTAAGTTACTAATACTCTAAGCAATATACGCCTGCTTCACTAGCCCATTTCTTAATTTCAGATATGACACTATCGTTTTGAATATAAAAAACATTAGTGTAATCCCAACTTTCAAAATACGCTGCATTAAATTCGGGTAGAACTAATTTGCAGAATTTATCTGATGAATCGTTATCACCTGCAGGCTGTAAGTAATCTATCTTAGCTTCTTGAGAGCTAAATTTTCTAAAGCATGGGTAACACTTATCCCATTTGCCTTTGAATTTGAAATTAAACACTTCAGTATTTGCTGCCATTACTTTAGCAAAATTGTACAAAGCCTCATTTCTCTGCAAATGCTCTTCTCTTGAAGGGTAATCATTTTGAAACTCTTCACGAGTTAACCAATGATCAAAAACCGATACTGCTATTCTTTTATAGTGAGACGAATCTTCGGCACCGTAAATCTTAAATAGCTCTGGAAAATTGGAGTTAAGCTCCTTTTGCCTATATTTGCCTAGATTTATAAATTTACGCACGTACTATCCTAATAACTTAACGCCGCAAATAAACGGCAAAAATTAGTTGGCTAAAATTTGTGAGGCATCAAAATGCCAATACCTTTGAAAAGCTATATAACAATTTTCTATTAAGGCACTCATGATTACTTGATACAAATTGAGCTGTCCACCCCTTTGCACCACTTGAGCCAATTTTAGATTCAATTAGCTGGTTATATAACTGTTCTAAGTTTAATTTTTGGAACGAAGATAGTGCTTCCTCCAAGTCAGCCTGACTCCCTGATGCGGGTATATTTACGTTGGCGTTGTAAACTGCATCTATACTCTTAGGTTTGTAAGCATCAAACTTTGCAACAAGCTCAGGGCTGCTTTCCATAAACGCATCCAACTCTTCTTTTTCATTTGAATCCAAATGATAAACAAATGCCGTATCACAGCTTTCGGTTGAAAAAGAGCGCTTATAAGAGTCGTTTACAAAGCGTGAAGAGAAAATGACAGTTCTAGGTTTGTTAGTTTGACTTTGAATATCAAAATCATTGAGTTCCAGAATTCGGTGAACTCTCCATATTCCTGACCCATAGCTTCTGACCCAATCTCCGATCTTAATGTTATCGTCCATACTTTCCTTGATGCCTAACGCCTTAATAAACGGCGAAAAATAGTAGGCTAAAATAAGCGACGAAGGAGCGCAAGCCTACTGTTTTGCGTCCACGGGTTAATTAATTTGTTATATTGCAAATGCACCAATCATAATTAAAGCGACAATTACAAAAGCAAAAAGAAAGTATTTACCTAACCCTTGAACCGATTTCATCTCTTGTTGGTAAGCTACCTTCACCTTGTTTACTTCACTTTTGTTCTTACCAAAACAATACGGGCACTCTTCAAAGTCTTCTGACACAGATAAACTACATTTAATACATTTTCTGGGAGCTCTAGCACGAAGGCTCGGCTCTCCGAGCAGAAAGCTAACTTCGTTTGTTTCAGTAACTCCCGAATACCCAACATCTTTACTTAACCTTTGCCTAGATGTATTTAATTGAGCTGCTTTATATTCATTATCAAGCTTTATTTTTTCGGCATTACTCAGTAATAGCTCTCGTGGTAGCTCAAAATTACAAAACTCACAATGCGATAATCTTCGATTGAAAATAGTCTTATCGCAATTTGGACATTTATACTTCATATTTGATTGCAATATAAAGCCCACTTAAGCGGACAAAAATAGTTGGTTAAAATGTGAAGCGAAGCGGAACCTAAACAACTGTTTTTGTTCCGTTTGAAGTGTTTGTTATATTGATATAACCACTTACCAATTTTTATGATATAGATACTTTAGATCTTCAATGGAACCTTGGATAGTGCAAAGACCTGTTCCTCCGATAACAACAATTTGTTTACTCATTTCAGCAGCCAAGGCTAAGGAGAGTGTATTTTTACCAGTATCCGTGCTCGCATCAAAAACAAAGCTCCATGAATCTGAATTACATTCAGCTTTAGTGTGGGATGACTCTACCATTATAACTGCGCATGAAGTTGCCCCTGAGCATAAAGCATCATAATGTGGGCCAACTCCTATTCCAGTAATCACTCCTTGGTAAGTACTAGCAATTGAAGGGTTGCTAATTGCCATACCTAACAACATTAACAATTTATATTTCATAAAATTATCCTTAAGTATAAATGAGCAGAAAGCTAATTTATCAATATAACGCCGTTGTAACCGGCAAAAAATTGTTGGCTAAAATGTGAAGCGAAGCGTAACATCCAACAGTTTTTTGTCCGCGTTGACGACTTTGATACTTATTGAACCTTCTCCCCGAAGTTTAGCGAACAGCTAAACTTCAAGGCGACCAAACCAAAAGGAGAAAGCTCAATGAAATTCTATACTACTTTTCACAAATATTATTGTGGAATTGACCTTCATGCACGCATTTTATACGTTTGCATTCTTGATGAACGTGGTAATAAGGTCGTTCATCAAAAAATAAAAGCGGATAAAACTGAATTACTTAAACTCATTTCTCCTTATCGTGAAGATATCGTAATTGGTGTTGAGTGCATGCATTGCTGGTATTGGGTCAGTGATTTATGTGCCGAACAGGATATTGATTTTGTGCTTGGTCATACCCTTTATATGAAAGCCATTCATGGTGGCAAAGCTAAAAACGATAAAATTGATTCTTATAAAATCGCTAGCCTATTACGTGGTGGCAACTTTCCGCTGGCTTACAATTACCCTACTAACATGCGTTCGACTCGCGATTTACTGCGTAGAAGAACACGACTAGTTCAGCATGGCGCACAACTAAAAGCGCATATCGTTAACACCAATAGTCAGTACAACTACCCACCGCTTGAATTGCACATGAAAAACAAATGTGTTCGACAAGAATTCCAAACGCGTTTCGACGACCAAGCCGTTCAACGTAATGTTAACTTTGATTTAGCCATACTCGATGCCTACGCAGAGGAACTTAAAAAACTTGAGTATTATTTAGAGAGTAAAGCTAAAAAGCATCAACCAAACTATTACGCACAACTGCGAACCATTCCAGGTATTGGTCTTATTCTAGCCATGACTATTTTGTATGAAATTGGTGATATTAACCGCTTTGAGTCTGTACAAAAATTCGCTTCTTATTGTCGGCTCGTTAAGTGTAAAGCGGAATCTGCTGGCAAAACCTATGGCACCAGTGGCAATAAAATTGGTAATGGCCACTTAAAGTGGGCATTCAGTGAAGCTGCAGTGCTTTATTTACGAGGAAACGACAAGGCTCGGCGCGACTTAAACAAGTTACAAAAACGCATGAGCAAAGCCAAAGCACTCTCAGTGCTCGCCCATAAGCTCGGGCGCTGTGTTTATTTTATGCTTAAGAACAAAACGGTATTTGATGATGAACGTTTTTTAAAAAGTTAAGTCGCACAATGGGGTGAGCTCTACACCTAACTAGATAAGCATGAACAACCATGCATTATTTGTGTTTTGTCAGCAAAAGCTGAATATGGCAGGTAAGTGTTGTCGAAGTAATAAGCTATTTGGCCTTGATTAGACACCCCATTGGTGCGCATTAATTTAAGCAATGAATTAAATCGTTTACACCTTAACTGAGCCTTTAACTAACTGGACGAATGAGCCATCCCCTTGAGTAGCGCCAGATTAAGGTTAACCGATGAATATCTAGTGGCCCTAAACGATAAGTTGTATCGACCGATTTAGGCAGCGATGAGATCGCAATAAGAGACCCTCAATATGTGTTTGCCGTAAACGATTTTAACGGCTCACCGACATAGCGAAGTTGAACAGATTTAAAAGTTGCAGATACAAATTAGCTGCTTAAAAGCAGCTAAAAAGAATCGTTATGCTTACTTGACCGGAGAAGGTTCATATGTGTTATGTTTTTTCTAGCACGTAGCTGCAACCGCCTAAAAATGGGTCACTATCATCAACATTTAAAAGCCCATTTGATGACATGTAGCCAATTAATTGAAAGGTATTTTCTTCGGCAAGCCATGTGGGTGAACACACATGAGATATTGAATATGGATCGCTTTTCATAATGTAACCACAGGATTTAAAACATTGAACGACAAATTCTGAGCAAAATAACCTAGATTTGGTAAGTCGCTTTTTATATGTTGTTGGTTCTTTATATTTTTTACCAAGTGCAATTCTATATTGAGATTTAACATAAGAATATTCATAGAAAGGCAATAATATTGCGCCGATCCAATTGTATTTTACTGAGTTTTTGATACATAAATTGGCGTATCTAATAATTGCACGCTGCCTTGGAGGGGAAATTCCAGGACACCTACCAATAGCTAAATAACTATAGTTTTCATAAAAAGATTCGAATTTTATTTTTCGTGCGCCTGATGTTGCTATATCTGCGACTATTCCGTTACCTATGTACACACCACAATGAACATAAGCACCGTCAGTCATGTTTTGTATTAAAGTTGTAGCCTTATCACTTTCGGCACTGCCACAAAACAGGACATCACCAATGACAAGATCACTTTGATCTATAGGTTTAGGTTTAGGCCCCATCCAAATTTTGTCGCCTCGAATATCGACTCGCCTTTTTAGTGAGTCTTTTTTGCGCTTAATATATGGGTAAATGATTGAATTTAGCATGAGACTCTTTTAAAAACATAACGCTGTGCTAAACGGCACAAAATGCTTGGCTAAAATTTGCGAGGTACGAGCAAAGCCAAGCTTTTTGTGTCCGACCTTTAAGCACTTTGTTAGGTACTTCTTTTACTGCTGGACTTATTAAAAATCCACCATGTAATTAAAAAGAAAAATACGCAATGTATAATCACCCAAATACCAAACATTGTTGGTTGACTATCTGCAAAATATTCGTACCCTGAACGACCACTAATACTGCCGCTCACAAAAGCATTGATAACACACCAACCAAAATAGAGCGCAGTAATGCCCGCAAGGATTCTTAGAATTACGCTACCCTCGCTATCATTTTCTTCGTTTGTTCCGGTTTCAACAGGAATATCAATCTTTGATTCTCTAGACTTAATTTCTTTTGCTAAAGATTGAAACCTCTCAGGATATAAGTCGGCATCAATGTTCTCTTTCACATCATATAGCTCGTCTAAAGAGTAACTTTTGTAATCTGGTTCCATGATTGCTCGATAAAATACCTAACGTTTGCCTAACCGGCGAAAAATAGCAGGCTAAAGTTAGCGACGAAGGAGCGCAAGCCTGCTGTTTTGCGTCCTTTGGTTTAGGCACTTGTTAGGTATTACCCATTAGCGCTAGACAGTTCTTTTGCCTCATCCCAACAGTTGCAACAAACAACTTTAAAATTAGCTCTCCGCATCCAACTTCTTTTGTCGTTGTCCCCGAGTTTAACAAGCTCATGTTCACAATCTGAACACCAAGCCCAAGGGCGAGCACAGTCATTGTAGTCTTTAGTGTAAAAGCCAACAGTCTTATTTTCATCTAGTGCAAGTAAAATATGAATGCAGGCTACACCAACCTCTTGCTTTCCATGTTTAGGACATCTTACAGTTTTCAAAGGTTATACCTAACGCCGCAAATAAACGGCAAAAAATAGTTGGCTAAACTTTGTGAGGCACGAACAAAGCCAACTGTTTTTTGTCCGCCCTTTTTAATTTGCTTTGTTATATGCCAGTTTTCTCTATTTTGTGACCGTAAATAACAAGATGGTTAATAATTTCTCGAGACTCAGGGTTTCCAATTAACTCATTGGTTAACTCATGACCACCCCAATCTTCTGTCATTAGATGATCATGTGCATTTCCAGACTTTTCAGCTTCCGCTGCAATAGCCTCTAATCGAGACGCTAACCAGCGAAGCTTTTCTGGTGAGGCATGAATGAGAACTTGTTCAGCTTTTTCGTCTTTTTCTAAAGTTAACATCCGAATCCTTTTGGCATATAACGCCGCAATAAGCGGTGAATAACCGTGTGCCATGTTTGAGCGGAGCGAGTCCGGCACGCGGTTATGAATCCGTCTTAATTGCTTTGTTATATTGAAACAAGTAGTTATAGCCACTTATATGACCTTGGCCTTTCTTTGACTAAACTTCGTAAGTATTTGTTCATCGCTCTCTTCTTGGTGCGGGTCAGATGAATAGAAAAAGCTTACTGTTTGTTCATCTTTGAGTAACGAATAAAGAGTGGGTCTTAGCAATCTTGTTTTATTATCATTGAATTGCGTTCTTTTACCATCCCCACCATTTCTTCTAGCATCAAAGCAGTACAATCTATTTGGATCTTCACTATCGCTTTCGGACAACGAACGTACCATTGAGTCTTTTAAGAGGTCTGGTTTATTTAAAGTAACTTGTTCTGGTATGAATTGAGCAAAGTATTCATTGAACTGCTTCAAGATATCACCGATGTTACTGCCATACTCAATACCAAAAAACTCTCTTAGCTCTTTCGGAGTAGTGTCAAAGCCAGCAGAATTAACAGGGAAAGTTTTATTTATACTGGCATCATCTTGTCTTATAAACTCTGCTTTCATCAGAGCAAACTTGGGTTTTCGTTCATGCCTTTGATACAGTTTCGCTAAAACTACATAGCTATAGCTCTTATACTTAAATGGAAAGGCTTCGATAACCCACCCCAAACTCTCCATATCTTCTTTGAGGAGCTTAAAACTAGCAAAAACACTCATCCTGATACCTAATCCAAATTCAATTTAACTATAAGTAATTTAAAGATTTATCCATAATTGTGCAAGGAGGGAGATTCCTTCAAACGGGTTGGTTAGTCAAATTCAATATAACGCCCGCATAATAGGCGGATTAAGCTTGGCTAAAATCAGCGAGGAACGAGCGTCAGCCAAGCTTTAGACGTCCATTCATTAATGCGTTTGTTATGTGGCAGACGCACTTTTTATACTACACTTTATCCCGATTAAAGTACCAACAATAGCCGAGGCTACCGACAAAGGAAGCTCTACGAACCATGTTGGTGGGATATACAGTTCTTGCATCAGCAACGAAAGGATTAACATGCCCATTGAGAAGCCAAACAAAAACACACTGGCAGTGTATCTCCAGGCTTTAGCTGAGTCTCGTTTCGCCATTAGTGCATACATGGCTACTGCTAACAAAGATGGCGGCATTAATTGATATGTAAAATATTCCCCAAATGATAGTGCCGCTAAATTGTCGACTCCTATTACCACACTCGTAAATGTACTTAGTGCTGTAAGCAGTACGAACATGATGAAAGTGTATTTGACTATCCTTGAGGTTCTCAATTTATCTCCATGCCACATAACGCTCGATTAACGGGTTAAAAATAGTGGGCTAAAATTGAGCGAAGCGAAGAGCCCGCTGTTTTTAAACCCTGTTGAATTGCTTGTTAGCACTACTTTGACTCTAAATAATCGAATAATTTCTTTCTTTGAGCAGATGAAAACAAATAATAGCTAAACTTTATATCGTTACTTTTCGAGCTTTTTAGAACTATTAACCTAGGTAAGCTATTAACAATTTTAAAGCCTTCAAAATGCTTCCACTCCAAAGTGACTTTAACGCCAAAATCAATGAATGTTATCCCTTGTTCATTAAGCTCTAAGCCGTATTCAATAACCTTACTTCTACCAGAGTTAAAAACGAATAACCAGATGGTGAAAAGCACTATGGAGATTATCAAAATGAAAAAAAGCAAAACCATGTCTTTCGGATAAATTCCTGTGGACATGGCAAAGATTAACCCTACTGCAATGAACCAAAAGTATTGAATGGACATTGTATACAACCTGTTGAGTAAACCTTGTACGCGTGTCTGAATTATCAACATAATTGCTAAACTATCCTTGTAGTGCTAACGCCGTTGTAACCGGCTAATAATAGTTGGCTAAAATTTGTGAGGTACGAACAAAGCCAACTGTTATTTGTCCGCTTTTACAACTTTGTTATGTTTAACTATTTCTTAATTACTCATAATTTCATCTTCAAGGCTTTTACCTTTTTCCAAGATGAGCATAAACTCCTTATCTTTCCACTCTGGTACAGGAAAGTTCTCCTGCATATTTGCCACCATTTTAAGATAATTTTTAGCAATAATTAATTCATGCTCAGGAAAGTTACATTTTGGCTCTGATATAAAAAGATTAATTGCAAATACATTAGCAGTAACATCATTTATCAATACTTGCTTAGCCTTTTCAAATTCACCATTGTTTAAATACATTAATGGTCGAAATGAAGTGGCAAATTCAGAATTTAGATTTTGTAATAATGTGAAAGAGCCATCATTTTGATATGGACATGAATCATCAGCGAAAGAGTTAGAACAAAATAGTAGCAGGCTAATTATTAAATATTTCAATGTTAACTCCTTAAACATAACGCCGTTGTAACCGGCTAATAATAGTTGGCTAAAATTTTGTGAGGTACGAACAAAGCCAACTGTTATTTGTCCGCGTTTACAACTTTGTTAGGTTTTTTATTTGATATACTGCCACGAATTACTTTTACATTTGCACTAATCACCTTGCTAGTCAATAACTTAGGTATATTACATGATGTTGAAAAGTTTAAATTGCCTCCACTAACCAAAGAGTCTTTAATCATATACTCACATTCAGCAACGAACTTGGAAGTGTCATCAAAAAGCTCTATTTCAATTAATAAGGAGCTATAGTCTAGCCTAGACTTATTCTTAGCGGAGCCAGAAATGAACACTTCATTCTCGCCTTCTATTATCTCTACACTAGAAAACTCTAGATTTCTTACCGTCTCTGTTTCAACATAGATTTGCGAGTATGTACTCTCTGGAGAAGGCCAAAAATAGTAAGTTGCTAAACTGACAATAAGAACTGATATTGAAAAGCCTAAACCATACAATAATCCTGATATAAATTTAGAAAACAACTTTCACTCCATTCTGCGGGGAAAACCTAACGCTTGCCGTAAACGGCACAAAATAGCAGGCTAAAATTAGCGACGAAGGAGCACAAGCCTGCTGTTTTGTGTCCACGGTGTAACGGCCTTGTTAGTAGTCAGTCCCACCAATTAAACAAAGCTTCACCCATTGTTTGTGGCTTCCAATATTTAATATCAGATTCTAGCATTTTGTCTCTCGCAACAAACGGAGAGCCTAATTCTTCAACTGAAGCTACTCTAATACTAAATGAATTACTTAATATTGAGGAGATAACCTCATTATCAACGAAGTTGAGTTTTTGGTTCGTTGGGTCATAGTCTGAAACGAAAGCCCATTCACTCTGCTCGTTACAAAGTACATAAATCGAGAATTCACTAGCTCTAAGGTTACATGCTATGAAATTTGGAACAACATCAGGAACGAGAACATCACAGATTGAAGCATCTACTTCCCTCGCTAATCCGAACATTACTCTCCTGAACTCTGATATTTCCATATGACTACTAACGCCTCAATATGGGGAGTATTAAGCTTGGCTAAAATTAGCGAAGAATGAGCGTCAGCCAAGCTTTAGACGTCCCATCCATAATTGCCTTGTTATGTACCGATTTTCTCTGAACTTTCAAAGGAAACGCGCAAACAAAAGCATTTAATACCATTTTGAAACATATACATAGAACCATCCATTCCTTTTTGTCTATTACCAAAGATAAATGGGAAAAGAGATACTTTGATTTTTGTCACTTTCTTCTCATTTTCAAAATCACAAATCAGTAAACCAGAACTTTGGATTATTGAGTTGGAAGAAGAGAAATAAGTCTGTTTCACAATGGAACCGTCATTCTCAGTCCATTCTCTAATTAACGTACCTGAATAATCGGAGTTAAATTGCAGCTTAACGGTTTCGTCAGTACCATCAGCACTTCCTAGCCAACTACCGATTACGCCATCTTTTTTAAATGTGAAGTCAGATATCACGTCTACACTCCCTCAGGTACATAACGCCCGATTAACGGGTAAAAAATTGTGGGCTAAAATTGAGCGAAGCGAATAGCCCGCAAGTTTTTTATCCCTGTTTAATTGCTTGTTATGCGTTGACACACCGCTTTCAAAGCGCTTGCGCCTGCACCAGCGAGCTAAACTTTAATTTATAAAAACACTCACCAAACCAAAAATTGCAAAGAAGCGTTCGACTGGTGAATGACATTTCTGGTCACAGCTTAAATTGAAAAACGAAAAGCCAAGACCAACTTAAAATTTGATTACGCCACTGTACCTAAAAACTGATTTGATGGAAAGACTTGAAGTAAAAACCGTTTTAAAGACAGCAATTTAAAGTGACGCATAACGCCGTTGTAACCGGCAAAAAATTGTTGGCTAAAATGTGAAGCGAAGCGTAGCAGCCAACAGTTTTTTGTCCGCGTTGACGACTTTGTTATGCGTTGACACTCAAATTTAGAAGCGCTTGCGCCTGCACCAATAAGCCAAACTTATAAATTTAAAAACACTCACCAAACCTAAAATTGCAGAGAAGCGTTCGACTGGTGAATGACCTTTCTGGTCACAGCTTAAATTGAAAAACCAAAAGCTAAGACCAACATAAAATTTGATTACACCACTGTACCTAAAAGCTGATTTGAAGAAAAGACTTGAAGTGAAAACTGCATTAAAGACAGCGGTTTTAAGTGACGCATAACGCCGTTGTAACCGGCCAATAATAGTTGGCTAAATTTGTGAGGCACGAACAAAGCCAACTGTTATTTGTCCGCGTTTACGACTTTGTTATGTTTTCATTTCATGAACAAATTTAAAAGCGCTACCTTTCTTTGCAGGCTGCCAACCGTCTTGAAGAGCAGACCTGATGCAATTTTCAATATCTTTTGGTGTTACTGGTAACTCTGGGTTTCCAATCCAATTATCACAACGTACCCAAGGAAATGTTATGGATAAAACTGCTCCAGACTTTTCAGCCAACTCAACTGCTGCTGTCATATGGTTACCAAAAGCACCTTGACTATATGTTGGTTTGCTTCTAATTGTCCATCTGTACTCGACTGTATCAACAACTATTTTACGTGAACCTTTCTTCGGGATTGCCATACATCACCAGAAAACATAACGCCTCGCTTAACCGGCGCAAAATAGCAGGCTAAAATTAGCGACGAAGGAGCGCAAGCCTGCTGTTTTGCGTCCTTTTGGTTAAAGCGTTTGTTATATGCAATTAACCATCAATATCACTTAAATCTTTTGCATTATAATCATTTAGCTCTATATACGTTGCTTTATTAAAAAGCCTTATTAAGCACAAAACTGCAAAGAACAAAGCCAAAAAGAAGTACAAGACTCCCGTTAACTCAAAAAAATCAAAATCTATGCAAACACCATTAGAATGGCACCCATTTCGCGGTAAGCTTTCATATACAAGAAAGGTAAAAAATAGTGATAAAACAAAATAGATTACGTTTAAAATCACAGACGCCTCCATTGCATATAACGCTCGATTAACGGGTTAAAAATAGTGGGCTAAAATTGAGCGAAGCGAAGAGCCCACTGTTTTTAATCCCTGTTTAATTGCTTGTTAGTGTTAATTTTTCCCATTTCTTCTTGATCTAACGCCCAAATATGAACTCTCTCTAGTTTAACCTTTGCGACACTAGCAGAAATCACAAATGCTACAGGAGCCATTAGGTAGAGGAATGGGTTTAAACTTAGCAGATAACAACCTACCAAATGAGCGAAAACACCGAGGAAGCCAACTGGTAAACGGTGCTTAAACTTGTAACTACGACCAACAAATCTAGCAGCAAAACCAACCATCGCAGGAGGGATTGCAAACATTACATAAAGAGCGCCTCCCATATCTGCAAATAGAAAATACATTGAAACTGCTGGGATTAAAGCAAAAAAGGCTGCAAAAAAGCCATAAACTGGTTTTTCATTTTCCCTTAATGCAATTAGTGCGCTTACCATTTCATCTTCTGAAAATCTCAAATTCATCTCCATACTTCATTTAACACTAACGCCGTTGTAACCGGCTAATAATAGTTGGCTAAAATTTGTGAGGCACGAACAAAGCCAACTGTTATTTGTCCGAGTTTACAACCTTGTTAGCTGCACTACCTCTGAGGTAGTTTCGCTGAATAAAAACTAAATGCAGAGTTACAAATAGCGGCGCACAAATAAAAGGTAACAAATATAAATTAGTTATACCAACAGCACAGCATATAAAAGTGGATACTATTACACCTGTTAAAACGTAAACTTTTAAACGATTTGGAGGAGTATTTTCTTGTTCTGGGTGTAATGTTAAAACAAGTAGACTAATTGCCCCCCAAAAGCCAACTAACCCACCTAATACAAGAAAAACAAACAAAAGAGATTCAGAATGACCTGTGAAAACACCAGCTATTATTGCAGGACTAAAAATCACACCAACCGTTAAAATTAATAGAGAAGGCCCAAACCCCACCATAAATTCAACAATGTACAGTAATCTCTTAAATTTCGACATGTGCAGCTAACGCTTAGCTAACAGGCAAAATTAAATAAGCTATAATCGAGCGAAGCGACGAGCTTATTTAATTTTGTCCTAGTTTAGCGCCTTGTTATGCGTTGACAAACAAAATTAAAAGCGCTTGCGCCTGCACTAATAAGCCAAACTTAAAATTAAAAAACACCCACCAAACTCAAAATTGCAAAGAAGCGTTCGACTGGTGAATGACCTTTCTGGTCACAGCTAAAATTGAAAAAACGAAAAGCCAAGATCAACTTAAAACTTAATTACGCCACTGTACCTAAAAGCCAATTTGAAGAAAAGACTTGAGGCAAAAACCGTTTTAAAGACAGTGATTTAAAGTGACGCATAACGCCTCGCTTAACCGGCGCAAAATAGCAGGCTAAAATTAGCGACGAAGGAGCGCAAGCCTGCTGTTTTGCGTCCTTTGGTTAAAGCGTTTGTTAGCAGTACATTATCGAATTTGTTCCTAAATATCCATAACCTCTAATTGTCTCTACTTGAGAAGGCAAACCATGTATGGACTCTGATACTGCTTCAATTGGAAAATATAATTTAGGTAAGACAAAACTGTTAGGCTTAGAAATACCAAACCAAAAACCAATAGCTTCACCATTAAAAAACATGCATGGTTGAGTATTTTCAATTCCAGTTGAAGCAATTTTAATGTAACCGAAGAATTTATTACCCTTGGCATCGGTAAACTTTGCCTTCACAAGTAAATCAGAATTTGGTTCAAGAGCATCAGATTCAGAGGCTGGACTTATAACTGTTTCATCAACTGTTTCATCTTTCCAGTGCGGAAATTGCCAAATGGCATGCTCTAGTAGATCTTGAGCTGTTATTTCCCAGATAAATTTACTCACGAATCTCCCTGTACTGCTAACGCCGTTGTAACCGGCTAAAAATAGTTGGCTAAAATTTTGTGAGGTACGAACAAAGCCAACTGTTTTTTGTCCGCGTTTACAACTTTGTTATGTGTAAAATTTCGCCTTAATGCAAAATTTCAAATGCCATATAAATCATAAAAATAGAATGGGCACTCAAAATAGATATACATGAAAACATTAGGACTATTAAAGGTTTTCTTTTGTTTTTCATTGCTTTAAACGACAAAAAGGTAGCAACTCCATATAACAATGGGTAGCTAACTAAGCTAATTGCAACAATCCATCGAGTTATACCATCAAAAAAACCTTTTATTGGAGCGTCGAAAACCATAGCAGCATTGATTAAATTAAAAGGCCAAGGAAAAAGCATAAGGCCAAATAAAACTAATGGCAGTGTAAATGCCAACATCCTAAGTAGAGCAACTTTATCCATTCTTCACTTTACACATAACGCCTTAATAAACGGCGGAAAATAGTAGGCTAAACTAAGCGAAGAATGAGCGCAAGCCTGCTGTTTTGCGTCCACTGTTTAATTAACTTGTTATGTTTCAAACCCACAGTTTCCAGCGGTAAAGATTACCCTCGGTTTCAGATGCTAAATCAACATAGCACTCTGTTAAGTGCTTAAGATGTATAGCATTTAAGTCTGTTTTAATTTTAAAACCTGAGAAGTATATCCCGTCAAGTTGATACTTAATCATCGTATCATGATGTTCCCAATGATAGATTTTTCTAAAGTATTCTTTAGCCATTTTCTCGCTAGGAAAGGAAAACACTAATTCGAATTCAGTAGATTCTAAATCAGAGTGAACTTTTCGAAGTGACTTAACTATTGTTTCGATTCTATCCATGCTCAACTTGAAACATAACGCCCGATTAACGGGTAAAAAATTGTGGGCTAAAATTGAGCGAAGCGAATAGCCCGCAAGTTTTTTTATCCCTGTTTAATTGCTTGTTATGCATTGACACACCACTTTCAAAGCGCTTGCGCCTGCACCAACGAGCTAAACTTTTATTTATTTAAACACTCACCGAACCAAAAATTGCAAAGAAGCGCTCTACTGGTGAATGACCTTTCTGGTCACAGCTTAAATTGAAAAACGAAAAGCCAAGACCTACTTAAAACTTGATTACGCCACTGTACCTAAAAGCTGATTTAAAGAAAAGACTTGAAGAAAAAACCGTTTTAAAGACAGCTATTTAAAGTGACGCATAACGCCCGATTAACGGGTAAAAAATTGTGGGCTAAAATTGAGCGAAGCGAATAGCCCGCAAGTTTTTTATCCCTGTTTAATTGCTTGTTATGCGTTGACACACCACTTTCAAAGCGCTTGCGCCTGCACTAAAAAGCCAAACTAAAAATTAAAAAGCTCCCACCAAACTCAAAATTGCAAAGAAGCGCTCGACTGGTGAATGACCTTTCTGGTCACAGCTTAAATTGAAAAACGGAAAAGCCAAGACCAACTTAAAACTTGATTACGCCACTGTACCTAAAAGCTGATTTGATGAAAAGACTTGAGGCAAAAACTGAACTAAAGACAGCGATTTAGAGTGACGCATAACGCCGTTGTAACCGGCAAAAAATTGTTGGCTAAATGTGAAGCGAAGCGTAACAGCCAACAGTTTTTTGTCCGCGTTGACGACTTTGTTATGCGTTGACACACTGCTTTCAAAGCGCTCGCGCCTGCACTAGCTAGCTAAACTTTTATTTATAAAAACACTCACCAAACTCAAAATTGCAAAGAAGCGTTCGACTGGTGAATGACCTTTCTGGTCACAGCTTAAATTGAAAAATGAAAGGCCAAGACCAACTTAGAACTTAATTACGCCACTGTACCTAAAAGCTGATTTGAAGAAAAGACTTGAAGTAAAAACTGCATTAAAGACAGCGATTTAAAGAGACGCATAACGCTTGCCTAACCGGCGCGAAATAGCAGGCTAAAATTAGCGACGAAGGAGCGCAAGCCTGCTGTTTTGCGTCCCTTGGTTTAGGCACTTGTTATACCTACTTTACCCAATGGATGTCTGTAATTACCATATAAGTAAAACCAGTTTTATCAGTAGTTCTGTACGCGCCTTTAGCATTTAAAAGGTAACTTGTGATTGAAGTCATTTCCCAACCATCTACCTCATCGGCAGACCATTTTTCATTGATGAGAGCTTCATAATTTTTAGATACACCATACTCTTTCACTTTATGCATTTGGTCTTTTACATTGTCTAAAATTGTGTTGTTCGCCCAAGACCAAAGCCAAGTATCAGACTTAGTAGAAACGGAGCCTACGAATTGTACTTTAGCAATAACTACTGGCTTACCGTCGTTGGAAAACACCAAAGTTCCATTCTCTTGATCCCAATCGAATCGTTCATGCTCTCCGATTTTATACTCAGCCATAATCGACTCTTGCTTTTCTGACAAAGAGTTATGAGCAATTGTGACGAAATCCACCCAATCATCCGAAGCATTGGCGCCAGATGCAAATAAACTAAATATTGATGCTATGAGCTTCTTCATACTTTCCCAGTAGGTATAACGCCCGATTAACGGGTAAAAAATTGTGGGCTAAAATTGAGCGAAGCGAATAGCCCGCAAGTTTTTTATCCCTGTTGAATTGCTTGTTATGCGTTGACACACTGCTTTCAAAGCGCTTGCGCCTGCACCAACAAGCTAAACTTTTATTTATAAAAACACTCACCAAACTCAAAATTGCAAAGAAGCGTTGGACTGGTGAATGACCTTTCTGGTCACAGCTTAAATTGAAAAACGAAAAGCTAAGACCAACTTAAAACTTAATTGCGCCACTGTACCTAAAAGCTAATTTGAAGAAAAGACTTGAAGCAAAAACTGAACTAAAGACAGCGATTTAGAGTGACGCATAACGCTTGCCTAACCGGCGAAAAATAGCAGGCTAAAATTAGCGACAAAGGAGCGCAAGCCTGCTGTTTTGCGTCCTTTGGTTTAGGCACTTGTTAGATGGGTGTACACCTTGCCAAATACGGTTTCTCACCAAAAGATTTATTCGTTCTTCTAGGTGAAAGCATAGCTGGCTCATCACCACCTAGAGTTAAGTAAATCATAAAGCTACACTCTTTATCATTAGGTAACCAAAATTTAGCTACTCGCCCTTGAGGCCACCCCTTCATTTTTTTATTCGCTATCATCAAAGGGGAGTCACATTGTTTAGTTAGAGGCCAAGGTTCACTTAAGTTAATATCAATTAACTTAGCTTCAAGACCATCGCCTACTTCACTTACTTCAATTTTAGCTTTGAATTTCCTATCATTTGGCCACTCAGGGTGAGGATCACAAACGAATGTTTCAGCCAATGAAGTAAAGCTAACAAAAAACAAAAATAATAAAGTTATTCGCATATTTCCTGAGCCATATAACGCCCGATTAACGGGTAAAAAATTGTGGGCTAAAATTGAGCGAAGCGAATAGCCCGCGAGTTTTTTATCCCAGTTTAATTGTTTGTTATGCGTTGACACACAACTTTTAAAGCGCTTGCGCCTGCACCAATAAGCCAAACTTTAAATTTATAAACACTCACCAAACCAAAAATTACAAAGAAGCGTTCGACTGGTGAATGATGATTCTGGTCACAGCTTAAATTGAAAAATGAAAAGCCAAGGCCAACTTAAAACTTACTTACGCCACTGTACCTAAAAGCTGATTTGAAGAAAAGACTTGAAGTAAAAACCGTTTTAAAGACAGCAATTTAAAGTGACGCATAACGCTTGCCTAACCGGCGAAAAATAGCAGGCTAAACTAAGCGAAGAATGAGCGCAAGCCTGCTGTTTTACGTCCACTGTTTAATTAACTTGTTAGGTGTTTAGTCACTAAAACTATACAAATTACTCTTTTTTATTAGAGGTTTAAGCGATTCAACTGCACCATTATTTTTATGATAAAGGACATATGTGTAATCCCAAGTTTCAGCTAAAACTGCATTTAAAGAAGGAATAATAATAGTCGTGAAGTTCATTTGCCCTCTATCCATATCTTCTGCGTAAGTGGGCAAATATTTATCTAGGTCTTCAAGTTTATTAATGGTCTCGTTTTCTAAATTAACAGCGTACATTTCATATTCTGAATGTAGTAACCTAACTAATTGATTAAACCTTTCCCATTCAGCTTCTGATACTTCATCTAGTTTGTAACACTCATCTCGACCTAGCCAGCCACTCCATAAGGAAATGAACTCCTGAGAAAACTCTTTCTTTACATCCAAATCATCAAAATACTCAGAGATCACAGAAACACCTAACGCTTGCCGTAAACGGCACAAAATAGCAGGCTAAAATTGGCGACGAAGGAGCACAAGCCTGCTGTTTTGTGTCCTTTTTTAACGGCCTTGTTAGGCATTGGGATACAACGGTTCATCACCTTTCCAGAAATGACCAAAACAAACTGTAGTTACAACTCCGTACTCAGATTGAATTTCAAACTCTTGTTCTGGAAAGGAGTAACTTTCCATTGTTCCGTAATCTTCAAATTCAAAAGGCGTTTCAATAATTGACTTGAGTTCAGAAATAGCAACAAGCACCTCTAAACCTATAATTTTAACTCCTTGAATTAATAGCGCCGGATTTGAGCATTGAATCCAATGAAGCCTATCAGTTTCATCCATCCAAAACGTACACTTAAGTTTGTTGTATTGGAGAAGCTGAAGCCCATCATTATCGGTGTCAATTTTGTTAGGCTCTCCTATGAGGCTTTTTAGGGTAACTTGATCAACCCCAAACCTTATATTACCCAATCCAGTCCCGAATTTTACTTCCATGCTAAAACCTATGCCTAACGCCTTAATAAACGGCGGAAAATAGCAGGCTAAACTAAGCGAAGAATGAGCGCAAGCCTGCTGTTTTGCGTCCACTGTTTAATTAATTTGTTATATGCCGCTATCTCGAATAAAGGTGAGCTAGTGGTGTAACAAGCAAAATAGTTAAAAGCATTAGCCCAAACCACAATATGTGGCTCGTAACTTTGGATAGTGATAAAGCAACAGTATCACCAGATTTAGTGTACATAACCCTTGAAACAGCTATTAAACCAAATGAGACGAGATAAGTAATAAGTGTCATTGAAACACCAAGCGAAATCCCTTCTCCATTGCCCCCATAAAATTTATAGAGCATCCATAGCGCACTTAAAAATCGCTCACCTACACCGTATAGCATGATAAAGCTTATAAGAAGAGACACCAAAGCTATAGAACGGTTCAAAAATATCATAGGCATATAACGCCTTAATAAACGGCGAAAAATAGCAGGCTAAACTAAGCGAAGAATGAGCGCAAGCCTGCTGTTTTGCGTCCATGGTTTAATTAATTTGTTAGGGTTACAAAACATCTTTTTTGATTGAGTGTGCTTCAAGTTCCTTTGCTATTAAATTTCGATCTATATCGTCAGGTAATAAGAATGTGATTTCACTATCATCAGTAAACTTAAAAACGATGCCGTTAAATATAAACCTGTACGAAGAGATCAGCTCCCAAGGTATCGAAGTTATATTATCTGCTTTGATTCTGACAAGGCCTTTAGGACCGGAATCAATTTTAACTGGTGACAGCCACGTGACCGTATACAAAACCCAAGCTAAAGTGAAACCTAGCACAGGAGCAATCCAAATTGTTTTAGCTAGATGACTGATAAAGTCATCTTTAGTCAACAGGCTTACAACTGCCATAAAAACGAAAAACAACGTCCATAGTAAGCAGCTTGTTAACACCCCCTTTGAAATGAGGCTATATTTCTCTTGGTTTTGGATTGATTTAATCCAAGGTTCAGTCCACTTCATTGCCTGATTGTAACCCTAACGCCTTAATAAACGGCGAAAAATAGTAGGCTAAAATAAGCGACGAAGGAGCGCAAGCCTACTGTTTTGCGTCCACGGTTTAATTAAATTGTTATGTGACTTTAACTCTTTTACCTAAATGCTTGCCTATAAGCCCTATTGGTAAAAGGCATGTATTAATGATTATTACCCTAAAAATTATCCCTAAGAAAAACAATATATCCATATCAGGAGTACCATCCCACTCTGGGTTTTTCATAAACTCTGACATTAAGTAAATATCACTAATAGCAATGGATGTGAGTACAATTAAATGGGCGATAAAAAGACCTAGATAACCGAGCCTTTTAGCAAAGCAAAAGGTAATTAAACACCATATAATCCAGTAATAAAATTCGTACTCCAGAAACACTGAACTTCCCTAGTCACATAACGCCCGATTAACGGGTAAAAAATTGTGGGCTAAAATTGAGCGAAGCGAATAGCCCGCGAGTTTTTTATCCCAGTTTAATTGTTTGTTATGCGTTGACACACAACTTTTAAAGCGCTTGCGCCTGCACCAATAAGCCAAACTTTAAATTTATAAACACTCACCAAACCAAAAATTACAAAGAAGCGTTCGACTGGTGAATGATGATTCTGGTCACAGCTTAAATTGAAAAATGAAAAGCCAAGGCCAACTTAAAACTTACTTACGCCACTGTACCTAAAAGCTGATTTGAAGAAAAGACTTGAAGTAAAAACCGTTTTAAAGACAGCAATTTAAAGTGACGCATAACGCTTGCCTAACCGGCGAAAAATAGCAGGCTAAAGTTGGCGACGAAGGAGCGCAAGCCTGCTGTTTTGCGTCCTTTGGTTTAGGCACTTGTTATAAGCACTTTACTTCAACTTGCAAATGCTCCTGCAAAATATAAAACCGTTATAATTATGGTCATAAAGCCAACTGCGCTACACCAAAATCCTGAACTAGAATCACCTTCAAGATAAACAAATTGTTTTGGCCTAGGATATCTACCGAAAGTTAATAACTTGCAAATTGGCCACCCAACCCAATAACATATCGTTCCATAGAATATTTCAGCTAAGATATATCCAATAGCTCGTAAAAAACCTTTACCAATTTCACTGAATACGTCTTCCATACTCTATATTACCTGTGCTTATAACGCCTTAATAAACGGCGGAAAATAGCAGGCTAAACTAAGCGAAGAATGAGCGCAAGCCTGCTGTTTTACGTCCATTGTTTAATTAATTTGTTATGTTTCTAATATTCTTCGCCTTCATCACCAATGACTTTTGCACTAAGTAGCTGAGCTAGCTTTTTTGCTTTTTTAATTTGAGCTTTATCGCTACCAAAACTGATACTGCCATTAGCATAAGTAAAGTTGTACTTTCTTCTTAAAATTGGGCTAGTCCAGACGCAACTGTTTGGAGTTTGAATTTCAATAATTTCTCCCGTCTGAGGATTCGTGGTTTTAGCAACATGCTGAACCGTTAACGATGAATCCTTTTCACAAATTGCGAGCCATTCAGTCTCAGAAATTTGGTTTTCACGCTCAATGTGTAAGGTATAAGACGCCATAACATTCCAACTTGTTAAAGTATAAGCACATACTAAAAGTTTACGCATACCTGTCTAAAAACATAACGCCTCGCTTAACCGGCGCAAAATAGCAGGCTAAAATTAGCGACGAAGGAGCGCAAGCCTGCTGTTTTGCGTCCTTTGGTTAAAGCGTTTGTTAGCAGTACATTATCGAATTTGTTCCTAAATATCCATAACCTCTAATTGTCTCTACTTGAGAAGGCAAACCATGTATGGACTCTGATACTGCTTCAATTGGAAAATATAATTTAGGTAAGACAAAACTGTTAGGCTTAGAAATACCAAACCAAAAACCAATAGCTTCACCATTAAAAAACATGCATGGTTGAGTATTTTCAATTCCAGTTGAAGCAATTTTAATGTAACCGAAGAATTTATTACCCTTGGCATCGGTAAACTTTGCCTTCACAAGTAAATCAGAATTTGGTTCAAGAGCATCAGATTCAGAGGCTGGACTTATAACTGTTTCATCAACTGTTTCATCTTTCCAGTGCGGAAATTGCCAAATGGCATGCTCTAGTAGATCTTGAGCTGTTATTTCCCAGATAAATTTACTCACGAATCTCCCTGTACTGCTAACGCCCGATTAACGGGTAAAAAATTGTGGGCTAAAATTGAGCGAAGCGAATAGCCCGCAAGTTTTTTATCCCTGTTTAATTGCTTGTTATGCGTTGACACACCACATTCAAAGCGCTTGCGCCTGCACCAACGAGCTAAACTTTTATTTATAAAAACACTCACCGAACCAAAAATTGCAAAGAAGCGCTCTACTGGTGAATGACCTTTCTGGTCACAGCTTAAATTGAAAAACGAAAAGCCAAGACCCACTTAAAATGTGATTACGCTACTGTACCTAAAAGCTGATTTGAAGAAAAGACTTGAAGTAAAAACTGCTTTAAACACAGCGATTTAAAGTGACGCATAACGCCTTAATAAACGGCGAAAAATAGCAGGCTAAACTAAGCGACGAAGGAGCGCAAGCCTGCTGTTTTGCGTCCATTGTTTAATTAATTTGTTAGGTGTTTTCATTGTTAAAGTTTAAGTAGCATTTTGGGGCATACCCCCAAACTCTTACAAAAGTATTATTAAATTCGAATTCGACACCTACGTTTTTAATAAACTCTAATATCTCATTTTTTAAATTAGTTACGACAGTATGTCTACCACCGTTTTCAATGTGAAAATCTACTTTCTCATAGCAAATATCAAACCACTCCACACCCAAAAATGGAAATGGTAGATGATAAGCCCAGTCATTTTCCCATTGTGATATCTGTCCGTTAATCCATTTGGAACGGTTGGCGACAAACCATTGGTTGTCTCTAAACGCGGTTAGAATTTCATTCCACTTGGTGTTATTGCACAACCCCACCAACTGCTTTTGGTGTATTTGCTTTAGCAACTTTGATTTATCTATTTCTTGAGGGCAAGATTCTGCCGTTGGCAGTAAGCTCATAGAAACACCTAACGCCGCGTTAAGCGGTGAGTTATAGTTGGCTAAACTTGTGGAGCGAAGCGGAACCGAGCCAACTGTTACGAATCCGCCTTTAACGCATTGTTAGGTATACTTTAAACCTGTTTTGCCGATATATGAAATAAGACTGAACTACAAAACCAAGATAGCAAAATAGGTATAGTTAACATGACCAAGAAATTATCTATGTTAAGTTGCACAACAAAATGGCTTACACCAATTATCAACCCTAGACTTGCAAGATATTTAAAAGATAAATCTATACCTTTAACTGAAGATTTAGTTAAAACACATGAAATAATAAAGCCAACCCCTCCCAGTAACCCCCAAACTAAAACATAAATAGAGAAAACCGAAAAAAAGCCAAAACACCCCAAGTGCACATCACAATTATCAAAACCATAAATGCTGACCAGATAAATTACTAAGGGAGGAATGGTTGAAAAAATATATATTAAAAATAATTGTTTCACTTACTCTCCATAGCCTGCTTGTATACCTAACGCCCTGTTAACAGGCAAAATAAAGTTGGCTAAAATAAGCGACGAAGGAGCAAAAGCCAACTGTATTTTGTCCTTGTTTAACAGCTTGTTATATTTACAAACCCTCAAATGTTGGGGCAACTGTAAGCTTTACATGTTTAAATTTGTTAAATACGTCGGCAGGTAAAACTTTTAGCTCATTAAATGGAGAGGAGGCCTTAACTGCTTTAATAGCAGCAATATCCAATTCAGGAATACCTGATTCATTTGTTATCGTATATTCAATGACTTCAGCATTGTCATTTAGAAAAAACTCGATTTTAATTTCTTGCCCTTTGAACTTTCTATCAGCGGGAAAATTAGAGGACAATTTATTAGTCACAAGTTCAACGCAAGACTCCATATCAAAGCAACTATCAGGCTTCAAATTTGTCGCAGCGCAACCGACCAAGAAATTTAAAGCAGCTAACATTAAAATTTGACGCATAATTTCCCTGTAAATATAACGCCCGATTAACGGGTAAAAAATTGTGGGCTAAAATTGAGCGAAGCGAATAGCCCGCAAGTTTTTTATCCCTGTTGAATTGCTTGTTATGCGTTGACACACTGCTTTCAAAGCGCTTGCGCCTGCACCAACAAGCTAAACTTTTATTTATAAAAACACTCACCAAACTCAAAATTGCAAAGAAGCGTTGGACTGGTGAATGACCTTTCTGGTCACAGCTTAAATTGAAAAACGAAAAGCTAAGACCAACTTAAAACTTAATTGCGCCACTGTACCTAAAAGCTAATTTGAAGAAAAGACTTGAAGCAAAAACTGAACTAAAGACAGCGATTTAGAGTGACGCATAACGCTTGCCTAACCGGCGCGAAATAGCAGGCTAAAATTAGCGACGAAGGAGCGCAAGCCTGCTGTTTTGCGTCCTTTGGTTTAGGCACTTGTTATACGCCGACATTGGTATCAACACCATTTCTCTTAATCGTGACTAAGAAGTCAAAAAGTGATTTATTATCAAAAGCTTTTGCTGCAAAGTCTAATTTAAATGACTTACCTTCACGAGTAAAAAATACTAACCTTGAAGCTACTTGTTCACTTACTGCATTGTGCCCAGAGGATAATTTTTCTACAGCGCTAGCGTTTGCACCAATATATATTTTTTGAATAGAATTGATGGGGACTTCTTTATCAAGAGTTTTCCATCCTGATATTCCTTTTACTAACAGGATTTCACCTCTAATGGCTAGTCGATATGATGAAAGTGATTTAGTTATCCAGTTTAGGTAAAGGTATAAACAGGTGACAAGAACTACCACACCAAAAAGCAAACCTACTTCTCCCGCTAGTTCTTGGTCTATATCTATAAATTCGGTGAGTAACCGCTTAATAATAAATATGAAAAGCATACCATAGAATACAGTAGCTCCTAAGGCTAAAGGCAACCAACCAATAAATGATTTTAGGATTTCTTTTTTGTTATTAACTCTGACTTCCATGATTACTCTTAGTGCGTATAACGCCTTAATAAACGGCGGAAAATAGCAGGCTAAACTAAGCGAAGAATGAGCGCAAGCCTGCTGTTTTGCGTCCACTGTTTAATTAACTTGTTATATTGCTGAACGATTCGGTATTTTATGACCCTTACTTTCTAGTAATTTTAACAGGCCTTCAATATTAATACTGTCAGAATCAATTGGTAGATTACCAAACGAAAACTCTAATATATAACCTCTACTTGTCCTATTTGCATCACCACTGCAAAAGGAAATGCATAAAAGTGATTTTAATGGATAAGTATCTGCAGGAAGAAACAAGTGAGTTTTACACAAGTAATCTGCTGTATAGTTAATTTTCATACTCAAATAATATGTGGTTAGCCCCGTACCCAGCAACATTAATACGATAGTAACTGACCAGTATGGAACTTCTCCAACTAAAATAAATTGATGAATAGGTAATGGGATAAAAACAGAGGCAATTAACCATATTAAGTAAACATTAAATTTACTTGGATATATTGTGTTAGGTTTTATATTTCTGCGCTTAAACGTTTCTCGACTGCCTAAGTAAGTGATAAAAGAAGCGATTAAAACATTTAATATTATTGGATACTGCACCTAAGCTCCATTGCAATATAACGCCTCGCTTAACCGGCGCAAAATAGCAGGCTAAAATTAGCGACGAAGGAGCGCAAGCCTGCTGTTTTGCGTCCTTTATGGTTAAAGCGTTTGTTAGTGGTATTATGTCCCAAGATCTAAATCTGCTTTTGTTATTTCTTTACCGCAGTACCAAAGTGGTAAACCACTATCAATTTGTTTTATCGCCCCTTTTAAGACAGGAGCGCTACCCACCTTTGCATGAGCCAACTTATTTTTAATATGGCGATTTAACTGACCAGATATAGATCTTAATTTTTTCCAATCAACTACATCGGTTGGGTACATGCATTTCGCTTTTGCACCTGCTTCATTCCAGTGGCTTAAAGTAGAATTGAAAATACGATTGTTTTCAACCCGACCATGTTCTAACTGTATAACTCCAGCGCCTTCCAAACTTGTTCGGAATTTACCGATATTTGGGTTTAGTTTAATACTCTTAAACACAGGCTCATTAGTCACACTCGGTGACCAAAAGCGTAATAGGAAAGATGAGTTTTTTCTTTCATTAGCTAAATCCACTAAGTCTTTAGCGGTCACTATTTGTCTAATATCGTGATCTATGCGTGAATAAGCTTCAAAGATTTTAAAATCAGTTTCGGTTAGCAACCAATCTACTAAATCTATGAAATCATCATCGGATGCAAAGAAATCAACCTGAGCCATGAAATACCACTAACGCCTTAATAAACGGCGAAAAATAGTAGGCTAAAATAAGCGACGAAGGAGCGCAAGCCTACTGTTTTGCGTCCTCTGTTTAATTAACTTGTTAGTATTCATTTGTTCAACTGGTTCAATGATTTTGTAAAACAATGATGTAGCTGAGAGCTGATATTATTATTTTTATCTACGTAATCGTTGATCATGTCAAAGAAGTCCAATGTATCTTCTATATCGAATGGTCTTACATAAGTTTTGGTGATAGCCCTATGCTCAATTTCATTAAGCCACTTCACACGATTAAGAATTTCACTCTGTGGCAGAGTCTTATCACAAATTATAACCCTTATAGAAACTGTCAAGGAGTGAGCCAACCAACGGTAAAAGTCACACCTTTGTTGCTCATTTAAATTTTCTATTCTGGGAATATATTGGTGAAATTTAATGTCAATCTCCATTGAATACTAACGCTTGCCGTAAACGGCACAAAATAGCAGGCTAAAATTGGCGACGAAGGAGCACAAGCCTGCTGTTTTGTGTCCTTGGTTTAACGGCCTTGTTAGTTACGATACCTTTTGAGCATCTGATTTTATTGTAGAAACAAAACCGCAAAGACAAATTATGCTTACTAAACTTAAACAAATAATAGATAACTGATTTAGTTGTAAGTTACCAAAAATAAATAAGTCGCTTACTAGAAGTGCTGTACTTGACATGAAGCCAGCTAAAAAACCTGATTTGTGCTTTTTAAGATTCACCTTATCTCCTTACTGGATGAATTCCATTAGTAACTAACGCCGTTGTAACCGGCAAAAAATTGTTGGCTAAATGTGAAGCGAAGCGTAACAGCCAACAGTTTTTTGTCCGCGTTGACGACTTTGTTATGCGTTGACACACTGCTTTCAAAGCGCTCGCGCCTGCACTAGCTAGCTAAACTTTTATTTATAAAAACACTCACCAAACTCAAAATTGCAAAGAAGCGTTCGACTGGTGAATGACCTTTCTGGTCACAGCTTAAATTGAAAAATGAAAGGCCAAGACCAACTTAGAACTTAATTACGCCACTGTACCTAAAAGCTGATTTGAAGAAAAGACTTGAAGTAAAAACTGCATTAAAGACAGCGATTTAAAGAGACGCATAACGCCCCGGTAAGCGGCGCATAAATAGTAGGCTAAAATTAGCGAGGCACGAGCGCAAGCCTACTGTTTTGCGTCCGCCCTTGACCGGCTTGTTAGGCATTTGACCACTCGTACCATGGCACATGCCAACCGTGAACCTCTCTTACTTTAAATTTTTTAGAACACTCACAGCAAGTTACGGCAAAATGATGCTCATAAAGCTCTTTCATTACCTGTGAGGTAACAATTTCAACGAAGCTTAGCTCTGCCTCTTTCTCTGGGTTAAACATGTTTTGCCCAGAATACAAATAACAGCGGCATGAGCCTTGGCAGCGTTGCTCAATATATTTTAATGAAAGCTTTGTGTCTTCGGCATTGCTTCTTATAGCACCACCCATTTCCACTTTTGCTAGTATTTCAGAAAACACTGGAATATATGCTTTGAGTTCAGACAACTTATCCAAGTCATTACAGCGAAGAATTTCCCAGGTAGCCTCCCAAATTTTGTGAGGATCTCTAGACTCGAATTTTTCAACTATGCAGGAAGTTTCCATAAGATGCCTAACGCCCTAATAACGGGCAAATAATGCTTGGCTAAAATAGTGAACGTAGTGAACAAAAGCCAAGCTGTTATTTGTCCCTGTTTATTTGCTTGTTATATACCGCTTGCACCCCAATCACCGAGGATTTCATCAAAACCATCAGCGATATCGGAAGCATTTAGATTTAAACACGAAAAGCCATAGTTTAAAGCAGATAACTCAGAGTTTAAATTGATTAATTTGCTACCGTCTGCATCAATTACCATTCCGTTTTTTGCACCATAACCTTTGATGAGAGCATCAAAAACAACGGTATTACCATCTATAAATAAGGTAAATGGCGATTCGATTTCCAAATTGTAATTTTTACGCAAGATATCAATTTTCAAATGCATAACTCTAAAGGTATATAACAGCTTTTTCAAAGGAAAAATGCCTGATTTTATCTGAACAAAATCGGGAATCTTTCCTGTTAATTTTGTTAACATTACATTGCTAATCTATAAGAATCAACAATTTGCAGACTCCACTCGAAATAGTCAGGCATTGTAAATATCGAAAATCAGGAATAGTAAAAAATTTGAATTTTTATCAAAAGCTCCATATTACTGAAGCTATTAGCTGTAAAGACTCTACGTAAAGCTCTAGCCTTATCTACACGAGTTAATATTTGTCTAGGGTTTGGGCAGTAAAAGCTATCTGCACTTATTATTCTTCCTTCCAAGATAATTTAAAAGCTAAACTAAACCGTTCTTTCTTGGGTAAAAATTAAACCAAACACCTAGTGTTTGAGACAATTCAACGAATAGGCTATGTAAGTTTTTAAGGGTTTATTTCCAATGATGTTTGAAGCTAAAAGTGACTTATTTAAGAGGTTTTATCTGAATTGGCATCATGTCAGAAACAGAAGTTGTAGGCCATAAGCGCTGAATTAGTATTTTACTTTAAGTGCAACCTTCAGGCTTTTATTCAAACACTGATTTAAACCTTTTTTGAGCAACTTGCGTCTCAGAGAGCATAACTATAAAAAATTGTATTTTTTTATAGCAAGATCAATTTGATATACAATACCATGCGCTAAATTTTGACATTAGGGACAATTTTGATGCTCACTCGTTTTTCGTGTTTTTTTGCCATCCTATCCATGGTTACCGCCTCTTTTTCGACATTCGCTTCAGATGTTTTAGAGTGTGTTATTGAAAGATATAGCCAGCCAAATAGTTCGTTTACGGGTTTACCTAACCCTGCTGAACTGGGCAAACATAAATACAAAGTAATGAACTATGGCGAACAACCCTTTTTATTTGCTATCTCAAAACCGGATGTCATTACTCCAAATGTGAACTTGCCGAGCTTTCTTTCCGACTATTCTCGCAACCAAGGATATGAAGACAATGCTTACCACAAATTTAAAAGTAGTAATTTACCTTTGCAGGCTAAAGTTTGGCTTCCGTTAGCAGCCCAACCTCTGCCGTTAGTATTATTAGTCCATGGAAATTCTGCGCCTGGGTTTGATTATCTGGGTGAGTTGCTCGCCAGCCGTGGGCATTTTGTGGTGCAAGTAGATCAAACGTATTTGAATGACTTGTGGGGTGAAAATGGTGCACGCGGTTGGATACTACTTGAACATATCAAACTGCTAAAAAAATGGAATGCTGAGCAAGACCATGCTTTTTATAACAAACTAGATTTAGAGAATATCGCTTTAATAGGTATGTCTAGGGGCGGTGAGGCTGTTGCTTTAGCTGCGTCATTTAATCAATGGAAAACTTTACCAGATAGTACTGAATCAACAGAGTTTGGTTTTAACATTAAGTCCGTTGTCGCATTAGCCCCAATGGACGGGCAATATCAACATGCCGATGGCAGAAACATCCTGAAAAATGTTAACTATTTAGTGTTACAAGGAGGCCATGATGCAGATGTTTATCAGTTTCTTGGTAGCCAACAATGGCATCGCACTCACTTTGATGCTGATAAAGATTTCTTAAAGCAGTCCATTTATATTTATCGTGCTAACCACATAAACTTTAATCAAGACATGTCTGATGATTACCATTGGGGAAGCAGCAAAGATTTTTATTCAAAGCTATTAACCCCCAAACAACAAGAGAAGTTAGCTAAAGTGTATGTTTCTGCTTTCTTAGAAGCTACATTGGCGAACAAAAAAGCGTATCGAAAAATTTTTAGACAACCCGTGGCTAGTGAGTTTGGCCTTCCTGACGATATTTATATCAGTCGCCATATGACATCTGACTTCAAAACTATAGAAGATTTTGAGGGAGGCGCTGAAAAAGAAAGCTTCGTTAAAGTCTTACCTGGTAAAAAAATAGAAGATGTGAAAATCAGCATAAACTCAGAGCGTTTAAGAAACGGCACTAAAACCTCTAATAAGGTATTGAAGGTTCAACTTAAGAAACAAGTTGAAACACGGTTGAGCATTAAGTTCACAGGTGCTGAGTTGTCTCAGCAAAATCGCAAAGAAAAACCCTACCTAAGTTTCTCACTGGCTAGAGCTGATTCAGGAGAAAACGAAGAATGTGGATCATACAATTTGTTATCTGATACCAAGGTAGAGCTACTTAATAAGTCTGATGTAATATTTAAAAAAAGCTTGGCCGCATCTGGCAGTGTCTCGCCTTTATTAATTTCTGACTTCTCTGAATTGGAAAAAGGTGGTGTGAGATATGCGCCAACGGAGCCAGTTTTGCAAACCTTCACACTCCCTATTGAATTGAATAAGCCAATCAGTGCCGAAAGCGAATTAGAGCTTGTCTTTATTTTTGCACCGACTAGAGATGTAACTATCATCTTGGATGATATTGGAATAACGAGTGCGATATAGCTAATCAGCTTTATTTTAAACAAGCGAGTCATTAACGCATTAAGAAAGCAAGTTTACCTTTAGGAAAGGTATAGAATCGTTTTTAACGGCAGCGATTACAGCAAAACTTCCATTAGTCTCTAACACGTTTTATCCAAAATAGTGTTAGAGCGACTCACCACTATTTTCTCTCTTGGAAGCTCAATTAAATAGTAAATAAGGACGTTGGTTTGATTTAAAATGAATACAAACAGCTTCGATTAGCTAAGGAGAGAAAAGTGTATTATTTTTTGGGAGTATAAATCTGAAAACTTTTAAGGATTGGGTGGTAGTCTTACCAGCCACATCCCGGCACACAAGTCATTCGCTGTGGCTGCTTCCTTCCGGACCTGACCAGGTTCACGAACTATTGTTGCGAGAGGACCAATAAGACCACCATAGTGGGCCTTGTTAGGCGCGGGAAGGATTATCTCTATTATGTGCTTTAGATTCAAGGAAAAACTGAATTAATTAAACCGATTGCCTAATGCTTAAACAATCGGTTTAAAATATGGCGAGATTAATTAGCTAAAGACTTCTTCACAGCTTCAAGCTTAGTCTTAACACGTTTCATGTTAGCAGGACCCATACGTAAAAACTGCTTTTGCGCATCCGATAACTTTTCCCACTCAGGATATGCATAGCTATAAGTCACTGAATCTTTAATCAGTGGCAAGCTTGTTTCAGGAATTGGTGTATCTAAAAGCTCTGTGATCGCTTCATTTAAAGTGTAATTAAAATCTTCGCCCTCATAGCCAATTTCTTCATAGGCTTCAAAAATAAGCGGTTGAAACTTTCTGTACACACGGACGATTTGCGCATTACTCATCTGCGTTAGCATATCGACATAAGGTGTGTAACGCTCAAAACTATTAGGATCTGTAATGATGATGTCTGACTCTAGCGCCATAAATTTATCAACCGGAGCACTCACAGGTGCATGCTTTTTCGCAAGCTTGCCTTGCGCTAAATTATCTACGAATACCACGGTTCTGCGTACCATATCCTCAGTCATTAACAAACCTAAAGATTGCTCAGTGAGATATTCACCTAAGCTCTGTTGCACTTCAGCATCACTCTCATCCAAAGATGGAAGCTGAGGCTCAGCAGGTTTTGCTTCAACGATACGCTCTTCAACAGGCTCAGGGGTCGGTTCTGGCTGCGGTTCAGGCTCATATGTTTCTACAACCTCTGGTTCTGGCTCAGGCTCCGGTTGACTTTGTGCTGTATTGATAGGTTTTGCAGGTTCTACAGCTGGCACGACGACATCTTGCTTAAACTTTTCATTTTCGACAGGCTGTTCAGATTTGCTTGAAAGAATAAAAACAGCAACGACGATTAACGCCATAACAACAACGGCTGCAAATAGCAGCTGGGTTTGGGAAGGCTTTGTAGAAGGTTGTTCTGACATGTTTGCTCCGTTTAATGGCTGAACACAATATTCCGTTGAATATTCTATAATTAGTTATAAAGTAAAGATATATCACTGAGTAATTGTTGCAAGTGATATACGGTAACTGATGGCATTCGCAGCAAAAAGTTCATAATAATTAAGGGCGAATATGGAAAAAAAACCTCAAAATACTCAACGCTCAAAAATGGCGCTGTTACTCACAGGTGGTGGCGCAAGAGCCGCTTACCAAGTTGGTGTGCTAAAAGCTCTGGCCTTGAGCATGCCTCGCAACGCCAGAATTCCTTTTCAAATTATTAATGGCACCTCTGCGGGCGCAATTAACTCTGCCGCTATGGCGTGTTATGCCTCGTGTATGCACTTGGCGGTGCGCAAGATTGAGTGGGTATGGCGTCAATTTCATACACATATGGTTTATAAGAGTTCGTTCACTGGCGCATCGAGTTATATTCTTGGCAATATGATGCGTAGTTTTCAATCTGACTATTTAAATCACCCACCCGCCAGCCTACTGGACAACTCGCCACTTCGAGCATTATTGAATGATGTTTTAGACTTATCTCGTATTGATCGAAATTTACATAGAAAGTATTTAGATGCTGTCTCTGTGACGGTTTCAAGCTATTCAACAGGCAAATCAGTAGCTGTATTTCAAGCAAATAACGCCGAGCCTTGGCAACGAGCAAAACGTGAAGGGGTTGTAGGTCAAATCACCTTGGATTTACTGATGGCTTCAAGCGCAATCCCCATGGTTTTTCCGAGTGTCAGATTGAAACATCATTACTACGGTGATGGCTCGGTTCATCAGCTTTCACCACTTAGCCCATCGATTCATCTTGGCGCTGATAAAATATTTATCATTGGTGTAGAGCAACCAAAACGTCATCGAGAAGTTGGCTATGAGCCACACTTTCCCGGTGTTTCAACTGTCGCAGGTCATTTGCTTGACGGTGTATTTGCTGACACATTACATTCAGATCTAGAACGTTTACAACGCGTTAATAGAACCATTGGTTTGTTGCCCACAAACGCAAAAAACAAGCATAAAGAGCTCAAACAAATATCGACCCTGGTCATTAACCCGACGCAGAACTTTAACGAATTAGCTGCTGAGTGTTATGAAAGTATGCCATTGGCTGTAAGAGCACTTCTTAGAACAATCGGTGTAAAGAAACATTCTGAGTCGAGTTTACCAAGCTATCTTATGTTTGAAAAAGCCTATACAAGGAGACTCATTGAGTTTGGCTATCAAGATGGTCTAAATAGACTTGACGAAATCAGAGATTTTCTTGAGCTGAATTAAATAATAGCTCAATTGACGCTTTAGATAAGTATGCTCAAGTCCTTCATTACGATAGACCTTCTAACAAAAATTGTTCTGCTCGCTCAACTCGCCTTGGTTTTCCTTTAAGTAAAAGAATATCATTGGCTTGCAAAACAACATCGTCATCGGGCGATTCGATTTCTTGCCCATCTCGACGTAGAGCAGTGATCACCACCCTTTGCTTGTTAAGATTTAAATGCCCTATTTGCTTATCTACAGCAAAGGCTGCTTCAGGTAACGCAATGGCATGCAAATACTCTAAACGCTCTAAAGGTTCACTATTTTGCTCTACAGATCCGTCGGTAAAGAAGCCATGAAGAAACTCGTATCGATTTTCACGCTCTTGGCTTACTCTACGCAATATCCTTCGCATCGGCACACCTGACATGTGCAATACATGAGAAATAAGCATTAAGCTTGCTTCAAGTGCTTCAGGCACAACTTCTGCCACCCCCATCTTTTTAAAATCTTCAAGGTGTATGTCATCTGTGGCGCGAACAATAATTGAGACACCCGGCGCGACTCTTTTTATCGCATCTATCACAGGTTGGTTTTGCTCAAAGTCAGACATAGTGACTATCACCAGCTTAGCTTGTTCAACTTTGGCTGATTTTAAAATGGTATTTTGCGCAGCATGCCCGAATAATACTGGTTCTCCCGCATTTTGCGCCTCTTGGACAAGAAGTGGGTTTCGTTCAATTGCAACATAGGGGATAGCTTCTGGCTTTAAAAAGCGTGTTATGGTTTGCCCTACCCGACCATACCCAAGAATTAAAACATGACCATTTAAATTATGACTGCCGAACGTTTTTTGAAATTGTTCGTTACCCTGTTCGCTATCGATATTTAACACGCTCAAAATACGGTCTGTTTGACTGATTAAATAAGGCGTGAGTGCCATCGAGAACACACCCAGCGCGATTAAAAACGACGCGGTCGTCGAAGCCATTAGTTGGTGTGTTGAAGCCAACGCGATGAGCACAAAACCAAACTCCCCCATCTGCCAAAGTAAAATACCTGATGCAATGGCATCTTTTTTACGCTCACCAATTAATTGCGCACAGCCCCAGATAAGTAATAGTTTCAGGACAAATAAAACCACTAACGCAGCGCAAATATGCCAAAACATTTCAATAACAAAGCCGACATTGAGCTGCATACCAACAGTGACAAAAAACAGCCCCATTAATATGTCTCTAAAGGGCCGGATCTCAGCTTCTAATTGATGTCGATACTGACTCTCTCCTAACATCATGCCTGCTAAAAACGCCCCAAGTGCCATAGACAAACCAAATAAGTAAGTCAGACCAGCCGCGCACAAAGCAACCACTAAAGTAGACAGCACAAATAATTCATCGGTTCTGACTTGTGCGACTTCATTAAAAACAAACGGCAACAGCCATTTACCAATGGCCCATAATAAAATACAGACAAAAGCCCCTTTCGCTAAGGCTATCACCAGTGTGCTTGCCAGCATTTGATTGTCAGCCTGTGCAAATAAGGGAATACTAATGAGTAAAGGTACGACAGCGATATCTTGAAATAATAAGATACCAACAGAAAGCTGGCCTCGCCGCTGATTGAGTGCGCCATTTTCTTTTAATATCTTGACCACGACTGCTGTTGAAGAAAGCGCCATAATACTCGCAATAGTAAATGCGCTAAGCCAGCCATAATCAAAGAAACGGACTATGGGGATGGCAACCAAGATGGTTAAAATAACTTGCAGGCCACCGAGCCCAAATACCAAGTTTCGCATTGCCATTAACTTGGGAACGGAAAACTCTAACCCAAGACTGAATAATAAAAACACTATGCCAAGTTCAGCAATAAAGTGCATCTCATCACTCATGCTCATCCAGCCTATACTTGGGCTACTCGCCAGTACCCCAGTTACTAAATAAGCTAATATCGCCGGCAAACCGATTCGTTTGAACAGCCAAACTAAGATCATTGCGGCAAGTAATAAGGCAAAAACTTGACTATAAATGCTCTGCAAATGGCCTCCAGAGAGTCTATTTTGTTGATGTTTATAATTCGACTTAAATTAACTATAGCAAGCGATTGTTTTTCAGCCAGTTTAAAAATTTGGCATAAAAATAGCTTAGTTGAACTTAGTTATGATAATTAGGGGTTCTAACTAATGGAAAACGTCCATATTCTGACGCAAAGGCTCACAACACGTGGCGACTATTTGCCGTTTAATACTGAACAATATTTAAACCAAGAGCCAATGTTTGCTCACCGCTTAGTTGAGAAACTTCAAACAACACTTGATATAGAAGAACTGCTAGCTATTTATGCTGAACATGCCCAGCGAATTATCAAACTATCGGGACTACAATTTCACACTGCATTAGGCGCTTTTCAGTTAAAGGATAGTGACAAGCAGTACACGCCTTTTAGCTTTGACTTAGATCTTAATGGTGAACATCTCGGCAAGCTTGTATATTTTTGTCAGTACCAGTTAAGCCCAGCAATTAAAAACAAACTGCAATCTATACACCAAGTTTTAGTGTATCCGTTACGCAATGCTCTGATGTACCAAAGAGTATTACAACTGGCTACCAAAGATTCATTAACGGGCTTGTATAATCGTAGCCAATTTAATGACAACCTAGTTCAAAAAATAGAAAATGGCCGTCGCCATCAACGTAAGTTCAGTTTAATGCTGCTTGATTTAGATAACTTCAAGCAAGTGAATGACAACTTTGGACATAAAGCCGGTGATGACGTGCTCATTGAGTTTTCAAATATTTTAAAAGCCTCTATCAGAGCAACTGATAGTGTGTATCGATTTGGTGGTGATGAATTTGCAATTTTAGTGGATGATCCTGAATTCGTTACTAACAAACTAATTGCAGAGCGAATTATGACATCTGTAGGGAGTTGTGACCTAATGGCCAAGTATGAAGTAACAACCAGCATAGGATTCACACTCGCTGAAAATCAAGATTGTGAAGACAATATTTTCGCAAGGGCAGATAAAGGCTTATACAAAGCAAAAGCGGCTGGCAGAAACTGCGCACGCGCTATCTAAACAATTCGCCAAAGCAAGCCCCTAACTTGCTTTGGCACTTTCATCCTCTCTATTACTTTGACTTGCTCCACAGCAAATAAGCGAATAAACAACTCGAAGCACCAAAGAAAAAAGCATTGATCAACCACGCTAGAGCAACAAAACTCGGTAACTCAGCAATCACAACTAAAACTAATGGCATTAAAAGCGCGAAAATAAAAAAGCTACCGCCTTTTCCGTGCCAATAGCTCAATAATAGAATCACGGTCACCATACCAAGCACCATCGCTGAGATTAAATTTTCAACGATTAGCTCACTGCTCATTGCTAAGGGAATAAATAGTAGTAAAGTAAACACAATGCCAATGGGGGATTTTTGCGCTAACGACTGACCAATTTTTCTCTGTTGCATATTAGGTTAACTCCCAAGAAATACCGTGACCCTCACTGATATAATCAGCAGATACAAAGTGGCCCACAACCTGTACAAGGTTGTCGTTATAAAACACTAGGGGGATATGATCTCGCTGCCATGTGGGGACTTTCAAATCTTTAAGCCAGTATTTTAACGTATTACTGCGTATTTTCTTATATGGTTTTATTTGTGACTTTAGCAGCCCAAAACGGATAGAAACGCGCTCATGCTCAAAAGGCAGTCTAAGTAATCCGCCAGATTCGCGTTTTAATGTCGTTTTATCATTTAAGACTAGTATTGTGCTGTCGATGTTTTCAACGTTATTTGGAGTGGCGTCCTGCGCATCAAAATACAACTTTTCTCTGTATCGTCTGATCGCCCCTTTCGATAACTGCACCTGCATTTGTGCATCTTCACGACTTTCTAGACTTTGCGTTAAAATCTGTGACATTTGCGCTTTTGAAGGCATGACTACCCCTAAATCGCTTAACCATGCTCTCACAACATTGCTCTGCCTAAGCGCACTAAACTGTTTTAACTCATTGAGTTTTAGTGTGGCAGGCACATCGTTTTTATCTTCACAGAGCAATAAATCCGCTTGGCTTATTTCGTCAATTAAGGCTTGCTGCTGCTGTAACAGCTCGATACTGCGCAGCGTACTTTTTAAAAAACCATTAAAGCGTTTTTTAAGCGGCGGAATAATTTGGTTACGTAAAAAATTGCGGTCGAATTTATCATCTTGATTCGACTCATCTTCAATATGCGATAAAGAAAAAGTGCGAGAAAATGCTTCAATGTCTTCTCGTGAGATGTGCAAAAGTGGCCTAATACATTGCCTACCTGATGATAAACGAACTTCGTCATGCATTGCACTGAGCCCTGTTAGGCCAGAACCGCGCTTGAGTCGTAATAAGAATGTTTCTAACTGATCGTCTGCATGCTGACCTAATAAAATTAGATTGCCCTGCTCTGCTAGTTCATCAAGCGCCTGATAGCGCGCATCTCGTGCAAGTGCCTCAAGGGATTGTCTAGCTTTTGGCTGAACATTAACGCGCTTGGTTTTAAAAGGAATATGCAGAGATAGACAAAGCTGCTCGCAGAATATCTGCCAGTCTTGAGCATTTTCAGATAAACCATGGTTAACATAAATAGCTTCGACTGAAAAAGACTGATTTGCCTCTAGATTATCAAGGAAGGTCTTACACAAGTGTAATAAAACGACAGAGTCGACACCACCCGATAGTGCCACCGTTAGACCTGAGCCCAGATGTAACTTCGGCTCTAATGCTGTTTTAAACTGTTTATATAAAGTGGTTTGTTTCATAACTCTAAAACGCAAAAAAGCCGCATAGAGCGGCTTTTTTCAAAAGCTTGAGTTTAGCAGTAACCAAACGACATTAGTCGCTTGTAACGCTGTTCAAGCATGTCTTCAGTGCTTAATGCTGTTAATTCAGCAAGGTCACGGTTAAGTTGAGCTTTTAAGTTTTTCGCCATCTCATCGTAGTTACGATGTGCACCACCTAGTGGTTCATCAATGATGTTATTGATCAGGTCTAGCTCTTTTACTCGCGTTGCCGATACACCCATCGCTTCTGCAGCAAGTGGCGCTTTTTCAGCACTCTTCCAAAGAATTGATGCACAACCTTCAGGAGAAATTACTGAGTACGTGCTGTACTGAAGCATGTTCACACGGTCACCTACACCAATGGCAAGTGCACCGCCCGAACCACCTTCACCGATAACCGTACAAATTGTTGGCACTTTTAAAGCTGCCATTACTTTTAGGTTACGTGCGATTGCTTCACTTTGACCACGCTCTTCAGCGCCAACACCTGGGTACGCACCCGGCGTGTCAATGAATGTGATGATTGGCATTTTAAAACGCTCAGCCATTTCCATTAAACGAAGGGCTTTACGGTAACCTTCTGGCTTTGGCATACCGAAGTTACGCTTGATCTTTTCTGCTGTGTCACGACCTTTTTGCTGACCGATAACCATAACAGGCTTACCGTCTAAACGTGCAACACCACCTAAAATTGCAGGGTCGTTTGCAAATGTACGGTCACCCGCAAATTCGTCAAACTCAGTAAAAATGCGCTCGATGTAATCACGTGCATATGGGCGTAACGGGTGACGTGCAAGTTGAGAAACCTGCCATGCACCTAATTCAGAGAATACTTTTTTAGTTAGCTCAACGTTCTTTTCTTTTAAACGAGAAATTTCTTCTTCTAAGCTCAGGTCTAAACTGCCTGAACGGCTAACATTTTGTAATTCTTTAATTTTTGCTTCTAATTCAGCAATTGGAAGCTCAAAATCAAGATAATTGAGGCTCATGCTCTACAACCTAATTAATTAAATTCTAATTCTATATCTTGTGCCGCTAACTGAGATAATCGCGTTATAAGATCATCTGTTGGCGTCACACACCATTCTGTACCTAACGTTAGTTCTGCTAACGCATCAGGACGCTGATATTGAACCTTAACTTCGCAAGTACCGAATTTATAAGGTTCTAAGACTTTTCGTAAATTATCGAAGAAGTTCGCGTCAATTTGCACCATATTTAGAGTCATTTTTATTGCTCTGATGCGTTTTTCACGCGCCTGAGCTATGGTACACACGTCTCTGGCTGTCATTGTAATGCCACCAGAGAAGTTATCAAAGCTGACCTGTCCAGATATTACCAAGATTTGGTTAATTTGCAGCAATTCTTGATAAGTTTCGTACTGTTCAGGAAATAAGCGTACATCAATTCGGGCACTTTTGTCATCTAAAGTTATTAAACCCCAACGTTGATTTCGTTTATTAATCAGCGTTCTTGCATTTATCACCAAACCGGCCGCCGTTGCGCTAACATCACGGTTAGTCGGCTGTAAGTCAACCAGTTTACCCGACGTATAGTGTTTTAACTCTTTACGATACTGATTGATTGGGTGACCCGTTAAATATAAGCCTAACGTTTCTTTCTCACCGTTTAACCACTCTTTATCTGGCATAGGAAGAGCAGACTCAAACGCTTGCTCCACTTCATCTGGCTCTGTCGCAAGCAAACCAAACAAGTCACTTTGACCAATCGCTTCTGCTTTGTGATGCTGCTCAGCAGCTTTCATTGCAGCAGGTAGACTAGCGATTAGGATTGAACGACCAGCTTGATTTTGCTCAGGTCCCAGTTTGTCTAAAGCACCTGCATAAATCAGCTTTTCAACCACACGCTTGTTTAAACGCTTTAAATCAACTCGTGCGCAGAAATCGAATAAATCCTTAAACTCACCACCTTGCTCACGTGCTTCAAGAATAGCTTCAACCGGGCCTTCACCTACTCCTTTAATCGCACCGATACCGTAAACAATTTCGCCTTTTAAGTTAACAGTAAACTTATATAAGCCTTCATTGACGTTAGGCGGTAATAAGGCCAACTTCATGTTTTCACATTCATCAACTAGGGTGACAATTTTGTCGGTATTATCCATATCCGCCGACATTACCGCAGCCATGAACTCGGCTGGGTAATGGGTTTTCATCCAAAGCGTTTGATACGAAACCAGTGCATAGGCAGCAGAGTGAGATTTGTTGAAGCCGTAACCTGCGAATTTTTCTACCAAGTCGAAGATCTTCATGGCGAGTTCGCCATCGACCCCGTTATTCACGGCACCATCTTCGAAGGTTGAACGCTGCTTCGCCATTTCTTCAGGCTTTTTCTTACCCATCGCACGGCGAAGCATGTCAGCGCCACCTAGCGTATAACCCGCTAGCACCTGCGCGATCTGCATTACCTGCTCCTGATAGAGGATGATCCCGTAGGTTGGCTCTAGAATAGGTTGTAAACTGTCATGCTGATATTGTGCATCAGGGTATGAAATATCTTCTCGACCATGCTTACGGTCGATAAAGTTATCTACCATGCCTGATTGCAGTGGACCCGGTCGGAATAGGGCTACCAGTGCGATCATATCTTCGAAGCAGTCGGGTTTAAGGCGACGAATTAGGTCTTTCATACCCCGAGATTCAAGCTGGAATACCGCAGTGGTTTCGGCGCGAAGTAATAACTCAATACTCGGTTTGTCATCAAGCGGGATGGCATTAATATCGACAGGCTCTTTACCTTCTCGAGCTAAACGCTCGTTAGTCATATCAAGTGCCCACTGCAAAATTGTCAGTGTTCTTAGACCTAAGAAGTCAAACTTAACCAGACCAGCTGTTTCAACGTCGTTTTTATCAAATTGCGTAACCGGGAACTTACCTTCTTCATCGCAATAAAGCGCAGCGAAGTCAGTAATGGTCGTTGGCGAGATAACAACACCACCGGCATGTTTACCGGCGTTACGTGTACAGCCTTCAAGGATGCGACACATGTCGATAAGCTCTTTTACTTCTTCATCACCATCATAAGCTTCTGGTAAACGGGGCTCGACATCAAAGGCTTTAGCTAGGGTCATACCTGGATCTGGCGGTACTAACTTTGATATACGGTCAACGAAGCCATACGGGTGACCAAGTACACGACCTACGTCACGTATTACTGCTTTTGCAGCCATAGTACCAAAAGTGATGATCTGAGATACCGCGTCCCGCCCATATAACTTAGCTACGTGGTCGATTACCTCGTCTCGTCTATCCATACAGAAGTCGACGTCGAAGTCAGGCATCGAGATACGTTCCGGGTTTAGGAATCGCTCGAATAGTAAGTCAAATTCAAGGGGGTCAAGGTCTGTGATTTTCAGTGCATAAGCCACTAATGAACCGGCACCCGAACCACGCCCTGGCCCTACTGGAATATTGTTATCTTTACTCCACTGGATGAACTCCATTACGATCAAGAAGTAACCTGGGAATCCCATTTGGTTGATAACGTCAAGTTCGATTTTAAGACGTTCATCATACTCAGCGCGCTTTTCTTTACGTTGATCTTCGTCAGGGAATAAGAACTGCAAACGCTCTTCAAGGCCGTCTTCGGATACCTTAACTAAGAAGTCTTCTATTTTTAAATCACCAGTCGGGTAATCTGGTAAGAAGTAGGTTCCAAGCTGAACGGTCACATTACAGCGCTTTGCAATTTCAACACTGTTCTCGAGTGCTTCAGGAATATCACTGAACAATTCAATCATTTGCTCAGGGGTTTTTAAATACTGCTCTTTTGAGAATCGTTTTGGACGACGTTTGTCTTCAAGCGTGTAACCATCGTGAATCGCAACACGAATTTCGTGCGCATCAAAGTCATGCTCATTTAAAAACACCACTTCATTGGTGGCCACAACCGGCAAGTCACGTTGCTCAGCCAGTTTCACCGCCTCATGTAAGTAATCCTCTTCGTCAGCACGACCTGTTCGTATTAATTCGAGGTAAAAATGATCTTTGAAATGTTCTTCATAGAAAGCAACCGTATCTAATACCAATTGATGGTTATGCTTTAGAAGCGCCTTACCCACATCGCCGTCTTTACCACCCGAAAGTAAAATTAAGCCTTCTTTGTGCTCAGCAAGCCACTGCTTATCAACCACAGGACGGTGGAAGACATGGCCTCGCTGATAGGCTCTCGAAATAAGTAAAGTCAGATTTTTGTAGCCATCATTATTTTTGGCAAGTACCACCAAACGGCATGGCTCTTCAGGAAACTCATCACTTTTAAGCCAGATATCCGCCCCGACGATTGGCTTAATACCTGCACCATGCGCCCCGCCATAGAAACGTACAAGGCCACATAAGTTCATTTGATCAGTAATAGCAAAGGCAGGAAGCGCTAACTCTTGTGCTCGCGCAACAATCGGCTTGGTCTTTGCCAGGCCATCAACCATAGAGAAGTCACTGTGAACGCGTAAATGAACAAACTGCGGTGCTGGCATTACTGCTCCTTACTTTGCAAAATTCGCTGTACAGGCTTAAATGACGTGCGGTGGTGTGGCGTTGCACCGTATTGCTCTAATGCCGCAAAATGCGCTTTCGTTGGGTAGCCTTTATGACCTGCAAAGCCATATTCTGGGTATTGTGCATCAAGCTCTAGCATTTCTTGGTCACGTGCAACTTTTGCTAAAATTGACGCTGCACTGATCTCTTCGACTAAACTATCGCCTTTAACCACACTCTGCGCTGCCATGCTTAGTTTTGGTAAGCGGTTGCCATCTACAAATACAAATTCGGGCTGAATAGTCAGACCTTCGACAGCACGAGTCATAGCAAGCATGGTCGCATGTAAAATATTCAGCTCGTCAATTTCAGCCACACTGGCACGAGCAATGTGATAGCAAAGTGCTTTTTCTTTTATTTCTGCAGCGAGTGCATTACGCTTTTTCTCTGAAAGCTTTTTAGAATCAGCAAGGCCTTCAATGGGCTGACTCGGATCTAAAATAACCGCAGCGGTGACAACATCACCTACTAGTGGGCCACGGCCAACTTCGTCTACACCTGCAATATATTTAACATTTGGTCGTTCAATTTGCATTTATAAGCTCCTTAACTGCTAGAGCCGCTTGTTTGCTGGCATCAAGTCGAATGTTGTTGTGAATATTGTAAAATTTATCAATCAATGCTTGGCTACCGCCTTTTAGCATAGGAAAAAGCGCATCGGCTAGCGCATCGCTATTACATTCATCTTGTAAAAATTCAGGCACCAAGGGCGCATCAGCCAATAAATTAGGAAGAGAGAAATACTTAATATTAAAAGTAAAAAAGTTTTTGAAGATCCAATAACTCACAGGCTTAAACTTATACCCGACCACCATAGGCTTTTTATATAGCATGGCTTCAAGTGTCGCAGTACCAGAGGCAAGTAATACAGCGTTTGCCGCGGTCATCGCTTCACTAGATTGACCGTCCAAAAGCTGAACTTTTAGATTTGGTGCGGCTTTTTCTTTTATCTCAGTGAATTGCGCTCTGCGTTTATCGTTTACTAAAGGCACGATAACTTTTAATTCAGGAATACGCTCTTGTAGTTTTTGAGCAGTTTGCAGGTAAGTCTCGCTTAATAAACCAACCTCTGAGCCGCGACTGCCCGGAAGAAGCGCTAAAACGGTATCTTCAGCAGAAAGGTTTAACTTAGCTCTCGCCGCATTGGTATCGGTTTCAAGTGGAATGTCATCGGCTAAGGTGTGGCCGACAAACGTACACGGCACGTCATGTTTGTCATAAAAAGCTTTTTCAAATGGTAATAACGACAAAACCAAGCTAGTTGCCTCTGCAATATTGAAGATACGCTTTTGACGCCAAGCCCACACTGAAGGGCTCACGTATTGCACTGTTTTTATGCCAGCCGCTTTTAACGGTTTTTCTACACGAAGGTTAAAGTCTGGCGCATCAATGCCCACATAAACATCTGGTGGATTATCTATAAAGTGCTGAACGAGCTGTTTTCTGATTTTCAGTAAACGGGGTAATCGACCCAAAACCTCAACTAACCCCATCACTGAGAGCTCTTCCATATCGAATAAACTCTCACAGCCTTCAGCCTGCATTTTTGGGCCTGCAATGCCAATAAAGCGTGCGTTAGGGTAATGCACTTTTAATGCTCTGATTAAGCCTGCACCCAAAATATCGCCGGACAATTCGCCCGCAACAACACCAATCGTGATTGGCTGTGTATCTGTCGTCATGTTCTAATTCTTTTTAAATAAAAACGCCATACACATTGAATTGTATGGCGTTTGTACATGCTTTAAATAAACCGTCGAGGCTAGCGAATAATGCCGCGCTCAGACGTATCTAAGAAGTCAATCATGCTTTGTACAGCTGCAAACTGTTTCGCATCGTCCGCTAATGAAGCAACCGCTTCATCTAACGTTAGGCCCTTTCTATAAAGTGCTTTATACGCTCTACGAACTGCCATAATTTCGTCGCTTTCAAACCCGCGTCGCTTCATGCCTTCGGTGTTCACGGCAGCGGGTTTTGCTGGCATACCTGTAGTAGTAACGAAAGGAGGAACGTCTTTACTCACACCTGAATACATACCAATGAATGCGTGCGCACCAATTTTACAGAACTGATGTACACCCGTATTACCAGCTAAAATAGCCCAGTCACCCACATGGACGTGACCAGCTACACTTGCACCATTTGAAAAAATGACATTATTACCAATCACAGCATCATGAGCAATGTGCGTGTAAGCCATAAATAAGTTGTTACTGCCTATTTTAGTCACGCCCTGATCTTGAATTGTGCCACGGTGTATGGTCGCACATTCTCGAACAATATTATTGTCACCCATGATTAATTGAGTTGGTTCATCCTTGTACTTTTTGTCTTGGCAGGCTTCACCAATTGACGCAAACTGATAAAAGTGATTACCTTTACCGATCGTCGAAGGCCCTTTAACAACTACGTGTGATTCGATGATGGTGTTATCTCCGATAACAACATCATTACCAATGTAACTGTAAGGCCCTACTTTTACGTTTTCGCCAAGTTGGGCGCCTGGTTCAATAACTGCAGTAGGATGAATTAACATTAAAACTCTCTTCTTGCACACATAAGGTCTGCAGTACACACAACCTTACCATCAACTTTTGCTTCTGCTGAAAAGCGCCAGATGTTGCGACGCTCTTTTTCGAATTTAACGTGAATATGCATCTGATCGCCAGGAACTACAGGCTGTTTAAAACGTGCATTATCAATTCCTGCAAATAAGTATAGCTCGTTGTCACCAGTATTTTGCACTGTTTTAAAGCCTAATAAACCAGTAGCTTGTGCCATAGCTTCTAAAATAAGTACACCTGGAAAAATTTTCTGGTCAGGGAAGTGACCCGTAAAAATTGGCTCATTTACGGTAACGTTTTTTACCGCATGCAAGTAATCACCCGGCTGAAAATCCACCACTTTGTCTACCAATAGCATAGGGTAACGGTGTGGCAATAAACGCATGATTTCTTGAACATCAAAACTGTTTAATTCGTTGGCCAAAATAGTATCCTTATTCATCAACTGTTTTTTGAGATGAGCGTGTTTCTAACGATTTAATACGCTCTTTAAAATCAGATAAATTTCTTAAATGCGCCATATTACGACGCCATTCTTTATTGGTTGTGTGCGGCATACCAGAAGAATATGCGCCAGGTTCGGTAATTGACTTAGTCACCATGGTCATTCCTGTCAGCATCACACCGTCACAAATATCGATATGTCCATTGATACCGACAAGACCTGCAATTTGGCAATACTTACCAATCGTTGTACTTCCTGCTACCACTGAGCAGGCAGCCATCGCGCTACCTTGACCAATTTCAACATTATGAGCAATTTGAATTTGATTATCTAAAATCACATCATCGTGGATAATCGTGTCATCCAAAGCGCCTCGGTCGATGGTTGTGCTCGCACCTATTTCAACGCGATCACCAATTAAAACTCGACCTAATTGTGGAATTTTCACCCACTTCCCTGCTTCATTTGCATAACCAAAACCATCACTGCCAATCACTGCACCAGATTGGAATAAGCAATATTCACCAATCTCAATATCATGATAAACACTGACATTAGCCCAAAGCTTTGTACCATGCCCTATTTTGGTGTTTTCACCAATGAAGCATCCAGCACCGATTTGCACATTATCCCCAAGCACAACACCTGATGATATAACAGCATTTGCAGCAATACTGACGTTTTCTCCAAGCTGAGCATTTTTGTCAATGACTGCACTTGGGTGAATACCACGGGCACAAGCCGGGGTCGTATCCATCATTTGTGCAAGTTTTGCGTATGCAATATAAGCGTCTTTAACAACGATCTTATTGCCAGAAAATAGCGCTGCTTCTTTTTCTGAAATAATCACTGCGCCAGCTTTTGTTTCGTCAAGCTGAGAACGGTATTTCTTATTCGCCAAAAAAGCGATATCCGACCCTTTGGCATTTGCCAAAGTTGCTATCTTCTCAATACAATGAGACGCATCCCCGTCAAGGGATGCGCCTAAAAATTCGCTAATTTGAGCGAGGGTATACTGTTTTGTCATTACTTTTTGCTAACTGCTTCAACAACCTTGCTAGAAAGGTCGGTTACTTTATCAGGGTTAAAGTAAATTGTCGTATCTTTTACCTTAACTTCATCAAACTTACCGCTTTTAGCTACAGATTGAATAGTTTCAACGATCAGCTTTTGTACTTTAGCTAACTCTTGATTTTGACGCGCTTTAATTTCTTGCTCTAAAGGACGACCTTTTTCAGCTAATTGCTTTTGCATGCCTTGAATTTTGTCGCGAAGCGCATTCTTTTGGTCATCACTCATTGTAGCACTTTCACGCTGAAACTTTTCCATTTCAAAGCGAACATCACCTTGTAACTTTTCAAGCTCCTGACGGCGCTCAGCAAATTCAGTTTGAAGCTGCTGCTCAATTTTAGCCATTTGAGGAATTTGTTGATAAATAGATTGCATATCAACAATACCTACTTTGTGAGCAAGTGCGCTTGCTGAAGTACCCATCATTAATGCTGCTAAAATGCTTAATGCCGTTGTTTTTATAATCGTTTTCACAAAAAACTCCTTAGAAAGTATTCGTTATATTAAAGCTGATGGTTTTAGTTTCGTCTTTGTCTTCTTTCTTCAGTGGATAAGCAAAACTAATCAGCATTGGTCCCATAGGGGAAATCCATTGTAATGACAGACCCGTTGATACTCTAAAGCGAGTAGGGTCTCCAAAATCGCGCAATTGATTAACCTGATCTTCAGGTAAGTTTGAATAGCGGTCAATATCAAACTCAGTATCCCAAACATTCGCAGCGTCAACAAAGAGGCTTGTTCGAACAGAGCTTGTATTATCTTCGTCCAAGAATGGCGTCGGAACAATTAGCTCCATACCTGCCACAGCTTTCGCATTACCACCAATTCGACCCCAAAGTTCCAATCGGTCAAACTCTGAAGGTGAACCAATTGTACCTGTCGAGCTGCCATCAGGCAAAACTGAACCTGAGATACTCGATGTTCTTCTTCTAATCGCTTCAGGGAGAATGGTGTTTCTATCGAAACCACGTAATTCTTCTTCAGTGATTCTGAAGTATTCTTGGAAAGGCAGAATCTGATCAAAGCCATTCGTTGACCCATAACCATTACCATATGCTAATGCAGCTCTGGTAGAGAATACCCAGCGATGATCATTACTGATTGGCCAATAGAAACGAGAGTTATAATTAATCTTAAAGAAATTAAGATCTGAATTAGGTGTAGTTGCATTCAGTGTTAACGACTGACGAGAACCCGCTGTTGGGAACATACCGCGGTTAACGGTAATTCTAGACCAACCGACACTCATTTCATATTTGGTAAATTCATACGCTGCATCAGGATCATCAGGATTAAAGAATGCTAAGCGCATGATACGAGTTTGCTCGTAGTCAGCAATATCAGATAAGCTTTCTTCAATCCATCGCCCACCAAAGTTAATACGGTTAACCGCATCGATTGGGAAACCAAAGTTAGTACCGATACCATAACTCTTAGACTTATAAGGTACTAAACTGAAAGCTGATGAGTCGTAGTTACTGTAGAAGATACTTGTACCTTGCGACACACCATCTGGCGTGAAGTATGGGTCAGTATAGGAAACACTGTAGCGATCAGAACCTTTTGACGTATTGATGTTAAACGCTAACTGATTACCTGTACCTAAGAAGTTTGATTCACTGACACCGATATTAAACTGCAGACCAGCATATGAACCATATGCAACCCCCGCTTGGAAGCTACCTGCTGGTTGCTCTTTAACGGTGAAGTCAACATCAACTTGGTCATCAATGCCTGCTATCGGTTTTACTTCAAACTCAACGTTTTCCATATAAGGTAGACGTTGAATCTGCAGTTTTGAACGCTCAAGGCTCTGGTTAGATAGCCATGCGCCTTCAAGTTGCGTCATTTCTCGACGCACAACTTCATCTGCGGTTATCTGATTCCCATTAACCATAATACGGCGCACATAAATACGGTTACCTGGATTTACTGATAGTGTTAGTTTTACTTCTTTATTTTCGTCATCAATTTCAGGTATGGTTCGAACTTCGGCATTTGCATAACCAAATCGTGCTAAATAGCTTTTTATGTATTCTTCTGAAGCAGTTACCACTGAACCATTGTAAAGCTCGCCCGATTTAAGCGGGATAATGCTCTTAAGAAGTTCTTCACGGCCTAATAAATCACCAATAAAGTCAAAACCTTTAACCGTGTACTTTTCGCCTTCTGTAATGTTTGCAGTGACATACACTGACTCACGTTCAGGGCTCACTGACACTTGTGTTGAGTCGATGTTAAAACGCAGATAACCTTTATCTAGATAAAAACTTCTGATTTTTTCTAAATCGCCTTCAATAGTCTGCTTTTGATAGCGATCATTTGATAAGAACTTCCACCAAGGTAAGTCTTGTTGTGATTCAACAAGACTTAATAGTTCTTCGTCAGAAAACAGTTCATTACCAACTAAGTTAATTTGTCTAACTGATGCTGCGTCACCCTCTTCAAAATCAAGATTTAAACGCACACGGTTACGTGGCAACTCGGTGATGCTTACTTCGATCTTGGCATTATATTTACCAATACTGTGGAAGAAATCGATTAAGCCTTTTTCAATATTAGATAAAACAGTTCTATCTAAAGGCTCACCTGCACGGATATTTTGCTGATCAAGACTATCATTTAATTGCTCGTCTTTGATGTCTTTATTGCCATCAAATTCAATTGATGCAATCGTCGGTCTTTCTCTTACTTTGAAGATGAGTAATTCATCGTCACGATAGACAGTAATGTCTTCAAAGTGGCCTGATTTATATAACGCTTTGACTGTTTGAGAAATCGTATATTCATCGATGTTATCACCCACATTAATTGGAATGTGGGTCAGTGCAGCACCCAGTGCCACACGCTGTAAACCTTCAACTTTTAAATCTTCTACGATAAAGGAGCTTTGCCCAGCTGCCGCAAAGCTTGCGCCAAGTAAACTGGTTACTGCGAGATGTTTTTTTATCGGCATTTTATTATCTTTATCCTTTACAACTATTAGCGTACATAGCGCTTTGTGGCTCTAAATGACATTTTGGTTTATAACCTTGAAACATCATTAAGCAATGCAAAACAGGTTAGGCCAAGAAGCAACATCGCCCCAATTTTATAACCTAACTCTTGTGTCTTTTCAGAGACTGGTTTTTTACGAATAAGTTCAATTATGTAATACATTAAATGCCCGCCATCTAAAACTGGCAGCGGCAATAAATTAAATACACCTAAATTGACACTTATTAACGCTAAGAAACTGAGGAAAGCCACTAAACCATAACTGACACTGGTACCTGCGCCTACTGCAATACCTACTGGACCACTTAAATTATTCACTGACACTTTGCCCGTAATTAAGTTACCAATCATGTCAAAACTTAACGTGATCAATGCGTAGGTCTTTTGTACGCCAAGCACAATACTATCCAATGGGCCATAATGTCTAGTTTCAATATACCCAGGCGGCCAACTTTCTAACTGTGGGACGACACCTAAAAAGCCTTGCTGGATACCATTTGGTCCAGTTCTCGATTCTGGAGTCACTGATAAAATTTGACGATAGCCATTTCTCATCACCTCTAGCTGAATCGCTTTGTTAGGTGAAGCTTGAACAAGACTAACCAAAGATTGCCATTGTTCGATTTCTTGGCCATTTGCAGTCAGAAGCTTATCACCTACTTGCAAGCCCGCTTGGCTTGCTGCTGAGCCTTTTGCAACATGGCCAATAGTGAGAGTTAAAGCAGGTCTATATGGTACGATACCAATTGCATCTAGAGGTGGTTGATCTTTTTTATCTAGCTTCCAGCCAGTTAAATCGATAGTACGAATTTGAATTTGCTGCTGTGCGTCTTGCACTTTGACGTCGACTGACTGCTCACCTAAGTGAGACATCAAACTGAAGGTGACTTCTTGCCAAGAAAGTACATCTTGACCACCCATGGCTAAAATATGATCGCCCGACTGTAATTGTGCCAATGCTGCTCGGCTTTGTGCATGCACATCACCTACAACAGGTTTGGCATTTTGCACGCCAATCATATACATGAGTGCCAACGCGAAAATAGCAAAAATAAAATTGGCCATTGGGCCAGCGATTACAATGGCAATGCGAGACCAGACTGATTTGTTATTGAAAGAAAGATGTGATTCGCTAGGGTCGACGGCTTCGACACGCTCGTCTAGCATTTTTACATAACCGCCAAGTGGTATCATGGCAATCACATATTCGGTGCCTAATTTATCATGCCAGCGGCATAACGGTTTACCAAACCCTATTGAAAATCTCAGAACTTTTACGCCTGCTTTTCGTGCAACCCAAAAGTGTCCATATTCATGCACAGTAACTAAAATGCCCAATGCAATAATAAATGACCCTAAGTGCCGGAAAAACTCAAACATAATCACTCCATGGTTTTAAGTATGTGTTTAGCTAAAACTCTTGCTTCATTGTCTTGAGCAAGCACATCATCGATACTAGAGAGGTTTGTTATCGCGATGCGATTAAGCACCTCAGCATTCACTTTATAAATATCAGTAAAACCAATTTGTTTATTCAAAAACGCCGCCACAGCAATTTCATTTGCCGCATTGACAGCGGTCGTTGCGGCTTGTCCCGTTTTACAGGCTTCTATTGCTAACGCTAAATTGGGATAACGATGATAATCCGGTTTTGTGAAAGTAAAATCACAGATTTGTGAGAAATCTAAAGGTTCGACACCCGCATCAATTCGCTCAGGATAAGACAAGCCATATGCAATCGGTGTTCGCATATCCGGTTGACCCATTTGTGCAATCACAGAGCCATCTTGGTACTGTACCATCGAGTGGATCATGCTTTGCGGGTGGATCACCACTTCTATGTCATCTGCATCACAGTTAAACAACCACTTCGCTTCGATAAACTCTAACCCTTTATTCATCATGGTCGCAGAGTCTACTGAGATCTTCTGCCCCATTGACCAATTTGGATGGGCAACAGCTTCTTCAACGGTTACATCAGCTAAAGTCTCAATGTTACGGGTCAAGAAAGGTCCGCCTGAACCAGTCAAAAGGATTTTGCGAATACCGAACTGATTTAATTTAGGATCTGAATGCTGTTGAAATGCGGTTGGTAAGCTTTGATAAATGGCATTATGTTCGCTATCTATCGGCAACAAGGTAGCCCCATGTTGCTTCACTTTATCCATAAAGATTTGGCCTGACATCACCAAAGACTCTTTATTCGCTAAAAGCACTTTTTTGCTGTGCTCGACCGCACTGATTGTTGGCAACAAGCCTGCTGCTCCAACAATCGCAGACATAACGATATCAACGTCACTGTGAGAAACCACATCTTGCATAGCTTGAACGCCTGTCAGAACCTGAATTTCTGATCCTGCTAGGTCACCTCTCAGTTGCTTTGCTGCTTGCTCACATTGCATCACCGCAAACTTTGGTTTAAATGTCAGGCACTGCTTTCGCATTACCTCAACATTACGACCAGCAACTAAGGCAAACACCGAAAATTTATCAGCATTGCGGGCAATCACATCTAAAGTAGAAACTCCAATTGACCCTGTTGAGCCAAGGATTGCTACCTGTTGAATGCTCATAACGCCACCGTCCACGCATAACAAAGTGCAAATATGGGTGCTGCTGCTGTGAGGCTATCAATACGGTCTAGGATACCACCATGGCCAGGTAAGCAGCTGCCTGAGTCTTTTAAACCTGCTTCACGCTTAAACATACTTTCTAGTAAGTCACCCACAGCTGAAAACAGTGCGATAAACACAGTTAATAAGGCATAAACTGGCCACATTGCTTGTTCGACGTCTGCACAAGCACAAAAAATAACGACAAAAACCACTGCTGTAAGTAAACCACCAACTAACCCTTCAATGGTTTTGTTTGGGCTTACTTTCGGCATTAACTTATGCTTACCTAGGTTTTTACCCGCAAAATAAGCGCCTATATCAGCACTCCAAACGATGCCAAGAACCACCATAATCAGGGTTGAACCAAATAGCTCAGATTGTTGATATTCAGCACTACGCAATACATTCAGAGCAAGCCAAAGTGGCACAAGTGTGAGTAAGCCAGCTACGGCCTTCATAACAAGACCTTCAGACCACGCGCGAGACATGCTTGGATATTTCACAACAAGAAAAGTCGCAACGAGCCACCAGGCAAATGCAAGGGTGAAAACATAATTTGCATCAGACAGTAATTGTCCATTTTGCCAGAGTGATTCAATGGGCCAATGCAAGTGAAGTGCACCTAGAATAGCGGCAACTAAAGCAACGAATGTGCTTCTTTGTGCCATTTTTTTTAGGCCCATTAATGAAGACCATTCCCAAGCACCTAAAAGAGTAATCGCACCGGCAATGAAACTGAATAGTGATAGCGGTGTATAAAACACCAAAAGCATAGCCAGTGGCGCTAAAACCACTGACGTTAAAATACGTAATTTAAGCAAATTAATAACCTTTAACTTGTTGTTTTGGACTCGGCAAGTAATTGTTTTATTTGTTCGCCGGTACAGCCAAAGCGTCGTTCTCTAGATACAAAGCAAGCAATTGCCTCAGAAAAAGCCTCTTCATTAAAATCAGGCCAAAGCGTATCAGTAAAATAGAGCTCAGCATAAGCTGCCTGCCAAAGTAAAAAGTTGCTGATGCGGCAATCTCCGCCAGTCCTTATCAACAAGTCTAATTCACTTTGATCTGCCATACTTAATTGTGCTGACAAAGTGTCTTCTGTGATGTCTCTCACAGTAAGTTGGCCATCTTGTACTTGCTGCGCCATACATTGAGCTGCTTGTACAATATCCCAACGGCCACCGTAATTTGCCGCAACATTTAATTTCAGACCTGTATTATTAGCGGTTAATTCATGTGCCGCTTTTACCCTATCTTGTAAAGAGTCAGGAAAGCGTGAAATATCACCAATAATAGTCAGTTTTACATTATTCTTATGTAGTTTTTTAACTTCTTTAGATAAGACGAATAAAAACAGTTCCATTAAGGTACTGACTTCATCTTCAGGTCGACGCCAATTTTCACTGCTAAAAGCAAAAAGCGTCAACGATTCAATACCCAGTTTTGTACAAAACTGAACAGCCGAACGAACGGAATCTACACCCTTTTTGTGTCCGTATGTACGAGGACGATTGCGGCTTTGCGCCCAACGCCCATTGCCATCCATGATAATAGCAACATGTTTAGGCAAAGACTGCTTTGAAACTGTTTCAGTACTTAAAACCATAATTCCGATTTAGGTAAAAAAAAACGCCGCCTAGTATACCCTAGACGGCGTTTCAAAACTAATAAATTTGAGCTGGTTAGATTTCCATCAATTCAGCTTCTTTCGCGCTTAGCTGTGTATCCATTTCTTTAACATACTTGTCTGTTAACTTTTGGATCTCGTCTTCGCTTTGACGTGCTTCATCTTCTGAGATGTCTTTGTCTTTTAGTAGCGACTTGATATCACCATTCGCATCACGACGAATATTACGGATAGCAACACGACCACCTTCAACCTCACCACGAACAATCTTGATTAGGTCTTTACGACGCTCTTCTGTTAATGGAGGAAGAGGTACGCGGATCACGGTACCTGCAGACATAGGGTTTAGACCTAAATCTGAAGACATAATCGCTTTTTCAACTGCTTGTGCTAAAGATTTATCGAATACATTGATTGCTAATGTACGAGAGTCTTCAGTTGTTACATTTGCTACTTGGTTTAGAGGCGTGTCAGCACCATAGTAAGAAACAGTAATACCGTCTAATAATGCTGGGTGAGCACGACCAGTACGGATTTTTGATAGCTGGCTAGCAAGTGCTGCCACGCTTTTTTTCATGCGCTCTTCAGCGTCTTTTTTGATATCGTTAATCACAATTCAATCCTAGTCTTTGTAGATTATTCAGCTGCTTGTGAAGAAATAAGGGTACCCTCTTCTTCACCCATGATAACGCGTTTAAGCGCACCAGGTTTATTCATGTTGAATACACTTAAAGGCATATTGTGGTCACGAGCTAGCGTAAATGCCGCTAAGTCCATAACCTTTAATTCTTTGTCGATCACTTCATTATAAGATAAATGACGGTGAAGTGTCGCGTCTGGGTTCTTCACAGGGTCATCACTGAATACGCCATCAACCTTAGTCGCTTTAATTACTGTATCAGCTTCGATTTCAATGCCACGTAAACACGCCGCAGAATCTGTTGTGAAGAACGGGTTGCCTGTACCAGCCGAGAAGATTACCACGCGGCCAGACTTTAATAGGCTAATTGCTTCAGCCCAGTTGTATGCATCACATACACCATTAAGAGGAATAGCAGACATAAGACGTGCGTTTACAAATGCACGGTGAAGTGCGTCACGCATTGCTAAACCATTCATTACAGTTGCTAGCATACCCATGTGGTCGCCGACTACACGGTTCATGCCCGCTTCTGCTAATGAGCCACCACGTAAGAAGTTACCGCCACCGATAACTAAACCTACTTCTACGTCGAGTTCTACAAGCTCTTTGATTTCTTGCGCCATACGATCCAATACTTTTGGATCGATACCAAAGCCTTCGTCTCCCATTAAAGCTTCACCGCTTAATTTAAGAAGAACGCGTCTAAAAACAGGTTTTCTATTCGTAGTCATAATCTCAGGGCCATATGTAAAAGTGGGGGATAAAAAATAACCGCGCTTATGAAACTCATAAATGCGCGGTTATTCTAAAGAATTTTCAGCATTGAAGCAAAAGCAAATGCTGCCTAAATATGGCTTTTTGCCTCTGCTCCATGAGTAAAATTACTCGCCTTTAGCTGCTGCGATTTGCGCTGCAACTTCTGCTGCAAAATCTTCTTCTTTCTTCTCGATACCTTCACCTACTTCTAAACGGATGAAGTTAGAAACTGAAGCGCCTTTCTCTTTAAGGAATTCGCCAACAGATTTCTTAGGTTCCATGATGAACGCTTGACCAGTAAGAGAGATCTCACCAGTGAACTTCTTCATACGACCTACAACCATCTTCTCAGCGATTTCTGCAGGCTTACCTTCGTTCATAGCGATTTCAACTTGAACTGCTTTTTCTTTTTCAACAACTTCAGCTGGAACGTCTTCAGGGTTAACGAAGTCAGGCTTAGAAGCAGCAACGTGCATAGCAACGTGCTTAAGTGTTTCTTCGTCAGCATCACCAGTAACAACAACACCGATACGGTCGCCGTGACGGTATGCAGAAAGCTTGTCACCATCGATATACTCAACGCGACGAACGTTGATGTTTTCACCGATTTTAGCAACTAGAGCAACACGAGTTTCTTCGAACTGAGCTTTAAGAGCTTCGATATCACCTTTTGACTCAACAGCAGCGTCAAGTACAGTGTTAGCGAAACCTAGGAAGTTTTCGTCTTTAGCAACGAAGTCAGTCTGACAGTTAACTTCTAGAAGCGCAGCAAAACCTTCGCCTTGCTTGATTAAGATTGTACCTTCTGCAGCGATGTTACCCGCTTTCTTAGCAGCTTTAGCAGCACCACTCTTACGCATGTTTTCGATAGCTAGCTCGATATCACCGTTAGTTTCAGTTAGTGCTTTTTTACAATCCATCATGCCAGCGCCAGTACGCTCGCGTAATTCTTTAACTAGGGCAGCAGTTACAGCCATTAGTATATCCTCAAATATGAAGTTTTTTTCGGGGTGCGGAATGACCGCTCTTCAAGAATATCAAGCCTTCATCTTATTTTGATGAAGGCTTGATGAAAGCTAATTACTCAGCTTCTACGAAATCGTCGTTTTCAGCTTGTGCAACGATGTTGCTTTCACGACCTTCAGTGATAGCCGTTGCAACAGCACCAGTGTAAAGCTGGATAGCGCGGATCGCGTCATCGTTACCTGGTACGATGAAGTCAACACCGTCTGGGTTTGAGTTAGTATCAACTACAGATACTACTGGAATACCTAGGTTGTTTGCTTCACGGATAGCGATGTGCTCGTGGTCAGCGTCGATTACAAAGATAGCGTCTGGAAGACCGCCCATGTCTTTGATACCGCCAAGGCTCTTCTCAAGCTTTTCCATTTCACGCGTTTTCATTAGCGCTTCTTTTTTAGTAAGCTTTTCGAAAGTACCGTCTTGGCTTTGAGCTTCAAGGTCTTTAAGACGCTTGATTGATTGACGAACTGTTTTCCAGTTAGTCAACATACCACCTAACCAGCGGTGATTTACATAGAACTGATCGCTTTGAAGAGCTGCTTCTTTAACTGCTTCGCTTGCAGCGCGCTTAGTACCTACGAAAAGGATTTTACCTTTGTTCGACGCAACGTTCTGTAAGAACTTAAGTGCATCGTTGAACATAGGAACAGTTTTTTCTAGGTTGATGATATGAACGCGGTTACGTGCACCGAAGATGAACGGCTTCATCTTAGGATTCCAGTAACGTGCTTGGTGACCGAAGTGAACACCAGCTTGAAGCATATCGCGCATTGAAACGTTTGCCATTTTAATTTCCTCTAATATTTAGGGTTAGGCCTCCACATATCCCATAGCACCAACACGTAATATGTAATTACCTGCACCCAAGTGTATGTGTCGATATGTGTGTGTGTTAATATAAAAAGTATGTTTGTCTTAACTACAAACTATCTTGAAAGATAAATTTGTAAAAAGACGGCGCGCTTTATACCATATTAAAGCGCCAGATTCAACGATACGACTAAAATTTGTGCGTTATTGCAAAGTGAAAAATTAACGATTGGAGCCTCAATGAGTGCAGTGATTAAAACCCCTGAAGAAATCGAAAAAATGCGTGTTGCCGGTCGCTTAGCGGCTGAAGTCCTTGAAATGATCGAACCTCATGTGAAGCCAGGGGTAACAACTGAAGAGCTAAACACCATTTGTCACAATTATATTGTTGACGTTCAAGATGCAGTGCCTGCACCTCTAAACTATCATGGTTTTCCAAAATCAATTTGTACTTCAGTCAACCATGTAATTTGTCACGGCATCCCAAATGACAAGCCTCTCAAAGACGGCGATATAATCAATATCGACATTACCGTGATCAAAGATGGCTACCACGGTGATACCTCAAAAATGTTTCATGTTGGTACGCCAAATATTCAAGGCAAACGTTTAGCCCAAATCACACAAGAAAGCTTATACCTTGCAATTAAAATGGTTAAGCCAGGTGTACGTTTAGGTGATATTGGCGCTGCGATTCAAAAATATGCTGAAGGCTTTAGCTATTCTATTGTTCGTGAATACTGCGGTCACGGTATCGGCGCTGAATTCCACGAAGAGCCACAGGTTATGCACTATGGTAAACCTGGCACAGGCGAAACACTTAAAGCAGGTATGTGTTTAACGATTGAACCTATGGTGAATGCCGGTAAGCGTCAATGTAAACTACTTAAAGATGGTTGGACGGTTGTCACTAAAGACCGTAGCTTGTCAGCTCAGTGGGAGCATACTTTGCTTGTTACTGACAATGGTGTTGAAATTTTAACGCTACGTAACGATGAGACCATTGAACGTGTAATTGAACACAAATAGATTTCATTGTTCTAAATGCTATAAATGCCAACTCAGATAGTTGGCATTTTTTATAATCTTAAAAGTCTAAGAAGCCTGTTCCTTCACATTTTCCTGAAACTCGGATCCTTTTAAATTCACCGCCTTCAAAATATACATAATACAGCACTGATCTATCACAAATATACGAACCGCCACTTGGTAATGCAATAGACTCACTGATAGGCGCTAGCGATGCAGCAAAAAATGTTATTGAAGCAATTAAGCAAGTTTTAAATGTATTTTTCATGTCTTTTCCTTGTTATTAATTAAAACCAACCTAATAAAAACATACAAAAAACAAACTATCAACAATTTAAAAACAAAAATACCCAAAATAAATACTTACTTACTAAATTTTAGAATTGTAGCCAGCTTAACAACTAAACGTTCAATTCTGTTCTCTTACTACATAGCTCGCAATTCACAGCAACTTAGTGTAAAACTTACAAGGCGCTCATCAATTCAATTGATAAAAAAATCAGGGATATTCCGTGGCATTACCCAATAAATTAAAAACGCTTCTTGATTCAGCTAACTCACTTGACGATTTCAAAGATTGTTCAGCTTACTTCTATAAATGGCTCAGCAATGAGTTCTCGAAACAACCTGTGAAACACCTCATTAGAGCCCGTGCAGAATTTGTCGACTTACTCTTGCAAAAGCTTTATGTCATTACAAGTTTGAACAAACACGATGATATTGCTCTGATTGCAGTCGGCGGGTATGGTCGAGGTGAGCTGCATCCTTATTCCGATATCGACTTTTTATTGCTTGTACGTTCCGAGCCAAACGACCAATTAAAAGAGTCTCTTGGGCAGTTTGTAACCCATTTATGGGATCTGGGTTTAGAAATAGGTCACAGTGTACGCACGCACGAACAAGTATTAGAGCAAAAAAAGCAAGACGTGCACTTCACAACAAGCTTACTTGAGTGCCGCCTGATAAGTGGTAATGAGTTAGAATTTGAACGCCTTAAAAGCCACATTATCGAAACCCCTATTTGGCGTTCAGAAGAGTTCTTTATCGCCAAAGTTGATGAGCAAAAAATTCGCCGAAAGAAGTGCCATGGCACAGCATACAACCTCGAACCTAATGTAAAAGAAAACCCTGGCGGTCTTCGCGACCTACAAACCATTTTCTGGGTAGCAAAAAAGCATTTCCATGCAGAGACACTTCGTGAGCTCATCAGCCACGGATACCTCACCCATGAAGAGTATCAAGAGTTGCTCGAATGTATCGAAAATCTTTGGAATATTCGATTTGCTCTGCACCTTGCAGCAGGCAGAAATGAAAACCGTTTATTATTCGACTATCAGCCTCATGCGGCAGAGTTATTAGGATTTGGTTCTGAGGGTAAAGCCTCAGTAGAGCGCATGATGAAACGCTTGTTCAGAATTATGAGTCGAGTGCGTGAAATGAACCAGATGCTGCTGTCATATTTTGAACAAAGTATCTTGGTTGACCAAGTTAATCATAAGCCTCAACCGCTCGATAAAAATTTTGAGCGCGTGGGCAATCGTATTCAAGTCACCGACCCTTCCGTTTTCTTCAAACGCGAACATATTTTTGTGTTGTTTGAGCATATCGCTGATAACCCAGAAATCACAGACATTGAGCCCAATACACTAAGAACCATGCGCCAAGTTCGCCGCCGACTATTAGGTGACTTACAAGATTATGCAGGATGTAGAGATGCTTTCTTACGCTTAATTAAGCACCCTAATGGCATGGGCCGAGCTTTTACGCTTATGCATAAACACGGCATTATCGCGGCCTATTTGCCTCAGTGGCGAAACATATTTGGGCAGATGCAGTTCGACTTATTCCATGCTTATACGGTAGATGAACATACTCACAAGCTGATTAATAACATCTATAAATATTTCGATAAGAATAAGCAAAAAGATTTCCCCATTTGCTCTGAAATTGTCACCCGCATGGACAAGCCTGAGCTACTTTACCTTGCTGGTATTTTCCATGATATTGCCAAAGGCCGCGGTGGCGATCACTCAGAGCTAGGCGCAGTTGATGCTAGTACCTTTTGTAAAGTGCATGGTTTTAGTAATTCAGAAGCACGTTTAGTCGCTTGGCTGGTTGAAAACCATTTATTAATGTCGGTTACTGCACAACGTAAAGACATTAATGACCCGAATGTGATTGCAGAGTTTGCTTCACATGTAAAGAATGAGCGTCAACTCGATTACCTATATTGTCTAACCGTGGCGGATATTCGTGCCACCAATGACAACCTTTGGAATGATTGGAAAAACACCCTGCTCCGTGAGCTGTATTTACATACGCAACGCGCTTTAAGAGCGGGTCTTGAAAACCCAATGGACATGCGTGACCAAATTCGCGATAAAAAGCAGCAAGCCAAACATCGCCTTATTGAGCTGGGTTTTGAAGAGAGCCAAATTGACTTTATTTGGTCTCGTTTTAAAGCAAACTATTTTACCGGGTTTAGCGAGCAGCAAATTTCATGGCAATCAGAGCACTTATTAAAAGTAAAAGACTTAAATGACTTTAGTGTGATTGTGGGTGAAAAGCCGCTTCATGGTGGCACGCAAGTCTTTGTTTATAGCCCTTATGAAGCCAGTTTATTTGCCAAACTTGTGAGTGTTATCGGCTCTAAAAAAGCACAAATTCAACACGCACAAGTCATGACCACTAAAGATGGATTTGTGGTCTTTAACTTTGTGATACTTGAGCAAGACGGCGATCCCGTATCAGTTAACCGCGCTCGCTCAATCCGTAAAGGCATTGAATCAATTCTTCAAGATCCAAAGAAAAAGATCAGAGTGAAGAAAAACCGCTCTCATCGCTTTAAAGATTTTAATATTAAGCCTAAAGTGATTGTGAGACCGCATGCACGGGAAAATCGCAATCTCATAGAAATTCAAGCCATCGATATTCCAGGTCTACTGACCAAGATTGCAGAAGTATTTCAGGCTAATTCACTACATATTCATGCAGCACGTATTACAACGGTTGGCGAACGTGCAGAAGACTTTTTCGTCATTTCAAATAAAGATTATCAAGCCCTCGATGAAGATCATAAAATAGAGCTTCAACGAGACCTAATGAAAAAATTAAACGCAGAAACAAATTAGAGGAAACTATGTCAGATTTAAAAACCATCATCGAACAAGCATGGGAGCAACGTGATGGCATTACTCCTACGCAAGTGAGTGACGAAGTTAATGATGCAATTATTCAATCTCTTGCATTGTTAGACTCTGGTGCTGCTCGTGTTGCAGAAAAAATCAGTGGTGAATGGGTTGTGCATCAGTGGCTAAAAAAAGCAGTACTGCTGTCTTTCCGTATTCGTGATAACCAACCAATGAATGATGGCGTAAACCAGTTTTATGACAAGGTGCCACTTAAATTTTCTGACTACACGCCGGAGCAATTCCAACAAGGCGGTATGCGCGTAGTACCAAACGCTGTTGCACGTCAGGGCAGCTTCGTAGGTAAGAACGTGGTACTTATGCCCTCCTACGTGAACATAGGTGCATACGTTGATGAAGGCACTATGGTTGATACATGGGCTACAGTTGGTTCATGTGCACAGATTGGTAAAAACGTGCACCTTTCTGGTGGTGTTGGCATTGGTGGTGTATTAGAGCCATTACAAGCAAACCCAACTATCATTGAAGATAACTGTTTCATCGGTGCACGCTCTGAAATCGTTGAAGGCGTGATTGTTGAAGAAGGCGCGGTAATTTCAATGGGCGTATACATTTCTCAAAGTACACGTATTTATGACCGTGAAACGGGTGAAATCCATTATGGTCGCGTACCAGCAGGTGCGGTCGTTGTACCAGGTTCATTGCCAAGCAAAGATGGTTCTCACAGCCTTTACGCAGCAATTATCGTGAAGAAAGTTGACCAACAGACACGTGAAAAAGTGGGTATTAACGCACTACTTCGCTCTATCGATGAGTAGTCAATAAAAAATTTAAAAGGCCGCAAATCAATGACGATTTGCGGCCTTTTTTATTCGATTTTATGGAGTGGTTAGTTACAACTTAAACCTTGAAGATCATACCGCTTAAACTGTCTTTGGTTGTCTGCTGTAAAGCTGATGGTGAGTTGCTCTAACGGCTCATAACTTTCAATGGCTAATGCTTTACCAAGCCAAGGCTCTTTTATAACCGATAACAACTCGTAAAACCCAAGTCCTCTATCGCACATAATATTAATGTCGTGATATGCAGTCAGTAGCTTACCCGGTGCTTGGCTTTGAATGCTGATATTGGCTTGCTCGATATAATTATCGGCCTTGGTGCCATTAAACACATAATAGACCGATGTGATACTCAGCATGATGACTTGTACAGAGGCAATAAACATTAATGGCAGTACTGCTAGCTTCACCTTGCTGCTCACCTCATTGTGTTTCACAAAGTAAATAAGCAACCAACAACCGGCAATGATCATGGCTAACTTCAGCGGCACCAAAAACACGCTGAAGTAGTACATGAGCTTTTCACTGCCCCATTTTAAACCAAATGCGTTATCAAACCAGCTACTCTCAATTGCTGGCAGCACAATTAAAATACTGCTGAGTAAAAATACCCATTTAAATTGTTGTAACCTAGACATATTAAAGTGTTTTCTGCCAGTCCGTTAGCCAAGCTTCAACCACTTCCCATGGTTCAAAATACTCACATGCATCGACGTCTAAACGCGGTGCAGTTTGTTGTACACTCAATTCTTGTAATAAGGCATCGACTTGCTTGCCGGCACCACAATAGGTGTCACCGTAGCTTGAGTCGCCCAAGGAGATCACCCCCGCTTTTTTACCGGTTAACATAGGCGACTGACTACGCAGCTGCATAATCAATGGCTCTATGTTGTCAGGAAGATCACCAGAACCTGTGGTCGAGGTAATAAACAAAGCCACTTCAGCGGCTTTTACATCATCGATGCTTGCGCTTTCAAATAAGCGCACTTGATGCGACGATGACAAAGCCGTTTGCACCTGCTCTGCTAAACTCTGTGCATTGCCATACACACTGCCTACAAAAATTGAAATTGATGCCATTATTGATAGTCCTGTTCGCTGCTGGGCCACCCCAACTGCGCACAGATATTTAGCATCTCTTCGCCTAGGTTCGCCCGAATGGTAATTTCTTGTTTTGTATAAGGATGAACAAACTTTAACCGAGTTGCAAATAACATTAAGCGCTGCAAACCAAAATGCTCATAAAAAAAGTGATTATGCTTGTTATCACCATGGTTCACATCACCCAAAATAGGATGTGCCAAATGCTTTAAATGACGGCGAATTTGATGCTTACGACCGGTTTTAGGAAAACACTCCACCAGCGAATAACGAATGCTCGGGAATTTCCCAAAAGGAATAGGCAAACTTGCCTGGTGTAAACAGTTAAACTCTGTTTGCGCTTCTTGCGGTGCTTTATCTTGATCGGCAAATTTGTCGGCGATTTTATCTAAATGCTCTTTTAAAGGCCTGTCTAGATAAACATGCTCTGTCGCAAAACCCCGCACCAGTGCCAAATAGCGCTTTTCGATTTTGCCCTCAATAAATACTTGATTCATGTCTCTGGCTGCTTCTGAGCTCAATGCAAACAACAAAATACCACTGGTAGGTCGGTCTAATCGATGCACCGGAAATACGTGCTGACCGAGCTGATCACGCAACATTTGCATGGCAAATTGGGTTTCGCGTTTATCTAAAAATGAACGATGCACCAATAAGCCCGAAGGCTTATTAATCGCCACATAGTTTTCGTCTTGATAGACAATCTCAAGCATGGTCTTTCTCTTTTAATTCTTTTGTAAGCTTTCGTCTAACTTAGTCAGTAGACTTAAAATCTGCGAATATTGCGGGTGAGTGGCAAAGCTCATTTCAGCCATGGGCGCAATCGACATATTGGCCGGTAGCGCCATACCTTGCTCTATCATCAAGGACATTTTAGGAATAAACACAAACTGCAACCACTGCTCAAATGTCATCACATCACAACAAAATGGCGCGGTAGAATTTAGCTTTTCAGCCTCAATGCTTTCACTTTGCCAAAGCTTGGCGATGCGTAATACCGCTTCGAGCTCTTTCAATAAGGTATAAACTGCTTGGTATTGGGCGTGACTCATCAAACCAACTCTTTGTAGACTATTTAAAACCCGCGAATTATAGCCCAGCTAACTTCTTTACAGTAGCTTTACAGCTTCGCTTATCAAGTGCCGAGAAAATCCGTATAATTCGGCTAATTTAAAATTTGCATGAGCGAACTATGACTGCGCATATTTCTACTTTAGGTGATCTTTTAAACACAGCAGGCACACAGTGGCGTGTTTACGACATGGGTCGAAAAATCACTAAAATTGATAAAGCCCTCTTCAATCAACTTGAAAATGGTCAGGTACCTTACCCTTACCCGCTTGCTGGTCATGCCCTGATCGCCATTCAATTTTGGGATAACCAAGCCACCGCTGATCCGTATGTGTGGTTTTTAAAAATGCCCCTTGATGAACAAAGTAAGTTAGTGCTTGCAAGCCGTGATCACTTCGCAAATATGGTACTTGAAGCATTAGGCACTGAGTTAACAGGCGAGCAAGCCGATGGTAAGCTAGACAACAACCCATATGTATTTACACCGAATGCCAATAAACTTGCTGCGTTCAATGCACTATTAAAAACTGAATTAAAGCGGCCTGCTTCGCAGTATTATGAGTTTACCGAACAGTTTTTTGCTGGCAATTTAACAGACGACGCGTGGCAAAGTATTGCAGTACAAGGGCTAGCTGATTTTGCCTTTAGACTTGATCACGGCCAAAACAACGCAAACCTAACTAAGGTGTGGACGAGCTTGCCACAAGAAGTTCAGCAGCCTTTAAGTGCGATGCTAGAGCATGTTGAAATTAACACCCAGCTTGCAGAACTATTCTTCACGCAATGCGAACAAGCCATCGCAGAAAATAATTTAAACCTATTAATTAACAACATGCGTGCGCTTTCGGGTAGCAAAGCACAAGGGTTAAAATCTCAGTTAGTCGAGCAAGTACTAGCAAGCGAGTTAGGCAACCAACCAGACGTGTTACTGACTCTAGCGGGGCGTTATTGGTTATGCTTTGAAAAACCAGAAGCCCTATTCAAGCTACTTGATTTAGCAGTTAATAATGAGCAAATGCCTGAGTTATTCCCAAGTATTTTTGCGGACTTAGTTGCAATTCCGTCACTTCGCCCACACGTACTAGGTATTCTTCGAGCAGAAAATCGCAGCGACACCTTATCTCGTGCGATAGGTAGGTTATTCTCTTAATGGCAACTCTCTGGCTTTTTATTGTTATCGGCAGTGTTATCGGCTTTTTTTGGTATAGCCGTAAAATCGCAGAAGCCGCAAACGAACATGCGCAAAGACAAGCAAAGCAATTACAAGTGCAGTTGCTCAGTGTCGCCTGTAAAAAAGTGCTACCCGGCATTTTAAAAAGTGGTCGTTTGGGAATAAAAAGTCAGTTTTTGTTTGAATTTAGCTCAGACGGCGAGAGCTTATATCAAGGTTATTTATATCTTGAAAATGAAAAGCTAGTGCAAGCAGATATTCCACCGCATCGCTTGGGCTAAAAAAGACAGGTTCCAGAAAAAACTAAGGCGCAACATAAGTCGCGCCTAAAGTTGACAACATCCATGAGAGCTTCCGAAGCCTATATCCTGTTTTATCTTCCGCTGAATGGTTATCTTCCATCGACAACCAAAAATCCATTTAAAATCCTATACACGTCCTGTGTTCCTACTATCCTAAATCCACTTCGCAAAATCCTATGCGCTCCTAGTACACCCTGTACTCCATCCTCATCCTAGGTATCATCCTAATACCTGTAACCATCCTAGTTTCCGCTTCACCCATCTTTGGGCTATCCTCACACTCCTGTGTGCGTCCTGTTTCCTTTGTGCAACTCCGTTACACGCCTCATCCAGAGGATCCTGTTGAGCTTCTTGCCCTAGCATTAGTCCTTTATCCCTATGCTATATTCCTTTTTCCTATCCCTTTGCCTTCCTGACATGATTAAGTTTACGGTAATTTGCCGAGAGCAAAAGCGACTTACAGCAATTTATTTAATGTCATATTATTTTAAAAATAAGATATTTCATATTTTTCATAAACTTAAAAACAAATCACAGCCAAAGCAAAGTGTTTAAAACACCAAAACCCACAACCATGTGGGAAATATCTCACAGCTAATTTTCCGATCTGTCAGGTTCGGAGATTGCTGATTTAGTGAGGACAGTTAAGATTGCTCATTTCACCTTGCTCAAAAGTAACCTTGCTTCGCAACGTATATTTTGCACGATAAGTCGGTGCTACCAATGATGTTTCTATCAACAGTTAAAATCGCTCATTTCACCTTGCGCAAAAGTAACCTTGCTTCGCAACGTATATTTTGCACATTGCAGCCCTATGCACAAAACCAACAGGCAACACCTTTTCCCTTTTATCACACCCTGAAAAGAATTAATTGATGAGTAATGCGCTCGCATGGATGCGAGCCAAGCCATGCTTGTACATGGATGTACCTTCATGGCGTGTACGTTCATATCAATTTATTCTTTGAAGGATCTGGTGTGATGAAGGGCGCCGTGGGAGTCCAGAGGGCGGTCGGCGGCAGCCGCCCTTTGGTTGCCGTCGCCAACGCGACAAAGAGTCAAATTGAAGGCAGCTTTTAAACCTGTCGCGCTAAAGCACGACCTACAAAATGAACTCTTCAAAATAGTGGCTGGATGCTGACAGGCAAAGGCTTCAAGGATGAGTTTCTGCTTAGTATAAAATTGAAATGCTTAGCCGCCCTTTGGTTGCCGTCGCCAACGCGACAAAGAGTCAAATTGAAGGCAGCTTTTAAACCTATCGCGCTAAAGCACAGAGTCAAAACCCAAAATGTCGCCATAAATCACGACCTACAAAAGCGGCTAAAATTGTTCATTCCACATTGCGCAAAATAACCATGCTTCGCAACGAATATCTTGAACGATAAGGTGATGAATTTTGGAAAGTTTAGAAAAGAAAAACTAGACGTCAGAAAGAACTAAGGCGCAACATAAGTCGCGCCTAAAGTTGACAACATCCATGAGAGCTTCCAAAGCCTGTATCCTGTTTTATCTTCCGCTGAATGGCCGTCTTCCATCAACAACCATAAGTCCGTTTAAAATCCTATACACGTCCTGTGTTCCTACTATCCTAAATCCGCTTCGCAAAATCCTATGCGCTCCTAGTACACCCTGTACTCCATCCTCATCCTAGGTGTTGTCCTAACACCTTAAACCATCCTAGTTTCCGCTTCACCCTTCTTTGGGCAGTCCTCACACTCCTGTGTGTTTCCTTTTCCTGTGTGCAACTCCGTTACACGCCTCATCCAGAGGATCCTGTTGAGCTTCTTGCCCTAGCATTAGTCCTTTATCCCTATGCTATATTCCTTTTTCCTATCCCTTTGCCTTCCTGACATGATTAAGTTTACGGTAATTTGCCGAGTACAAAAGCGGCCTACGGCAATTTATTTATTGTCATTTTATGTTAAAAACATGATATTTGTTATTTATCATAGACTTAAAATAAAATCATAGCCAAAGCGAAGTGTTTAAAACACCAAAACCCACAACCATGTGGGAAATGTCTCACAGCGAATTTTCCGATCCGTCCGCATCTAATTTTTTATACATCAATTCACCCGACACTTCGCCGAAAGTCATTTGCTCAATCACCTCATATTGGTGCTTTAAGAAAAAGGCTTTTTGCGCTGTTTGTGTAATGAATACTGCCACGCCTGTGATCTCTTCTTCGGCTAGGTGAAGTTGCTCGACCCCGTTTAATAAGTAATGACCAAGGCCTTGACCTTGTACGTTTGGGTGAATGGCAATTAATGACAAATAAAAGCATTCACCATATTGCTCTAAAGCCGCTCTTATCGCTTGCTCTTTGGCGACCAATTGCTTGGTTTGAACATACCCTGCGCTGAGCATGAGCTTTAAACGCCAATGCCAAAAACGCTGAGCAGACAAAGGTCCGTTGGTGGCGATTGCACACGCAACACCCACCAGCTGTTCGTCGATAAATGCGCCTAACATGGCTTGACCACTTTGCGAAAAAGTCTGTAGTTCTTCGCGAATAAGTGCGCGTAACTTTTTCGCAAAGTCATCATCAGAATCTGCACTTAGCACTTGCTTTAATAATTCATCGCTTTGATAAGCTTGAAACAGCAGGCTTGCTGCAATGTTTATTTCTTCCGGCTCCAAATACTTTAGGCTCAGTTGATCTGCTTCTACTATTTTCATTATTTTTCCTGTTACCTAATTTTTACTAGAAAACTTAGTCAACTATAGTTACTGAGTGTTTTTTAAGCAAAAAGGCAAGTTAATGCTATCAGTACACTCTAGTCTCTTGGTATTTACATAAACATTGAGAGAACGAATCGATCACTGTGTATTATGTAAAGCGAATCGTTTAGCATCGTTGAGCGCACAGCTATGAGCTTTAAAGATTTATGCTAGAATGCGTTTTATTTTGTTGAGTAAAACGCATGCATCCTGCTGTTCATTCTGCTATTGCAGCCTTAGTTGCTGAAAACAAAACCCCGACTGTGGCTTTAACTAAATCTAAATTATCAGAGCCAGTACCTATGCCTTTGGTTATTGCTGGGTTGACCGCCTACAAAAATGATCCAAATTGCATCAACACTCAGCCTGCAGCAACCCCAAAAGTCAAAGCTACAGAGCAAAGCCAGCTTGACCGCATTGAACAAAAACTTGACCGCTTACTCGCGCTATTAGAAAAAGATAACTAATTATGTTCGTTGTAGATTTAACTTTTGATTGTTACCAAGACACCACGCTAGATGACGCTGAGCGCGCCATTAATCGCGTGGTGAATGCCCTACGTTTTAACGGACAGATCATCGGGGATGAGTTTCCGACCGTATTAAAAGACGGCTACTTTATTACCCGTGTTATGTGCCCGCTTGAGGATGCGCTACACCCGCTTAATCACAGCCCGTTTGTAAAAAAAGCCATTGAGCTTTTACAAGAAGCAGGCTTGCTGGCACCGAAAGTAAAGGTGATCGGTCAGGATATTCATGCCAATGGCGCCGACTTATGCGACGCTCCGTCTTCTTATATCTTATATACCACCTATGTGCATACATGCAGCCCGCTTTATTGCGGCGATGACTTTCAGCCTGTGCCACTTTATAAAATTCCTGCCATTGCCAATGGCGATTACAAGGCTTTAATTAAGTGGCAAGAGGATTGGCAAGCATGTGATCAGATTCAGATCAACGGTGCCACCCGCTGTGAATTTGCGGCGTTAGAAGAGATTTCTAGTACAGAAAGCGATTTATTCCGTCGTGGTATGGACTTGTCTAAGCGTATTCGTTTCCTGACCAAAAAGCCGGTTTATTACTATTTGTATCGCGTAGGCGGTGAAAGCCTAGAAGCAGAACAAGCGCGTAAATGCCCAAGCTGTGGCGGTGATTGGAAGTTAGATGAACCTTGGTTTGGCTTATTTGATTTTCGCTGTGACAGCTGTGAGCTAGTGTCGAATATCTCTTGGGATTTTCAGTAAACTCGAAACTAAAAAGTAAAAAAGCGCTCAAACTGTTTAAGTGAGCGCTTTTTTATTAATTAAGGTATGTGTATTAAAACTCAATCGATTGCAAAAATGCTTCTAGGCTATCAGACAGAACATGGTGCGGTCTTTTGCCGACATACTCTAACCAGACTTTGCTAGTCTCAAGTTCAACGGTGATCAACAAGTCATCTTGCTCGGTTAACCCAATGAAAACCGTATCAGCATGTTTGAGCTTACGCTTCATTAATACATGACCTGTAATATTTTGCTGTAAACGCACAAAGTCATCTTCATTCCACGCTTGTAATAACTCGATTTGATGACCTTCTACTTTGCCTATGATGTTTCCTGCATAAAAGCTGCTGTAGAACTCATTCAACGCATCAGGAAAACCACACTCTAACGCGTTTGCTAAATCATTTAGGCTATTTTTTGCTGGCTGTGGAACGGCTTGCCACTGAATTTGTTGCTCGCTTAGCACTTCGCCAACTTCGCATGGGCTTGGCCAGTCAGCATCGTGATACATGCACGGTAAAGTGCCATGTTGTTGCTGATAGTGAGATTTAAACTTGTCGTGAAGCTCTGATAAAAGCGGCTTAATTGTCATACTGTTAACCTGTGTGCGATACGCTATAATACGCGCCATTGTAACCACTATTGGTGAAACATGACAGATTACAACAATGCACCTGAGCTGAAAGAGTCAGTGTTAGGTAAAACGACCGAGTACGCGTCGCAATACGATGCAAGTTTATTATTCCCAATTGCAAGAAAGCTAAACCGTGACCAAATTGCGGTAGATGAGCAAAACTTGCCATTTAAAGGGGAAGATACTTGGACTGGCTATGAGCTATCTTGGCTGAATAGCAAAGGTAAGCCGCAAGTGGCTGTGGCGGCGTTTGTGTTCCCATGCCAAAGCTCTCATATTATCGAGTCTAAGTCGTTCAAGCTGTATTTAAATAGTTTTAACCAAACTAAGTTTGCCAGCTTTGACGAGGTACAAACTATTTTAACCAATGATTTAAGCAAAGCAGCACAGACTGACGTCGAAGTGACGTTATTCAAAGCTGAAGACTATGCCTGTATTCCATTCACGGCCATGCCGGGCGAATGTATTGATGAGCTTGATATTGAGGTTGATACCTACAGCCCGCAAGAAGGTTTAATCGTGGTAAAAGATGGCAATGAAGTGACTGAAACACTACATAGCCACTTACTTAAATCGAACTGCTTAATTACGTCTCAGCCTGACTGGGCAAGTATTGTGATAAGTTACACGGGCAAGCCTGTGTGCAAAGAGTCACTGCTTAAGTATCTTATTTCTTTTAGAGATCACAATGAGTTTCATGAGCAGTGTGTAGAACGAATTTACTGTGACTTAATGCGTGAATTAAACCCGAGCAAGTTAGAGGTTTATGCGCGCTATACAAGACGTGGTGGATTAGACATTAACCCTTACCGCAGCAGTGAAAGCGATAAGACGGCTTATCACATTCGAACAAACCGTCAGTAAATAATTAACCTGGACTCTGGATAATAAATCTATCTCCAGCGGCTACTTTTAACGCTAACATTGTTGAATTCACTTGCAATAGGCCAGCTATTGACGCGTAAATTCGCCTTGTTATCCCTAAAAGTCTCCGGCTGCAGACTTAGAAAAGAGTTACCTCTGATTATCAAAGTATTTGTAAATCTCTTAACCAAAGTTCAGGTTAATCACTTTTAATTCAGGCGTTTGGTCGGGATAGATACCGAGCAAACGTCTGTATGATTTGGCTTATCGACAAACCACTCGCTTGGGCGATTTTTACGAGATTCAATCAACTCTTTAAAGTCCTCTGAGCTGGTATCAAATACCGTAAAAGCACTGTTGTCTTCACCCGAAATATCACTTAACACACGCACTTGGCTAATTAAATTAAACGGCTGCCCTTCTACAGGTGTGCGCATTAAACGCTGGGCATGCTCCATGCCTTCAAGCACTCGGCCAAATACTGTGGTGTTTTTATCTAGATAACGCTGTGGCGCTAAGGTGATATAAAACTCAGTGCCACCGCTGTCGATTTCGTTGCCGCGCGCCATCGCGAATGTGCCCGTACAGTGGGTCATCCAAGTCTTTTTACCATCGCTGTTTTGTGCAACTGCAAAGCCATTCAAAAAACCGGTTTTATCAGCATAGCCGTCAAGCGCATTGAGTGGAGTGATCTCAAGAGATGTTTCAGTGGTTAAAAACATCTCACCCGCAATGCCTTTACTACCTTGAGTTGGCTGTTTTTCGCCGGACTGATCGCCACCTTGCGCCACAAAGCTTTCAACAAAACGGTACACATTTAAACCATCATAAAAGCCTTCGCGCGCGAGTTTTTTAATATTATCGACATGCCCCGGTGCGAGTTCTGGGTTAAGGTGTACGTAAACGCGACCTGTTGGTAAATCAATTCTTAATACATCGTCGTTGTTTACTTGCTGCCATACATCGGCTGACGCTGAGCTAATGATGGTACTTGGTGAGCGAACTTCAGGTTTAATAGGTACTGACTCAGTATTTTGCGTGCTGCTACAACCAGCGAGCAATACACAAGCTGTTAGGCCAAAAGCGCGTAAAAGCATGTTTTTATTTTCCTTGATTATTGTTATACCAGTATTTTGTTGTATGAATAGGTGCACTGGCGGGAAGTAAAGTATTTACCAGAGTAATTTTTTGACGTTTATCCAAAGCTAATTCAGCTAACTCATTTTCGAAATGGCGGTTGAATAACGTATCAAACGAACCGTCTTCTATGGATTTATCTAAGCCAACTTTAAGTTTTTGATATAAAGTTTTGTTATTTTTATCTACAAAAAAATAAACTGCTGAGGGGTAATAAAAGACATGAGCGGGATCGATTGTTAAGTCACTCATGTTGGCGATATCATTTGCAAATAATGCATCAATAGGAAGTACATCAATGCGTGATGCCTCCAATAGATCATAGCCCGAATTCTCTTGTGAGTATTCTAAAACATTAAAATCGTTGTCTTTAAAAATAACCGTGTCAGGCCAATCAGTTCTTAGTCCATACCTCAATTTTTTCAATTCACCATCACTTCGCAGTTTTGTAAAAAATTCAAGTCTGGATTTTTTAATCACCCCGAGACGATAGCCAAGCACACCTTTAACAATAGGTATTCTAACTGCTAAAGCTTGTTTTTCTCTTTCATCAGAGGTTACTGACCAAAATACGTCAATGCCATTTTCAGCACCTAACAAACGTATCGCACGATTTTGAGTAGGAATATTTTTAACAAAGTCCAGCGTATGAACTTCATTTTGATAGCTTAAAGTATGATTAAGAAGCGCAATGACATATGGATCAGCTCCTGAAGTGATACGCACTGTTTGTTCAGCACAGGCTGAAAAACAAAAACAGGCATTTAAACACAGAGCGATAATCCAAGACTTCATTCAGATCCCCAATCAAATTGATAGAGTAAGTCTATACTATCGTATAAACCACTTGTCGCTTCAATATATAATTTTGAGAATACTCTGTAACGAATCGCAATCTCATTCATGGCTTCAAATACTCCCACCCGATAACTCACTTGAACACTTGGGGTAATATAACCTGAGAGCTCGACCTGAGTATCATCACCACTCCCCTTTGCACTAACACTCACATCTTCAATGCCGATTTTTTTACCCGCCTTATTAATAAAGCTTTCACTAAAATTAATACTCTGCGCAAGTAACATCTGAGATAACAATGCATTATTGTTATTTTCACTCTTATCAAGCGGCTCACCATTCAACAAATAAGATAATGCATGAGCTTGATCCATTGCTGGCTGAGAGAAAATATTCAAGCTTGGATTACTGGCGCTACCTGTAAGTTCAACACCTGCCGTAACATCATCTGCTGTTACTTCTGGGTTACGTATTGCCTTTACATTTAAATAAGGGCGAGATAATGGCCCATTAAAACCAATTTGCCCTTGTTGAATGAGCAAATCTTGACCAAGTGCTTGATATACGCCTTCTCGCAACTCAAACTCTCCACTGGCAAGCAAAGGGGTATCAGGGGTTTTATCTAAACTGATTTGGCCAAAAACATAGCTATCTAGTCCAAATGCGTACACTCTAAAGTCATCTTGTAGTGCTACATCTAAATCCAGTGTATAAGTAAATGGCAAACTACTTTGTTCCTGAGTTTGCATATCAATAATAACTTGATCATCTGAGACTGAAACTACTTGCTCAGGCAATTGAGAGATTTTGATTCTGCCTTGAGGAATATCGACTCGCCCGCCAAGTGACAAGTGAGCATCTTGATACTTTACGGACAATTCAGGAGAGACAGTAAAGCGCATATCTTTTTGCGGATTAATTTGTACTTGTTCGCCAGACACATCAATTTGAGCATTTAATTTATCTTGCCAATCTAGTGAGCCAGTTAAATTTAGAACCCCATCTTCATTGGTGTTTAGTGCACCGTTTAGACGGGCAGTCTGGCCATTTAAATCAAGTTTCAATGACGAATCTACGAAACTAACCGGCATTGCTGACTGCTCAATACCAAATGACGTTACGTTTATCTCTCCGACTACATTCGGCTGTTTTAGATCACCCGAAAACGCGAGCTTTGAAGATAACTGCCCATCTAAATTAATCGGCTGTGGCAAGAAGCGATTAGCCAATTGACCTATTGGGTTTAAAGCAAGTGCATGCAATTCTATCTTTGCTGTTGGTGAATGTAATTGATTATCTTGCACTTTCGCAGCTACTTCACCAGATACATTACCTAATAGCGAAGAATCTAATTGCCAACGACTTAAAATAGCCTGACCGTCTCCGCTCAAATTAATTTCGACATGTTCAATCGGAACATTTGCGTCGGTATCAGCTTCGGAGTGTGCTATTGCAACATTTTGCAAACTTGCTTTGGCATTAAGCCCGCTAAGTTTCTTATCATGCCATGACAACGCGGAGTTAAGGCTGGTTTTACCATTTAGTTTAAGTTGTACGGGTAAAAATGCTTGTAACGATGCCAATTCAAAGCCTTGAATATCCATATCAAACTGGCCTTGTTTGCCCTTTTGTTCGGCTTGTAAGCACCATGGCGATTTATTTAATTCGCCGCATAATTTTCCTGTTTGCCATTGCAGCGCACTGGCATATTTAAGCTTTGAATGATGCTTTAAACTTGTCTCAAATTGTTTATAGGCAATTTGCCCAGATACAATTTCGCCCTGCCAGATTTGTGCGTTTAAACCACCTAGAATATCTAGCTCTGCGTGAACGTCTCCACGACTTGATAACTGAGCGCGATGTGCAGTTTGATCGCCCGTGAAACGTAACTCGATATTATTAAGTTGATGCTCAGGGACTGAGAGTTGCTCAATGGATAATAAAGTCTTTGTTTGCCAATTATTGGCTAAATCAACGCTGGCACCGAGCTTGCCCCCTTTGAGACTAATGTCATTATTTTCGAACTTTGAAATTACTGAACTAAAGCTGACTTTAGGTTGATGATGGTCCCCTTTAATCTGCAACTCGCCTTGAGCATCAACATCAAAAGGCAGCAACGCATTCGCTTTTTGTGAACGGTTGTTATGTGCAATAGCAAAACGCCCAGATAAATCCAGCTCTTGCTGTAGTGAGCCCGACAACTGCAAATTGCTCGAACCGAGCTGCATTTTTAGTTTATCGACTTGGCCAAACAACTGCTCATTCAGTCTAAAACTGGCGTCGAGTGCTAAAGGAAGATCTGAAAGTTTCCCGTCGACATCAACGTCAGGAATATCAATTTGCCACCCCTCAGTTTGCTGTTTAGCCAAGACACTCATTGAACCGCTTAACACCGACTGCTGGTCGATAAAAAACAGCGGTAATGCGTCCATTACTAAGTGAAATTGCACGTCCACACCCTCAGACCAAGCTAATTTTCCGGTTAAATTGGCACCGCCTTCTGACGCGTTCAAACGACCAGCAAACTCTGAAATAGCGGTTAAACCGCCTCTTCCGGACACTTTTGCACTAAGCTCTGTAAGCTCTTTTTGATCGGCAATGACATCAAGTTTTAACTTATAATCGTCGGCATTGCCTTTAAGTTCGACCTGGGCTTGTTCCATTAAAGCATCATACTCTTGCCCACGAATTTTGTATGAGAACGGGAGGTTGTAAACATGTGCCGATACATCAAATGGCCAGTTTGTTTGTTTAAGATTTAGATTACCAAACACAGCAGCCTGGTACTGACCTTCGGCCTTTAAGTCAATATTTAGCTCAGAAAAGCTGCCATTTAAATGTAACCTGACGAGTTCTTCTTCCGTGGTCAGCGTAGTAATTGATTTAATTGACGCCAACGGCTGCTTGATTGCTTCGGCTTTAAGCTCACCAAAACTGCGCAAAACGAACTGCTGATATTCTAAGTATAAATTTTGCCATTCAAGTTGTTGAGAGGTGATGTTCGCCTCGATATTGAAGTGCTTAATGCGTTGCGAGCCAGCTGGTGTTTCGTACTCAAAAGACCTTAGAGCCAGTTGCGATACTCGAACATCAAGACCATCTGGTAAAACAATAGCTGGCAAGGCCGCCAACTCAGTAAGCGCTTGGCTTTCTTGTTCTTTTTCTCTTTTATCAATAATATGAATGCGCTTTATTGAAGTATCATGCAACCTTGCTGCTGCGTCGATTAATTGAGCTGATGATTTTATGTCCGATATTTGAACTCTCAAATCACCTTGCTGAAACTTGATATTAGCCACATTTAATTTAGCGATGGCGACATTCACGGGCAATGTAAAAACACCTTGTGACTCTTCACTTTGCTCTGTTTTTGTTTCTGCTACGGTTTCTTCAGTGGTTTTATTTGTAGACGAGTTAGCAAGCTTTACATCGACACTGTCTGCAGTTATTTCTACACATACCGTTGCACAGGTAAACCAATTGAGTTGCGGCCTAAAGTTGCTCAGTGATAAATTTAGCCCTTCGCTGCGCCAAGTGATATCGAGTCTTTCACCTGCGAATAAACGACCTTGATCAAGTTTAATATTTAAGCCATCGACCGACTTATTTAAAACCCATAAAAGGCTTTGATGACCAACACTGGTAAACACTAAACAAAATAGAAAAACCAGCGTGCCTAAACCAATATTTAAAACTCTTTTTGTTATAGGGTGTAAGCGCATTAAATCTCCGGCCCAATAATAATACTTAGACGTGTGCTTTTACTTTCTTTACTGAGCCCCCAAGCGTGATCTAACCGAATAGGCCCTACAGGTGTAATATAGCGAAAACCAAAACCCGCACCCACGGCCCATGATTCTGAGAAGTCATTAGTTGCCGTGCCCGAGTCAACAAATAAAGCCAATCGCCAATTTGGCATAAATTGATAGTTATATTCTACCGAAGCCGTTGCAAGGTATTTACCACCGACAATTTTGCCCTCTTCATAAGGCGCGACAGATTGATAGGCAAAACCTCGAATACTCTGATCACCCCCAGCAAAAAATCGTAAGTTAAATGGCACTTCGTTAATGTCGTCAGTGACAATGGCACCCGCATCTAGCCTTGCAATAAACCAATGCTTAAGTGCAAACTTTCTTAACCATGCTTGCTCCCACTGTGCTTTAAACAAAGTTGTGGAAGAAATTAAATCATCACTGGCGAACTCTAACGAGATCAAGGTTTGTTGCCCCCAAGAAGGCGTGACACCGCCAACGGCTTGTTTTTTGGCATAGCTAATACCCGGAATTAACATCTCCGTTTTATCGGTGATACCTGCTTGAGTTGTTGTTTCATGCTCTCTTTTTAAGAATGCCGTGCGTACCCAGTTATTACTGGTTAACCATTGGCGCTGTAACTGTACGTTCCAGATTTTACTATTAACTCCCTCAGTCAGTTCATCTTCAAGAGCATAACCGGTTGTCACCCGCCACAAGTCATCATTCGGGTTGCTCACCGGAATGCTATAACTGCCTGTGACACGCTGCTGTTTTTCAGCAACAAATAAATTGCCATCAAAAAAATGACCATCTTCGGTGATCCATGGCTTTGACCATTTAAATCGTGCTTTTGCGCCTATCTCTGTACTAAAGCCGCCCCCCACTTCAAACGTATTGGCTGGCTTATCGACCACCTCAATACGAATGGGTACTAAATTATTTTTTCGGTTTTGTAATTGTGGATAAACTTTAATGGCACTGAAATACGGGGTTTTATTCAGTGCTAAATTATATTCAGACAGTAAGTTTTCATCGTATAAGGTATTTTCATCAAATGGCGCAAGTGACTGAATATATTTTTTCGCCAAACTTTGCCTGCTCACTTCAACTTTGCCAAAACGATAACGATTTCCCGAGTCTAGTTTTAGCTTAGCTACCGCAAAGTTTTTTTGTTTATGAATTTCTAGGCGATGAGTAAGCCATTTAAAATCAAAATACCCTTTCGAGATCAGGCTTGATTCAAGCACACTTTTTGTCTGCTCATAATTATCGTGATTAACTATGTCATTGGCTTTAATAGGAATGCTAGACAATACTTTTTGCAAAAATGAGTCTTTATTGGCCTCGCCTTTTATTTCAATTTGAATCGATTTCCAACGAATAGGTTCGCCAATCTCTGCCTCTATTTTGAGGGTACTGCTTTGCTCGACACGTGATAAGGTGATATTTGCATGATAATAGCCAAGCGCCTGTAAAGCTCGCTCGGTCTGAGAAAGTAATTTGTTTTCTAACGACTGCGAAAAAGGCTGATTGAGTAGCGGCTTCAACGTGCCATTGATATTTTTACTCAACTCATCAGGCATTTCGCCAAATTCAATGGCCTCAACTTGCCATTGCGCCTCAGCCTGTGTTGATAAAGAAAAAGTTAAACACCAACAAATAACAACAATCGCAAACAGTTTCAAATACTTCCCTCCCATACCGAAGTGCCAGTGTAGCATATTTCAAATCAACAATAGATGAACAATAAATCTCGCTTTAAAGCTTTTTATTTTTGCTAATATCACCGACAATACACATAGTTAAAAATACTGGGTAACACTATGCAATTTCCTGATGACGATAACGGCCAATTATTAGCTGAAATGGCTGCTGAAGGCATTAACTTAAACCAAATGCACATGGTCGACTTTTTCATTTTATTTGAGCAAAAAGATCAAGCTGAGTCTTTTGCTAAAGCAATTTCTGAAGATGAGCTTGCGCCAAAGACCGAATTACAAAAGTGTAAAGACACAGGTGTATGGGAAGTTGTAACAACGGTTGAAATGGTGCCAGAACATCAGCTTTTAAGCCAAACTGAACAATACCTAGAAAGCATTGCCAATTCACATGAAGGCTATGGCGATGGCTGGGGTATTATGGCTGATACTGAATAAAGAAAATCAGTTTAAATTTTTAAAAGGTGCGACACGCGCCTTTTTTATTGCACAAAATAAAGCGAGAAGTTAGAAAGTTAGAAAGTTAGAAAGTTAGTTTTTAATAAGATTAAAAAGAAAAGTTTTAAGAGAATAAATGGTGCCCGGGGCCGGACTTGAACCGGCACGTCATTACTGACGAGGGATTTTAAATCCCTTGTGTCTACCAATTCCACCACCCGGGCATCGGGCTGCTTTCGCATGTGGAGAGTTATCTTTCGATAATGGAGGCGGAACCCGGAGTCGAACCGAGGTAGACGGATTTGCAATCCGCTGCATGGCCACTCTGCCATTCCGCCTAAATGTTCAAAATAAATTGGAGCGAGTAACGAGGTTCGAACTCGTGACCTCGACCTTGGCAAGGTCGCGCTCTACCAGCTGAGCTATACTCGCGTTCCATAATGCTTTTTATTTCAACTGAGATAAAACGAGGTCGCGTCTTTACCTTTATCAGCTAAACTATACTTGCATTCATTTATTTAGAGTAAATGTTAAGTTGGAGCGAGTAACGAGGTTCGAACTCGTGACCTCGACCTTGGCAAGGTCGCGCTCTACCAGCTGAGCTATACTCGCGTTCCATAATGCTTTTTAATTCAGATTAGATAAAAACAAGATCGCGTCTCTATGTTTATCAGCTGAACTATACTTGCATTCCGTTTAACATTTTTAAGTTAAAGATAAATTGGAGCGAGTAACGAGGTTCGAACTCGTGACCTCGACCTTGGCAAGGTCGCGCTCTACCAGCTGAGCTATACTCGCGTTCCATAAATCTTTAACATTAAAACCAATTTGGAGCGAGTAACGAGGTTCGAACTCGTGACCTCGACCTTGGCAAGGTCGCGCTCTACCAGCTGAGCTATACTCGCATCAAATTGATTCTAAAATCAATGGTGCCCGGGGCCGGACTTGAACCGGCACGTCATTACTGACGAGGGATTTTAAATCCCTTGTGTCTACCAATTCCACCACCCGGGCATCGGGTTTTGCGTTGCATATAAAACCAATTTGGAGCGAGTAACGAGGTTCGAACTCGTGACCTCGACCTTGGCAAGGTCGCGCTCTACCAGCTGAGCTATACTCGCATTCCATGTTGCTTTTTAATTCAACTAAAAAAAACTAAGGTCGCGCCTTTACGTTTTACCAGCTGAGTTATACTCGCATCAATTGATTCTAAAACCAATGGTGCCCGGGGCCGGACTTGAACCGGCACGTCATTACTGACGAGGGATTTTAAATCCCTTGTGTCTACCAATTCCACCACCCGGGCATCGGGCTGCTTACGCATGTGGAGTGTTGAGAAATGGAGGCGGAACCCGGAGTCGAACCGAGGTAGACGGATTTGCAATCCGCTGCATGGCCACTCTGCCATTCCGCCGACGTATAAAAGATTGGAGCGAGTAACGAGGTTCGAACTCGTGACCTCGACCTTGGCAAGGTCGCGCTCTACCAGCTGAGCTATACTCGCATTCCAAAGTAAGTCATTTACTCACTTCTTTTATCGTTTTGAGGCATACTGCCCTCTCAACACGGACGCATTCTACAGATCTTTAATAATGCGTCAATATAAAAAATGAATGTTTTTAATCGTTTGCTCAATTTTTATCTAAACTGCTGCCTATATAGCCGTAAAATATCAAGATTTAATCAATTCAGACTTTGCCGCATTCAAATATGCCAACATTGACGTCACAGTTAATAGTGTTGCAATTGCCAAAAGGGCATAACTTAACATGGTCATCCAAGGCGCATACTGCCAAATCAAACCAATAATGGCTAACATTTGTGCAGCAGTTTTAAACTTACCCATATTACTCACTGCTACATTGCCACGTTTGCCTTGCTCGGCCATCCACTCTCTTAGTGCTGATATCACAATTTCGCGGCTAATAATGATAAGCGCAGCCAAAGTAATAAAGATGTTTTGATAGTGGGTTGCTAAAACAACGAGAGCCACACTCACCATGACTTTATCTGCAACAGGATCTAAAAACGCTCCAAAAGGCGTTGATTGATCTAGTTTTCGTGCCAAGTAGCCATCAAGAATATCGGTTACCGATGCTAGCCAGAAAATAAAGGCGGCTGCAAAAAAAGCCCATGAATAAGGCAAATAAAACACCACTGCAAAAACAGGGATAAGTAACAATCTAAATGTTGTTAGGGTATTAGGAATATTCCACATAACTACTTTGTGTATCTTTTTTTATAGTGTTGCATGATCAATTAGGCTTTGTCATGCAAATGATTAAATATCTTTTCAGCCATATCTTGGCTGATCCCTGGCACTTGATTTAACTGCGCTATAGTAGCCGATTTTACACCTTGCATACCACCTAAGTATTTTAACAAGGCTTGTCGACGTTTCTGCCCTACTCCTTCTATTTCTTCTAACAAAGATTGAGTTCGCTGTTTTTGCCGTTTGTTTCTATGCCCTGCTATGGCAAAACGGTGTGATTCATCTCGTATATGTTGAATTAGATGTAAAGCAGGTGAATCTGAGTCAAGGTTAACCGTTCGTCTGCCACCATCTATCAATAATGTCTCTAGACCGGGTTTTCGGCTTGTGCCTTTCGCTACACCGACTAGCAATGGCATTTTGCTATGCGGCCAATCTTCAAAAAACGCTTCTGCTTTATTAAGTTGTCCCTTACCACCATCTATAAAGATAACATCTGGGATCTTCTCTTCATCTTTCAACTTGCCATAACGTTTATTCAAAGCAAATGCCATTGCCGCATAGTCATCACCTGGTGTGATCCCTGTGACGTTATAGCGGCGATATTCTTTATTATTTGGACCACTACCATCAAATACCACACAGGAAGCAATGGTATTTTCACCCATAGTATGGCTGATATCGAAACACTCCATACGGTTGATATCGCTCAATTGCAATGCTTCTTTTAATAAAGCGTAGCGTTTAGTAATGGAATCTTGCGCGTTTTGTTTTACAACAATGCTGTTTAATGCATTTTTATTTGCAAGTGCGAGATATTGCGCACGTTCAGAGCGAACAGACGCCTTTAACTCTACTTTTTTATCAGCCAGTTGCGATAGCGCATTAATGAGTTCATTTTGCTCTTGCAATTCAAAAGGCAGCACGATTTCTTTCGGGATCTGACGTTGCGTGCCCGCGCCTACATAATATTGCCCAATAAATGACGTGACAATTTCGTCTTGTTGCGAGTCTTTAGGCACTTTAGGGAAGTAGGTCTTACTCCCCAGTACTTTATGGTCTCGGACCATTAATAAATGAATCGCACAAATGCCGTTTTGCTGCTGGAAACCAATAATATCTATTTCACCTAGATTACCAGCCACAAACTGCTGTTCTTGCATTTGTCTTAAAATCGCAATTTGATCTCGCACTTTTGCGGCGAGTTCAAAGTTCAAGGCCATACTGGCCTGTTCCATCTTCTCTACCAAGGCCGCAATCACTTGATGAGATTTTCCTGATAAAAACTGCTTTACCAGATCGACTTGTTCTTTATATTCATCGTCAGAAACCTTGCCAACACAAGGTGCCGCACAACGTTTTAGCTGATATTGCAAACACGGTCGGCTACGGGCACGGTAATATGCATCTTCGCATTGGCGAACAGGGAAAATTTTTTGCATTAAGCGCAAACTTTCTGATACTGCGGCACTACTTGGGTACGGACCGAAATAATCACCTTTTTGTTTTCGGCTTCCTCGGTGAAAAGCCAACCTAGGGTGCTTATGTCCACTTAAGAAAATATAAGGGTAAGACTTATCGTCCCTTAATAAGATGTTGTATCTAGGTTGATACTGTTTTATTAGATTATTTTCTAAAAGTAGAGCTTCGGTTTCTGTATTTGTCAGCGTCACCTCTATATTAGCGATGTTACTTACCAATACTCGGGTTTTAGCGTCAGGGATGTTACTACGAAAGTAACTCGAAACGCGTTTTTTTAAATTTTTCGCCTTACCAACATAAATAACCTGATGTTGTGCATCGTACATACGATAAACACCAGGTTCTGTAGATAATGTTTTTAAAAAGGCTTTTGAATCAAATACTGCCATTAAAGATGATTAGTTCGATGTGTCTATATCAATCATTTTATGGCGAATGGCTAAATGTGTCAGCTCTACATCACCGCCTACATTTAGTTTTTCGAACATGCGGTAACGATAGCTGTTCACCGTTTTTGAACTCAAGTTAAGCCTGTCTGCAATATCTTGTGCTTTTTCACCCTTAGTGATCATCAACATGATTTGCAGCTCGCGCTCAGATAAAGATTGAAATGGGTTTTCATCGTTGCGACCACTAAACTGCGCAAGCGCAATTTGTTGGGCAATTTCAGGGGCAATGTATCGCTGTCCTGAGTTTACCGCACGGATGGCATTGATCATTTCGTCTGAGCCTGTACCTTTGGTCAGGTAGCCCTGTGCGCCCACTTGCATTACTTTGCTTGGGAATGGGTCTTCACAATGTACAGTTAATACAATTACCTTTATATCAGGATTGTATCGGCATATTTTTTTTGTCGCTTCGAGACCGCCAATCCCAGGCATATTCATGTCCATTAAAACAATATCCGGGTTATTATCGCGACAAAACTTCACCGCTTCTTCACCCGTTTTAGCTTCACCTATTACTTTAAAGCCACGAACATCATCTAGAATTCGTTTGATGCCGGTTCTTACTAGCTCATGATCATCAACTAATAGCACATTAATCAATGGCACACCCTCACAGAAAATTTGGTAATCGCAATCACAGAAAATAGCAATTCGAGATTAACACATAATTATGTAAAAAATAACGAATAAACTTTTGTATTAGCTAAAAAACCATACTAAATAACTAAAAAAGACCAGAATGTTGGTTCTAGTCTTTTTACTTTAAGTGACTGTGTTTTATTATATTATTTGCCTTGCTCTGAGAACTTATTCACCCATAATGCAATCACACCATCGCCGGTGACATTACACGCTGTACCAAAGCTATCTTGGGCTAGATAAAGTGCAATCATTAACGCAACTGCGCCTTCAGAAAAACCAAGCATTGAAGTCAATAAGCCCAGTGCTGACATCACCGCTCCTCCTGGTGCACCTGGGGCTGCGATCATGACAACACCTAACATCAAAATAAATGGCAAAATGCTTGTAATACTAGGCATCGACATTTCTGGTGACAATAACATTACTGCCATAGCACACGTTACTATTGTAATGGTTGAACCTGAAAGGTGAATGGTTGCACACAGTGGCACAGAAAAGTTGGCGACTTCCTCTTTTACGCCATTAGCTTTACTCGCTCGTAAAGAAACTGGAATAGTTGCCGCACTAGACATAGTTCCTATCGCAGTAAAGTAAGCCGGTAACATGTTTTTGACTAATTCGATTGGGCTACGCTTTAACAAAATACCCGAACCGATGAACAAAACAGATAACCACAACCAGTGCATTACTACCGCAGCAACTAAAACAATACCAAACGTGCTTAAAGTATCAGCCACTGTGCCTGCAACCGCCATTTCAGCGAATACACCCGCAATGTAAAAAGGAAGAGCAGGAATAATCACTTTCGCTAGCAAAGCATCAATGACATCACGACCTTGATCAACTACATTCTGTAGGTCTTTCAATGCCAGTTGACTAATACCAATACCAAAAATGAATGCAGCTGCCAGTGCAGTCATTACGCCCATCAAAGGTGGGATTTCAATATTAATAAAACTCTTTAGTTCTGTGCCTTGAACAGCTTGGTAAGTTGTTGTGCCTTCAAAAAATGGAACGAAAGCGTTTACCAACAAGAAAGCTAAGGTGCCCGCTAAAATAGTAGAGCCATAAGCAAAGCCCACTGTTTTACCTAATAAATGCCCCGCTTCTTTAGGCAAACCTGCAATACCTGAGGCTATGAAAAACAAGATAATTAAAGGAATGGTAAAACTAATTAATTGACCTACAATCACTTTAAATGTGTAAAGTAGCTCTACTAGCGGTAAAGGTAGATATGAGCCCACCACAATACCTGCGGCGATACCGGCAAGTAACTTCAAAATTAACGACATAAATTATCCCTGATAAAAACGATGCGCCGTTTTAACATGTTTTACAGAGAATTTGTTATAAATTCGTTATTCTTCATAAGAATTAGCATAACAGGTACACACTGAGACACTTAACTTAAAAAACGGTGCCTCTAACGATTATGCATTGTTAACAAACTTAGAGTGCTATTTAATTTATGCTAATTTCTGGTGTTATAAATTACCGCAATAATGTTAAAAACTTCTCTATCGACCATCTTTGCAGCATTACTCGCTGCTTCTAGTCAATCATTTGCCTCTGAATCACTGCCTTTTATTAACGCTACGGCTGAAATTGATGGCAAACTTGACGAAGCCGTTTGGCAACAAGCAAAAAAAATAACAATTAATAATGTTACATGGCCACAAGAAAACATTAAGAGCCCAATTGAAACAACGGCTTACGTATTCGAAAATGGTACCTCATTATTCATTGCATTCGATGCAAAAGACCCAAACCCTGAACTTATTCGCGCTTTCTATCGAGACCGTGATAGTGCTTGGAACGATGACCTTGTTGGTATCAAAATTGACTCATTCAACAATAGCTTGAGTGCTTATCAATTATTTATTAATCCTCTTGGTGTGCAACAAGATTCTATTGAAAATGAACTAACGAAAAGCGAAAACAGCTCTTGGAATGGTATTTGGGATAGTGCTGGTACCATCCATGAGGGTGGTTATTACGTCGAAGTAGAAATTCCTTTAAGGGTTTTGAATTTTGATGACAGTATAGACACAAAAACCATGGCTATGGAGTTTTTAAGGTTCTACCCACGAGATCAACGTCTTCGTATTTCGAGTATGCAGATTGAACATGCCAATAACTGTTGGATCTGCCAAATGCCTGAGTACACCGGCTTTGAGCAAGCAAAACAAGGCAACAACTTTGCGCTTATTCCCTCACTGGTTGCAAGTAAACAACAAACTCGAGATATCGATGGTAATGAGACTGGTGAATGGATTGATGAAGATAATGTCGAGCCAAGCTTAGATGTAAAATGGGCTATCACCCCTGATATGACACTTAACGCCACTCTGAATCCTGACTTTTCTCAAGTAGAAGCCGATACAGGCCAGCTCAGCGTCAACAATAGCTTTAGTTTGTTCTTTCCAGAAAAGCGTGCTTTCTTTTTAGATAATTCTGACTACTTCTCATCACATTTAAACCTGATCCATACCAGAAATATTGCTGCGCCAGATTATGGCGTGAAGTTTACCAGTAATAAGCAAGGTCACACTGTTGGTGCCTTCATCGCTAACGATGAAAAACTAAATGTAATGATCCCGGGTAACTTAGGCTCGCGCGTTGTTTCATTTGACCAAAAAAGCGAGAACCTAGCATTAAGATACCGCTATGACTTTAACAATGTGTTATCTGTAGGAACGACAACAACGGTAAGGCAAAGCAATGATTACAGTAACCAAGTGATTAGCTTAGACAGCAAGTATAAGCTTACAAATAACGATATTTTTAAAGCGCAAGTATTGTTTTCAGATACCGACTATACGCAAGCTTTTGTTGATGAACTGTGTAATGGTGAACAAGGCGACTGCCAAAAACCATCTCAGCCAGAATGCGAAGAAAGCTCAGACTGCGATTTAAATGAAAGCACTTTACGTGTGCTTAATGAAGTAGATACTAAAGGTATGGGCTACTTATTAAATTATGAGCATAACGAAAAGCATTGGCGTGCTTTTACCAGCTATCAGTACCGAGATAGAGGTCTACGCTCTGATTTAGGCTTTATGTCGCAAATCGACTTCAATAAGTTTTTGGCCGGTTACGAGTATCGTTGGTATGGCGATGAGAACACTTGGTGGAACCGTGCTAATTGGTACACTGATTGGGACATTACGCATAACGACAATAATGAATTATTAGAGAAAGAAGTACAAACTAACTTCTCTATTAATGGTCCACTGCAAAGTCATATTAATACAGGTGTAGAACATAGAAAACGTACAGGCCTTAGACATAACGAAGCAAGCCTTGCCATCGACGGAAACACAGATTTGTTTACCGAAAACAACCTCTGGACCTACATGGAAATGAAGCCGGTATCAGGTGTGTTTACCAGCCTTAATATTAGCACGGGTAATAAAGTAGACCTTGCTAACAACCGTCTAGGAGAACAGTTCAGAGTACGCCCTGTCATTAATCTGAATTTAGGCAAGCATTTTGAACTGCGATTCAGACATACTTATCAAACATTAGAAGCAGATGGCGCAGATGTATTCACTGCCAATCTAACTGATGTACGAATGACTTATCAGTTTAATTTAAATAGCTATTTAAGATTGGCTGTGATTAAAACAGACATTGAACGCAACCCGAGTAATTACATCGACTCAGTTGATGCCACTTATAAAGGGTTAAGCACACAGCTACTTTACTCTTATAAGTTAAACCCTCAAACTGTGTTCTTTGCTGGCTTCTCTGATAGTGGCTATCAAGATGATGAATTAGAAGAAATTACAAAGGATTCAAAGACTTTCTTTATGAAGTTTAGCTATGCTTGGTTAATGTAATGTAAAGCATATAAAACAAACTTTTTATACTTTTCGGCTATAAGCATATTTGATATATCTTATAGCCAATCTTTACTTCTGTTTTTGTCCGACCTCAGTAAAGTGAACACTAATTAAATCTAGATCATGAAAGAGAACACAATGTCTAAAATCTTTGCAGATAATAGCCTAACTATTGGCAATACTCCGATCGTTAAATTAAACCGTGTAACAGGTGGTAACGTTTTCGCTAAAGTTGAAGCACGTAACCCAAGCTTCAGTGTTAAGTGTCGTATTGGCGCTTCAATGATCTGGGAAGCTGAAAAAGCAGGTACTTTAACTGAAGGCAAAGAAATCATCGAGCCAACATCTGGTAACACAGGTATCGCACTTGCGTTTGTTGCTGCATCTCGTGGTTATAAGCTAACGCTAACTATGCCAAACACAATGAGCCTTGAACGTCGTAAGCTACTTAAAGCATTAGGCGCTAATCTAGTACTGACTGAAGGCGCTAAAGGTATGAAAGGCGCTATCGAAAAAGCGAATGAGATCCTAGCAAGCGATCCAGAAAAGTATGTATTACTTCAACAATTCGAGAACCCTGCTAACCCGAAAATTCACTTCGAAACAACAGGTCCTGAAATCTTTGAAGCGATGGAAGGCAAAGTTGACTTCTTCGTTGCCGGTGTTGGTACAGGTGGTACAATTTCTGGTACTACACGCTACCTTAAACAAGAGAAAGGCCTTGATGTGAAAGCAATCGCGGTTGAGCCTGTTGATTCTCCTGTAATCACGCAAACACTTGCTGGTGAAGAAGTTAAGCCTGGTCCTCACAAAATCCAAGGTATCGGTGCAGGTTTCATCCCTGATAACCTTGATCTAGAACTTATCGATGGTACTGAGCTAGTTTCAAATGAAGATGCAATTGAAATGGCACACCAGCTAATGCGCGATGAAGGTATCCTGGTGGGTATTTCTTCAGGTGCTGCAGTTGTTGCAGCTAAACGCCTTGCTGAAAAGCCAGAAAACGCAGATAAGAACATTGTTGTTATTCTACCAAGTGCAACAGAGCGTTACCTATCAAGCCCATTATTTGCTGACCAATTCAGCGATCAAGAGTTAGTTCAATAATTTGAACTTTGCTTTCAAATTCAGAAAAGCCGACATTTGTCGGCTTTCTTTATTTTTGTCTTTACGTTTTTACCTCTCCTTTCTAAACTTATTTATAAGTTTTTTAAGACTAACATCCTCATGCGACTATTTATTTTTATTATTGTTCTATTTAGCTCTAGTACTTTTGCAAGTATGAATGTTGGCTATTTCAAAGATAATATATATCAAGTAGTTCAAGGGAAAACTTATAAAAATGGCTTACTGTTTAATGCAAACGATTCAAAACCTGTCCACATCGTAACCCTTGATTGGCCGCCTTATATTGGAAGTCAGTTATGTAATAAAGGTTGGGTATTTCAATTCACCGTCGCTTTGCTTGTCGAACAAGGATACAGTGTATATATCGAGTTTCTACCCTGGGCCAGAGCAGTAAGAGCCACCGAACTCGGCAAAGCTGATATTCTCATGCCTGAGTACTATATTGAAGACTCTGCCCCCTCAGACACGGTTGAGGGAAAAACTAGGCGCGAACTTCTCGCGCTTTCAAACCCCTTCCCAGGTGGTGAAATAGGTTTTTTAAAACGTAAAGGTGATGCTGATCGATTTACCGGAAACTTACTGTCACTTAAAGGTCAAAAAATTGGTGTAGTAAGAGGTTATCAAAATACCCCTGAATTTGATGCCATGATGGACAATGATGAGTTTACCATTATTGAAGCTGTTGATGACTTACAGCTGGTCAAATTATTAGTTGGTAAGCGTGTAGATTTAATTATTGGCGATCCAAAAGTACTTAAATTCACCGTCAGTTACTCCGAATTACCTCGACCAGAAAAAGCGACTCTATTAAGGAATATAGAACGTGAAACCCACTCACTCCAATACAACAATCTTTACTTTGCATTGAGTAAACGATCCCCTAATTGGAGAACACTACTGGGTGATATCAATAAGAGCCTTTATCAATTTAACAACAGTGGTGAAACAGATAGAATCGTCGATATGGGGATCACCGAATGTTACTAAATTCCATAATTGCTGACATTTAGTTCGATTAAAACTGTCTTTAAACACTTTTTTATAAAATTTTATTTAACTTTAACTATTCATTATTTAAACTAACCAAAACTTCAGTTTAATAGGAATAGTATGAAAAACTTTCTCGTTATTTTTTCACTGATCTCACTTTTATTCGCAACTAGCTTCGATGCTGAAGCCCGTAAGAAGTTCGGTAAAAAGAAATCAGGAAAAACACACAGCACTTCAACTACTCAGCAAAAACAACAAGTTGATACAAAAAGCTTACCTGCAAAAACAGCTGGAAAATCAAGTAAAAAAGGCATTATGGCCGGTGTACTTGGTGGCTTATTAGCAGGTGGTCTAATTGCAGCTATGATGGGTGATGATTTTGAAGGCTTCCAGTTCTTAGAAATGATCCTGTTAGCAATTGCAGCATTTGTTATTTTCAAGTTGATCAAGGGCATGATGGCAAAACGCCAACAGCCACAAATGGCAGGTGGCCCTCAATTTGGTCAGCAGCAACAATTCCAACAACAGCCACAGCAGTTCCAAGCGCAGCAACCAATGCAGTCTTCAGGAGGTTTCGGACAGCAAAATGATGTGCCATTTAATCTGCCTAAAGATTTCGATGTTAACGGCTTCTTACAAGGTGCACGTGACCACTACCACACAGTTCAAAAAGCCTGGAATGACAAAGACTACAACAAAATGGCTGAGTACCTAAGCCCAGCATTAGTTGAAGAATTTAAAGCTGAGCGTGAACAACATGACAGTGTTGCAACCGAAGTAATATTTGTTGACGCGCAACTTGTTCGTGCTGACACACACCCACATGTTTGGGAAGTGAGCATTATGTTTAAAGGTAAATACCGTGACCTTGGTGACAATCAAGAAGAGCCTATTCATGAGATTTGGCACTTAGAGCGCCAAACTCAAGGTGAAGCACCTTGGTTAATTGTTGGTGTTGAAGACCTAATTGATTAATTTATCAATAAATACTGGAAACGCCTCTTAATGAGGCGTTTTTTTATGCCTGAATTTTAGGCTCGTTATTGTGTGCTTTTAGCTTTTCAAAATAAAAAACCCCAGCGTTCGCTAGGGTTTTATTTATAAATCAGGTGAGACTGTTAGCCTAAACGATGGATAATAAATCTGTTAACCAAAGTTCAGGTTAGTTAAGCTATTCTTTGCTTGTTCCTACTTCTACACGTGTCTTTAACTTCTGCCCAGGGCGGAAAGTTACAACACGACGTGCAGAGATTGGAATATCTTCTCCAGTTTTAGGATTACGTCCTGGTCTCTCTTTTTTGTCTCTTAGATCAAAGTTGCCAAAACCAGAAAGCTTTACCTGCTCTCCTTTTTCCAGCGCTGAGCGGATTTCTTCAAAAAACGCTTCAACTATGTCTTTGGCATCCTTTTTGTTCATCCCCAATTTTTCAAATAGGTGTTCAGCTATGTCTGCTTTAGTAAGCGCCATATCTAGTCCCTCAACGATGCATTAAATTTGTTGGCAAGTTCTGCCACCACGTTTTCTACAAGCGTATTGATGTCATTCTCTTCGAGCGTTTTATCAACTGCTTGCAATGTAAGGGCAATCGCTAAGCTCTTAAAGCCCGGCTCAATACCTTTACCCTTGTACACATCGAATAAGTTTAGGTCAACTAATTGATTTCCGCCAACTTTCTCAATGCTATTTAAAATATCGCCTATTTTTACGTCATCCGCAACTAAAATAGCAATATCTCTGCGATTTGATGGGAATTTTGACACGCTAACCGCCTCTGGCAGCTTACGAGCAACTAATGCATCTGCTTCAATTTCAAATACAAACGCTGCATTGTTTAAACCAAGAGACTTTTGAAGCTGAGGATGAACAGCACCAATAAAGCCAACTTTTTTGTCATCAAGGTAAATTGCTGCAGATTGACCTGGGTGTAGGCCATCATTTGCTTCGGCTTTGAACGAGAAACGACTTACATCATTTGTTAAAGCAATCAAGGCTTCTACATCACCTTTAGCGTCAAAGAAATCTACCGGCTTAGACTCAATTGACCAATGCTCGTTATGTGTATTACCGTAAATAATACCGCCTAGAACCGCAATTTGGCTCACACCGTTTTCTGCAGTCTCATCTTTTAAGAACTTTAAGCCGTGCTCAAAGAAACGTAAACGTGATTGCTGACGGTTTTGGTTATATACAACCGTGTTGATTAAACCTGTCATTAAGCTTACACGCATTGCTGACATTTCAATCGAAATCGGGTGTGGTAATACTAACGCATCGCTTTGTGGATGAAGCTGCTGCTGTACTTTAGGGTCAACGAAGCTGTACGTAATCGCTTCTTGGTAGCCACGTGCAACCAGCTCATTTCTGAACTTAGCAACTGGAAGCTTAGCTTCTTGGTGCGTTGTCATCTTAAGCGCAGCTGTCGGTGCTACATTTGGAATGTTGTTATAACCAAATACACGCGCCACTTCTTCGATTAGGTCTTCTTCGATGCTGATGTCGAAACGGTAGCTTGGCACTTGTGCATTCCAAGTGTCATTTGTAAATTCAACCGTTAAACCTAAGCGAGTTAGAATATCTGTTACCTTAGCGTCTTCAATGTGATAACCGATAACACGGTCTAAACGCTCACGTCGAAGTGTTACTGACTTCTCAACTGGAAGATCTGCTTCAGACACAGCCTCAACAACTGGACCTGCTTCACCACCTACAATCTCAAGAAGTAATGCTGTTGCACGCTCCATGGCATCTCGCTGTAACTTAGGATCAACGCCACGCTCGTAACGGTGCGATGCATCTGTGTGTAAGCCATAGCTACGAGCTTGACCTGCAATCGCCAGTGGTGCGAAGAATGCACTTTCAAGTAAAATGTCTTGCGTACCTTCTTTAACGCCTGAACCTTCTCCGCCAAAAATACCCGCCATTGCTAGCGCTTTGTTGTTATCAGCAATAAGTAAAGTTGAAGGGTTAAGTTTTGCAGTATTACCATCAAGTAACACAAGCTCTTCATTTTCGTTTGCGTTACGAACTTTAATTCCACCTTCAATTGCTGCTAAGTCAAACGCGTGCATTGGGTGACCAAGCTCTAGTAACACGTAGTTTGTTACGTCAACAACCGGGTCGATTGAGCGTACACCTGAACGACGAAGCTTTTCAACCATCCATAGCGGTGTTGTCGCTTCAAGGTTAATACCTTTAATGATACGGCCTAAGTAACGAGGACAAGCTTGGCTATTTACTAGCTCAATATTAATCGTGTCTTCAATTGTTGGCTCAACTGCAGCAATCGCAACTTCAGTCACGTCTTGGCTGTTCAATACACCCACTTCACGTGCAAGACCTTTAATGCCTAAACAGTCACTGCGGTTTGCTGTTAGGTCAACGTCAATTGTCACGTCATCAAGGTTAAAGTATTCACGAATACATTGGCCAATTGGTGCGTCTGCTGGCAGTTCTAAAATACCATCAGAGCTTTCAGCCATGCCTAGCTCTTCAAATGCGCATAACATGCCATGAGAAGGTTGACCACGAAGCTTTGCTTTTTTAATTTTAAAGTCACCCGGTAATACCGCACCAACTTTAGCAACTGCAACTTTTAGGCCTTGGCGACAATTTGCTGCACCACATACGATGTCTAGCAGCTCGTCTTCACCTACATTGATTTTTGTTACGCGTAATTTGTCAGCATCAGGGTGTTGACCACACTCAACCACTTCACCAATCACAACGCCACTAAAGTCACCGGCAACGGCATCCACACCATCAACTTCAAGGCCAGCCATTGAAAGTTGTTCAGAAAGAGCCTCGGTATCGATAGCTGGATTTACCCACTCACGTAACCACTTTTCACTAAATTTCATATTTCTTTCGCTCTTATCTGAATTGGTTTAGGAATTTCATGTCATTTTCGAAGAACGCACGTAAGTCGTTCACACCGTAGCGAAGCATAGTTAAACGCTCAACGCCCATGCCGAATGCAAAGCCAGTGTATTTTTCTGGGTCAATGCCAACAGACTTCAGTACGTTTGGATGCACCATACCGCAACCTAATACTTCTAACCATTTACCATTTTTACCTTTAACATCTACTTCAGCTGAAGGCTCTGTAAATGGGAAGTATGAAGGACGGAAACGGATTTCCATGTCTTCTTCGAAGAAGTTGCGTAAGAAGTCGTGCAAAATACCTTTCAGTTCAGTAAAGCTCACGTCAGTATCAACCATTAGGCCTTCAACTTGGTGGAACATTGGCGTGTGTGTTTGGTCGTAGTCGTTACGATAAACACGGCCTGGAGAGATAATACGTAGTGGCGGCTGTTCAGTTTCCATAGTTCGGATCTGTACACCACTTGTTTGCGTACGTAAAACCAACTTAGGGTTAAAGTAGAAAGTATCGTGATCAGCTCGTGCAGGATGATGCTCTGGAATATTTAATGCATCAAAGTTGTGGAAGTCGTCTTCAACTTCAGGGCCAGATTTAACAGCAAAACCTAACTCGCCAAAGAAAGTTTCAATTCTTTCAATTGTACGAGTTACTGGGTGAATGCCGCCTGTCGGCATTACACGACCTGGTAAAGTCACATCAATTGTTTCTGCAGCGAGTTTCTTTTCAAGCTCAGCAGCAACCAATGCTTCTCTCTTTTCGTTAATTGCGTCTTGTACTTGCGTTTTAGCTTTGTTGATCACAGCACCCGCGTCTTTACGCTCTTCTGGTGCCAATTTACCTAAAGTCTTTAAAAGACCTGTGATCTCACCTTTTTTACCAAGGTATTTTACGCGTACATCTTCTAGGTGCGCAATTTCGCTCGCGCTCGAAACGGCTTCTAGCGCTTCGGCTAAGATATTCTCTAAGTTCATTTTCTACCTGATCTTTATTGAGGTAATTTGCTGTTTATTAATCGACAATGATAACTGAAAGCAAGGGCTGTATTCTAGCCCTTCTACAGTTTTAAAGTGGCTTTTATGAAAGGAATTGTGAGTTTTCTTTGTGCAGCCATCGATGCATGATCGAGTCTGTCTAAAATATCGAGCAAAGCGCGCATATCACGGCTTAATCTGGTCAGTAAAAAACGCGCGCATTCGTCGGTTAATTCAAGACCTCGCATGTTCGCACGTTTAACTAATGCTTCTGCTTTATCATCATCGCTCATTGAGCGGATCTGAAATGTCGTTCCCCATTTCAGACGAGACTCTAAATCAGGCAAGTTGATATGTAACATATCAGGCAACAAATCTGCCGTAACCACTAAACACTTACCTTTTTCATTAAATCGATTGAAAAAGTTAAAGAGCGCTTTTTCCCATATATCTACGCCAGCGACTAAATGCACGTCATCTATACACAAGACATCTAAAGACTCTAAACCATCGAGTACTTCTGGGCCAAAACTGATCACTTCTCGAAGGCTCAAAAGCATGGTCGATAAGCCTAATTCTTGTGCCGCAATACAAGTGGCATAAAGTAAGTGAGATTTTCCTGAATCAGCTAAGCCACATAGATAAGTAAATTGAAAGTCGTCATTGCGATTTTCTAACGTCGCCTTTAAGTGATTAACTTCAAGAGACTCTTCCCCACCAAAATAGGCACTGAAAGTTTCATCATCAGGTAAAGTCACTGGCAAAGCCATTTGCATTGGCTCTAACTGCATTATTCGCCTACCCATGAATACTTGAGGTTATGGCTATCTTCTAATTGATAAAATGCTCTCGGATCTACAAAAGGCGTAAAGCTTTGCTCAAGTTTAATCGCTTTGACTAAATCGGTAACATCTGAGGTGTGCTCAACCAGGAACTTTACCGCATCGTTTGTACGTTCGATCACATCCACTTCAACAACAGTACTGATACTAATAAGCTGCCTTCTCGCCTGTTCTATAGTCACAAAATCAGATAATTTATCGACAGTCAGTACTGAGCTTGCTGACGCATAGGTTTTATTTGGGTCAATAGCAAACTGCTTAACCAAAGCATCAGAAAAGTTATTAACCATTTGAATCAACACCTGCTGCTTGTCGCCTACCAATTGATTCGACTCGAATAATTCTGCATCAGTATAGCGCCACTCCAATTGCCAAAAATCACTGGCTTCTGGCTTAAACATTCTTGCTGTGATCACGCGCTCGGCTTGATAACGCATCGACGCAATCTCAACTGGCTCAGAGAAGTTACCCCACACCTCTGCTATGCCAACTTTGCTTCTATCTTCTAAATCCATCAGTGGCACAACCACTGGTACGCCCCAATCTTGAGCTGTATCGTAAATAAGACGTTCGAGCTGAGGGTAGCTTTCTTGGGTCACGAAGTCTCTACGAAAACCATCTTCAATCGCCAGCCAAATAGCTATCTTTGGTCGTCTATTACCCCATAGTGGCAGGTTTGCGTCTTGAACAAGTTCTTCAACTTTTTGCGCTTCGAATTTTACTTTAATTTGTAATTCACCATCACGTGTTTCTAAATACTCATATTTCAACATGTAGTCAGAAATTGAGCGCATTGCTTGGCGAATTAAAGGGTGAGAACTTGCTTCGGACTTGCCAGTCAACTTTTTGATTACATTAGTAAGCGCTGCTTGGCTTGCATCCACGCGACTGGCACGTGTTTTATCTTTAATATAAAGTGTGCTTTCATAAAGGTCTAAAACCTCTATTGCTTTAACTAAGCTTGGAGAGATTAAACAACACAAAAATAACAATCTAAGGATCATATCAAGGCATTTACAAAACGTTTGAGTTTGATCCTAAAGCAACTAAAAGATAAAGCAAGTTAAACCTATTGCTCATGACTCATAGCAAAGTGAACTTGGTTTTTACCTTTGTTTTTTGCTTCGTACAATGACTGATCTGCTTGATGTAATAAATTTTCAGCCTTGAACTGTTGGTTGTAATTTCCTGCAACGCCAATACTACAACCACACTGAACTATCTGATCTGATTCTAATTGAATAGGTTGTTGAATACTGCTAAGCAACCGCTTACATAACTGCTCCAACACACCAAAATGTAACGGTTCCATTAGTAAAACTACAAATTCATCACCTCCGATTCTGGCAACCAAATCATATCCTCTAACTTCACTCGTCAGCCTTTGCGCAACCGTTCTTAACACTAAATCACCGCTTTTGTGACCAAAATCATCGTTTATTGGTTTAAAGTCATCCAAATCCAAATACAGCACATACACTTCTATTTTATTTCTCTCTGATTTAGAGGCTAACCGCGACAGCTCTTTGAATAGATACTTTCGATTCGCTAAATTTGTCAGATTGTCATGCAATGACTCGTATTCTAGTTGTGATTGCAGCTTTTCGCTTTTCTCAACCTCATGTTGTAAATCTTCTAAGCTTTGTTGCAGCTCTTGTGTTCGAGCTGCAACATGTTTCTCCAGTTCTGCTTGATAATCTTGCAATGTTTGATTGGCTTCGAGCAAAGCTTGTTGATTATTAAATGCATCAAGTGCAGACGAGATGACATGACTAATGGTGTAAAGTACATCAACAATGACGCCAGAATATTCATCATTACGCCGATAAGATTGAATTATGAAAGCGCCAAGAAAGTGATTGCGATTCTTTAACGGGAAGCAAAGCCATTGCTGCGGAACTGTGCCTAACACCTGTAATGTGCCAGCATCAATTAGCTGCTGAATTTCTACATCAGTAAAGTTACAAATTGTTTTTTGCTCTAGAGCATAAGCTGTAAGCGTCTTTTTAATTTGTTCAAACTTAATATCTTCTAAATCTTCAGCCCGAATATCGTCTTTGACATCATGGAAATATGGAAAAGATAGCTCACCATTTTTTTTGAATAGCACTACATAAAAATTATCGGCATAGGTCACTTTTTGTAATATACAGTGAATATCGAGCAGAAATCTTTGAATTGAGTCGCTGGTATTCAAGCATGCAACAATGTCTGTCATGCTATCAATAACATTGTTATCACTGGTAATGGTTAATTTGGCCATTAATATCCTTTGCATACTCATCTGTCCTACCCTAGATAAGTATTGTCCGTTAAGCTATGTGTATTTAATTTAACTTAGAACATTTAATTGATTTTTCAAACCAACCTGAGACTTTATTCGTTTAATGAGGTCTGTCACAAAGTTGATTAGGAGCAATGATGGAATTTTTACATACTATGGTGCGCGTTAAAGACTTAGACGCATCATTAGCATTTTATTGTGATCTATTAGGTCTTAATGAAGTGAAACGCTATGATAGCGAGGCTGGCAGGTTTACATTGGTCTATTTAGCGGCCCCAGGCCAGCTTGAAATGGCTAAACAAACTTTCAGCCCGACTATTGAGCTTACTTACAACTGGGATACAGAAGAATACACTGGCGGCAGAAATTTCGGGCATTTAGCATTTGCCGTCGAGAATATTTATGCGCTTTGTCAAAAACTCATGGATGCAGGTGTCACCATAAATCGTCCACCTCGTTGCGGCCATATGGCATTTGTTAAATCACCTGATGGTATTTCTATCGAGCTATTACAAAAAGGTGACTCTCTACCACCACAGCAACCTTGGGTCGATATGGAAAATACCGGTAGCTGGTAACTTCAATACAATTGATTGGGTCAACTGACCCTATCAATTGTGTCAACCTTTCCTAATACGTGAATTGACAGTAAATCTTCTTTATAAACATTGAATGGGTCTTCACTCAAAACAACATAACCGCCATCATCTGTTACCCCATTTTGCATAGCTGCACAAATTGTTTGTAAACTTTGAGGCTGTTTTTTATTTATCGCTTGGTTTTTTAAAGTAGTAAAAAGAGTTCTCAAAGGAGATAAAGGCTCTACCGGATACTCAGGAGATATATGAACTTCATAATCACCATCATTTATGGCGTCACTGACTACTTTTACAGGTAAAGCATATTGCTGATAATAGTCGATAACCTGTTTAGAGAATTTATGTGTGTCATTTACTAGTAACGAACTAAACCCTGCCTCTTTACTTTTATATAAAATATCATCAATCGTTGTGAGCAGGTGAGATGCTTGCTGTCGCAGCTGCTCCTCTGGAAAAATATCAATCAGCCATAGTAATTGCTGGTCAAACAACCCCCCTTGCTCATCTAACAACCTTTTAAACGCTTCAAAATGCTTAAAAGGTGAATTCCCTTTTAGTTGATTAAAAATCAGTTCAGCAGTGATATCATTGACATAAGCAATTGGTAAATGAGCATCCAAAATACAAATTGGTCGGCATATATCTAAGCTGTTCATGATTTGATGTATGGTTGGGTGATTGTCTGAAATGGGCATGATGTTCGAATGTAGCCCATAACCAAGTAACCAGTCTTTTTCAGATAAGCTTTTATCTAGATAAAGTAATGCCCTCGTAATATAGCTGGCGTTATAGTTAGGCATCTCTTTTAACCATTCAATATGAAACCCAAATGGACCGAAATTAAACCATTGCTGCAGCAATGAAGCCGTCACCAAACTCATATTTTTTTTATAAAAGCATGGAAGAACTGTTTGACTTGCAGCTAGTTCGATAAAAGTGGCATGCATAGAATGCTTTTTTAAGAAAAACTCGATCTCAGCCAAAGAAGCAAATAGAGGCTCACTATCATTCGTCAGTAAGATTGCTTCATAAAGAGTTTTTGTGCCATTTGATAATTGATAGAATTTTCCACCATACAGCACCCTAGCTCCACATCTACTTATTTCTTGCTGTTGATTAATGAATCTATGGTAGTGGGAATGAGCAAGGGATTCTAAACAAATTAAACTAGATATTTTGTCTAGCAACACATCAAAAAATTGATGTTGCAATGTAAATTGAAGATGAGTATCAGCAACCATAATTAACGCTCCCTGTTACACTAATTGTTTAAATTAAGTGAGAAATAAAAAGCAAAGAAAACGTGTCTTTAGCTAAATGCTATTTAGTTTTTCTTGGCTACTACTTCTTAACTGCTCTATCTTCTGCATCCTTACAGTTTTGAATAGACAATTATTAACACTATGAGTAAACGCTTTAATCCCTAAAGATGATTGAACCTTTCTTTTATACGTTAACTTTAAATTATCATGCTGACTTTGCAATTACACGGTATTACAGGTATAAAAAAAGCCAAGCTAATGCTTGGCTTTCAGAGAATATCTACAACAAGAAATTAGATGTACTGAACTTCAATAATTTCGAATTCAACATCACCATTTGGTGTTTTGATGGTTACCGCATCATCTAACTCTTTACCAATCAAACCGCGTGCAATTGGCGAGTTAAATGAAATCAGATTGTTTTTGATGTCTGCTTCATCATCACCCACGATGCGGTAAGTTGTTTCTTCGTCTGTGTCACAATTCACGATTGTCACTGTAGAACCGAAAATAACTTTGCCATTATTTTGCATCTTAGTAACGTCAATGATTTGTACAGTCGACAGTTTTGCTTCAATTTCTTGAATACGACCTTCACAGAACCCCTGCTCTTCACGTGCAGCATGGTATTCAGCATTTTCTTTTAAGTCACCGTGTTCACGGGCTTCCGCAATGTCAGCCACGATCTTAGGACGGCGAACTGTTTTTAATTCGTTTAGCTCTTCACGCAGTAATTGCTCACCACGTACTGTCATCGGAGTTTGTTGCATTGTCTTTCTTTCCCAGAAGTACAGAAGTAAAAGCCCGGTAAAACCGGGCTTTTATATTTCAATTAATTGACTAAGTCTATATCACGATGCATAGACTAGGCAATGCCTCGACAATTAATTTACGCGCTTGTGTAGCTCTTGTACTGAAGAAACCGTTGCACGGTCATCTGCAGAGTTTGCTTTACAGTTAGCAAATGCAGCGTTAAGCGTTGTTGTGTAATTTACTTTACCTTGCAGTGCACCACGACGAAGTACTTTAGAATCTTCAATCGCTTGACGACCTTCAGTCGTGTTTACAATGTAGCTGTACTCGCCATTCTTAATACGGTCAAGAATATGAGGACGACCTTCGTAAACCTTGTTTACGCGACGCGCTTCAATACCTGCTTCTTCAAGTGCTTTCGCAGTACCGCCAGTTGCATCTAGTTCGAAGCCTAATTCACGCATCGTACGAGCAAGCTCAACAATACGCTTCTTATCGCTGTTGCGAACTGAAAGTAGCGCACGGCCACCACGTGGCATTACGTTACCTGCACCAAGCTGTGCTTTAGCGAATGCTTCAGCGAATGTGTCACCCACACCCATAACTTCACCGGTTGAACGCATTTCAGGACCACGCATTGGGTCAACGCCCGGGAATTTAGCGAATGGAAGTACCACTTCTTTTACGCTGTAGTAAGGAGGAATAATTTCTTTCGTCACGCCTTGGCTTGCAAGTGACTGACCCGCCATACAACGCGCAGCTACTTTAGCAAGTGCAACACCCGTTGCCTTAGATACAAATGGTACAGTACGCGCTGCACGAGGGTTAACCTCGATTAGGTATACTTCGCCATCTTTAACAGCAAACTGGGTATTCATTAGACCCACAACGCCAAGCTCTAACGCCATGCGTGTTACTTGGTCACGCATGCGATCTTGGATTTCAGGGCTTAATGAGTAAGCTGGTAGTGAACATGCTGAGTCACCTGAGTGAACACCTGCTTGCTCGATGTGCTCCATGATACCACCAATGATAACTTGCTCACCGTCACAAATAGCATCTACGTCGATTTCAATCGCGTCATCTAGGAAACGGTCAAGTAGAACTGGCGCTTCGTTAGACGCTTGTACCGCTTCAGTCATGTAACGACGTAAATCGTCTTCGTCGTATACGATTTCCATCGCGCGACCACCCAGTACGTATGAAGGGCGAACAACCAGTGGGAAACCGATTTCTTGAGACTTAGCCACTGCCTCTTCTAGTGAAGTAACCGTTGCATTCTCAGGCTGAAGCAGGTCTAAACGCTCAACCATTTGCTGGAAGCGCTCACGGTCTTCAGCACGGTCGATTGCATCTGGTGAAGTACCAATGATTGGCACACCGTTCGCTTCAAGTTCACGCGCTAGTTTAAGTGGTGTTTGACCACCGTACTGCACGATAACGCCTTTTGGCTTTTCAACACGAACGATTTCTAATACGTCTTCTAACGTGATTGGCTCAAAGAATAGACGGTCTGATGTGTCGTAGTCAGTTGAAACAGTCTCAGGGTTACAGTTAACCATGATAGTCTCGTAGCCGTCTTCGCGCATTGCAAGGGCTGCGTGTACACAACAGTAATCGAATTCGATACCTTGACCGATACGGTTAGGGCCGCCGCCGATAACCATGATCTTGTCTTTGTCAGACGGGTTTGCTTCACACTCTTCATCGTATGATGAGTACATGTAAGCTGTGTCTGAGCTAAATTCTGCCGCACACGTATCTACTCGCTTGTATACAGGCAATACTTCTAAAGTATGACGCTTCTTACGTACTTCTGACTCGCTTACGCCTAATAGCTCAGCGATACGTGCATCAGCAAAACCTTTACGCTTTAAGCGGCGTAAGAAATCTTTGTTCAAGCCAGCCATGCCGCCTTCAACGATTTTTGCTTCATCTTTGATGATGTCTTCGATTTGAACTAGGTACCAACGGTCAATCTTAGTCAGCTCAAACACATCTTCAACGCTCATACCGTGACGCATTGCATCTGCAACGAACCAAATACGCTCTGCACCTGGCTCACGTAATTCACGAACGATTTTTTCATTTGCATTCGGATCGTCAAGCGCAACAATTGGGTTGAAGCCCGTTGCACCAACTTCTAAACCACGAAGTGCTTTTTGAAGAGACTCTTGCTGGTTACGGCCGATTGCCATAACTTCACCTACCGACTTCATCTGAGTCGTTAGACGGTCGTTAGAACCTGCGAATTTTTCGAAGTTGAAACGAGGGATCTTAGTTACAACGTAGTCAATTGACGGCTCGAACGAAGCAGGTGTTGCGCCACCTGTGATGTCGTTTTGAAGCTCGTCTAGCGTATAACCTACTGCTAATTTTGCAGCGATTTTCGCAATTGGGAAACCCGTTGCTTTTGATGCAAGTGCAGATGAACGAGATACACGCGGGTTCATCTCAATGATAACCATGCGGCCATCAGCTGGATTTACACCAAACTGAACGTTTGAACCACCTGTTTCAACACCGATCTCACGAAGAACCGCCATCGATGCGTTACGCATTAGCTGATATTCTTTGTCAGTTAGTGTTTGTGCTGGTGCTACAGTGATTGAGTCACCTGTGTGAACACCCATAGGGTCGAAGTTCTCGATAGAACATACGATGATACAGTTGTCGTTTTTGTCACGTACAACTTCCATCTCGTACTCTTTCCAACCTAGTAAGCTTTCATCAATTAGAAGCTCGCTTGTAGGTGAAAGGTCAAGACCACGAGTACAGATCTCTTCGAACTCTTCCATGTTGTAAGCAACACCACCACCGGTACCGCCCATGGTGAAAGAAGGGCGAATAATACATGGGAAGCCGATACGTGTTAACGTGTCACGTGCTTCATCCATTGAGTGTGCGATTTCTGCGCGAGGACACTCAAGGCCAATGGCCTTCATCGCAGCATCAAAACGCTCACGGTTTTCTGCTTTGTCGATTGCATCTGCTGTTGCACCTATTAGCTCAACGCCATGCTTTGCAAGTACGCCGTGCTTGTCTAGGTCAAGTGCACAGTTAAGCGCAGTCTGACCACCCATTGTAGGTAATACAGCATCTGGCTTTTCTTTTTCAATGATGCGCTCAACAACTTCCCAGTGAATTGGCTCGATGTAAGTCGCATCAGCCATTTCAGGGTCAGTCATGATAGTTGCAGGGTTTGAGTTAACTAGGATAACTCGGTAACCCTCTTCTCTAAGTGCTTTACAAGCTTGCGCGCCTGAGTAGTCAAACTCACACGCCTGACCGATAACGATCGGGCCTGCACCTAAAATTAGAATACTTTGTATGTCGGTACGTTTTGGCATGGTTACTCCGCTCTAATTACGCTTTACGTGCTTGCATTAGTTCAATGAAATGGTCGAACAGTGGCGCAGCGTCGTGAGGACCTGGGCTCGCTTCTGGGTGACCTTGGAAGCTAAATGCTGGCTTATCAGTACGGTGAATACCTTGTAATGTGCCATCGAATAACGATACGTGCGTCGCACGTAAGTTTTCTGGTAGGCTTGCTTCATCTGCTGCGAAACCGTGGTTTTGCGCAGTGATCATAACAACATTACGGTCTAGGTCTTTAACCGGGTGGTTACCACCGTGGTGACCAAACTTCATTTTCACCGTTTGTGCGCCTGAAGCTAGGGCTAAAAGCTGGTGACCTAAACAGATACCAAAAATTGGTGTGTCTGTTTCAAGGAAAGTTTTGATTGCTTCGATAGCGTAAGTACACGGCTCTGGATCACCAGGACCATTCGAAAGGAAGATACCATCTGGGTTTAGTGCTAACACGTCTGCAGCGGAGGTTTCTGCAGGAACAACTGTTAGTTTACAACCGCGGTCTACTAGCATACGAAGGATGTTTTTCTTCACACCGAAGTCATAAGCAACAACGTGGAATTTTGCATCTTCGTCAGCAAGTGTTTTAAAGCCCTCGCCAAGCGTCCAGCTTGTCTCGTTCCATGTGTACTGCTCTTTTGTACACACAACTTTGGCTAAATCCATACCTTTTAGGCCCGGGAAAGCTTGTGCAGCTTCTAGTGCCTTTTGCTCGTCAATATCACCAGCGATGATACAACCGTTTTGCGCGCCTTTATCACGTAAAATACGCGTTAACTTACGTGTATCGATATCTGCGATACCTAAAATATTGCGCTGCTTTAAGTAATCATCTAGTGATTGCTCGTTACGGAAGTTACTAGCAAGCAAAGGTAAGTCACGAATTACTAGGCCTTTCGCCCAGATTTTATTCGCTTCTTCATCTTCGCTATTAGTACCCGTATTACCGATATGCGGGTAAGTCAGAGTTACGATCTGTTCTGCGTACGATGGATCAGTCAAAATTTCCTGATAACCAGTCATCGAAGTGTTGAATACAACTTCACCAACTGACATACCGTCAGCACCGATAGCTGTACCGCGGAACACTGTGCCGTCTTCTAGGACTAACAGAGCGGATTTAGTCAAGTTAACCTCCTAATGGTAAAAAACGGGACCCAGCCAACAAAGCCGGAATACCCGTTTAAAAAGCGCTTGGTAACACGCCACTTATAAAAATTTGGCAAATTCCAAGTATTTTAGATGAAAACTTGAGAAAGGTCTATGAGAAAACCTTAAAAAATTAAAAATATCCCCTTTAACTGTTTTTTTACTTGAAACGGTTAAAAAAGTAACTTTTCTACCTAAATCCTAGCACATCTTGCATGGTATAAAGTCCAACAGGCTTGTCTTTTAACCAAGCTGCAGCCCTTACAGCACCTTTAGCAAAGGTCATTTTAGAGCTTGCTTTGTGGGTTAATTCAAGTCTTTCGCCTTCTGCAGCAAAGTAAGCCGTATGTTCACCTACTATGTCACCGCCACGCATCACTGAATAGCCAATCTCTTTTTGAGATTTTTCATGCTCATCTTGACTACGATCAAAAACAGCAACTTCATCATGATCCCAGCCTTTGGCCTGTGCAATCGCTTCACCAATCATCAAAGCAGTCCCCGATGGGGCATCGATTTTGTGTCTATGGTGCAACTCGAACACTTCAATATCTACGTCATCGCTCAGCGTTTTTGCAGCTTGTTTTACAAGGTTTTCTAACAAGTTGATACCCACAGAGAAATTACGAGAGAACACGATTGGAATATGTTTCGCCGCTTGTTCAAGCTCTGTCATATCTTCAGCTGTTAAACCTGTTGTGCCAATAACTAAAGGCGTTTTACGCGCTAGCGCTGTTGCTAAGTGCTTTTTCATACCTGCAGGTAAAGTGAAATCAATGGCTACATCAACGTCTTCGGCAATCACAGCTTCGGTTGAGAAAGCAACGCCCGTTTCACCCTGATTAATAAAATGCTGCACTTTAGTGCCAATTAAATCATGTTGGTCACGTACATAAGCCGCCGCGAGTGAAGTATTACCTGAAATAAGCGCTGCTTCACACAACACTTTGCCCATTCGGCCATTGGCGCCAAAAATTGCGATGTTAGTCATATTCATCCCCATTCAAATTTTCTGTGTTTATACAGAGTTTGTTGCCATAAATCATCTTTAAAAATTTCATATATTATGTTTTCGCTGAAACTTCAGTTAGCTCCATTACTGAAATTAAGCCTCATATAATGAAGAAAAGCGCAATAACTAAATTAGCTGACGAAATCTGCATGGAATGCAATAAAGGTTCAGAAGTTAATAGTTAAGTCATAAACACGATATAACCAATAAATGATAATGTTCATTTAAAATAGGTTTGTGCTTTTCAAAAGCCTGCCTAGCATTATCTGTTATGCAGCTACCCTCTAATTTATAGATAAAAGATTAAAGTCACATTGTAGGGCTTTTTTCATGGATTAAGTTTGACAAAACATCTAGCCATCTATACATTCACACATCCTTTTTTATCGCTTGAATTATGCACGCAATTGTGTGAACAATGATTGCATAATAAAAATAACTATTTCTTAATATGAGGTTTACATGCAGGCGTCTGTAAACAAGGTAGCAGCCAAGTTGTCGCTACTGCCTTTACTAACCTTTGTGGCACTCTTTTTAGGTGCAGGCTTATACCTACAATCGCAAGGCGTAGATTATGCGTTCTACCAGTTGCCTGCGCCTGTAGCAATATTACCTGCCATCGTTATCGCATTTTGGGTTAACCGCAAACCGATCAATGACAGTGTAGACACCTTTATAAAAGGTGCGGGTCACTCAAATATCATCACCATGTGCTTAATCTACTTATTAGCAGGTGCGTTTTCTGCTGTTGCAGGCGCAACAGGTGGTGTCGATGCGGTTGTCAATGCTGGTTTATCGCTTATTCCGCCTTCAATGCTTCTACCAGGCCTCTTTTTAATTGCTGCCGTAGTGTCAACTGCGATGGGTACATCAATGGGTACCATAGGTGCTATCGGTCCGATTGCGTATGCCGTATCACTTAAAACAGGTATAGACCCAGCGCTTATGGCGGGCACCATAGTTTCTGGTGCGATGTTTGGTGATAACTTATCTATTATTTCTGACACCACCATTGCTGCAACACGTACGCAGGGCTGTGAAATGAAAGATAAGTTTAAAGAAAACTTAAAGATTGCCATCCCAGCAGCTATTTTAACTATCGCCCTACTGACTTTCCTAACCCCTGAGCCACAGGCCGTAGAAACCAAAGACTTTGATTGGTTATTAGTATTACCTTATGCGTTTATCTTAGTACTGGCTGTTGCGGGTCTAAATGTATTCGTGGTGCTATTTAGTGGCATCATCTTCGCCGCAGCGATGGGCTTTACGGCCAACTATGAAATCGGCAGTTTCGCTAAAGACGTTTATAAAGGCTTCAGCGATATGCAAGAGATTTTCTTGCTGTCTATGTTCATTGGCGGTCTGTCTGAGTTTATCCGTGTGAATGGCGGTCTTGATTATCTGGCACATAAAATCCAAGGTTTAACGGCGTTTATCGCAAAGTTTCACCGTAAAGTAGCGGATCAATTAGGCATTGCTGCACTGGTACTGACCTCTAACCTATGTATTGCTAACAATACCGTAAGTATTATTGTTGCTGGCCCGGTCGCAAAGAAGCTAGCTGAAGACGGAAAAATTTCAGCGAAACGCTCAGCAAGCTTACTCGATATTTTTGCATGTGTAATGCAAGGGTCGTTACCTTATGGTGCACAAGCATTATTACTTGGCGCGACCTTCAAGATCAGTCCATGGGATGTCTCAACATCATCTTTCTACTGCTTTATTTTAGCATTCACCGCCATAGCAGTAATCTGCTTGCGCAGAAATAAAGCATAAAGACTAACAAAAACCACTTTTCTTGATTTATAGCCCCAATTTCTTTGGGGCTATAAATATACCCAAAATACCTCAAAAACAATGTTCAGAGCGCTTCTTAGTAGTTCTAGAAATGCAATGCCTCTCTACTTTCAATGCTCTTTTTATACTTATCATAAGTGAATAAGCACTTCCTTAGACGAGTTTGATTGACTTTCATACTGCGTCATCTATTTTCGATTTAGAACCACTAAATCATCAAAGAACCTGAACTTGGGTTAAGAGATTTATTAGTGTATTGATTTAAAATGGTAGGAATTCTTAAAAGTCTACAGCCGGAAACTTTAAGGGATAACAAGGCGAATTTACGCGTCAATAGCAAGCCTATTGCAAGTGAATTCAACGCAGTTAGCATTGAAAGTAGTCGCTGTAGATAGATTTATTACCCCGAGTTTAGGTTAATTATACCTTGTCTTAAAGCCAATCAATTCTCGCTGAACCTCGTCACTTGAAGTAATTTGAGTATATAATTCACTTTATCTACCCTCTGCGAATAATTTATCATGAATCAAAACATCCGCTTATTAGCCTCTCTCGCGTTATGTAGCTCTTTTTCTGCTACTGCAGCGAATTGGAGCGACACGCAATTTCACTTTAACTCTGGCGATGTAAAAAACCCATTTAGCCAACAAAGTGCGCAAACGCAAATTTATTCTGTGCAGCATGCATCTGGATATGACTATGGTGATAACTTCTTTTTTATCGACTTTACTAAAGATGATTTAGATGACGGCTTTAATAACAACGACTTTTATGGCGAATGGTATTCAAGCTTCTTAATGCCAAAAGCGTGGCAACCAAATGTTAATTCAACAATGCAAAGTGCCAGCTTTGTGGCGGGTATCAATGTATCTGGCGATGCTAAAGTCATTAAGTATTTACCGGGCGTAAAGTTAAACTGGAAAGCGCCAGGCTTTGACTTTCTTTCAACTATGATTACCGCTTACATTGACGACAGTGAAGGTGTTGCAAAAGGCGGTGCACCGACTCAAAGTGACAGCTGGATGTTTGATGTTGCTTGGGGCATGCCATTTAATATCTCTGAACATAAGTTTTATTTCACCGGACACGTGGAATACATTGCCAGTCGTGAAGATGAATTTGGCAATGACGTGAAAGGTTGGATCTTAGCTCAGCCAGCTGTGCGCTGGGATATAGGTCATGCTCTAATGAATAAAGAAAAGCAATTAATGCTTGGTATAGAATGGCAATGGTGGCGAAACAAGCTTGGAACCGATATTACTGAGTCTTCACCCCAGCTCCACATAGTTTGGCAATTTTAAATAAAAACGAGCGAAATTAGGGGTTAAATCTCACTTAGCTTTTTCTCTTAAGCCTTTCTTTTAAGAACATAGAGAAGCGCTAAATATGCGCTTCTCTAAACTTACTTCTTCTCATAGATTATTTAAACATCTATAACCATATAAACAGACAACTGAAAGACACAACATTGGAACAATGAAAGAAAGTTGAACTGATGATATATAACCAATATTCGGTAATATATCTATTAACGTGCCTTGAAGAAGAGGCATTAATGCCCCACCCATAATAGCCATGACCAAACCAGCAGACGCTAAACTGGCATCATCATCTAAATCTTTTAAAGCTAGCCCATAAATTGTCGGGTACATTAACGACATACATAATGAAACTAAAACCAAACAATATAAGCCAATATAACCTTCTAACGTAATACAACCCAAGGTCAAAAATACAGCCGTTGCAGCGAGTAAACATAGTAGCTTTTCAGCTCGAATATAATTAAGGGCAAAAGTACAAATGAAACGCCCACTTAAGAACATGATCATTGCCACAATATTATATTTCTGAGCTTCCGCTGCTGGCATACCTAAATTTGTGACTCCATAATGGATAATAAAGGTCCAACACATGATTTGCGCCCCCACATAACAAGCTTGAGTAATAATACCTTCTAAGTAGCGTCTATTTCCTTTTAATCGAATAAGGGTTTCTTTCAACGCTTTTTTTGTTAAAGGGTCAGTGGTATTTTTATCTGCTTTAAATGGTGTAAAAAGAAAAACGAGGAAGAGGACCATCACTACAGCAGCGATAATAATGTAAGGCTCTCTGATAATCATAAGATCATGAAGTTGAAGAGAATGAAAAGCTTCAGGTTCTGTCTGAGCAAACGATTCTAAACTAGCACTAATTTTAGAGTCAGCTACAGCTGGTAACATATTTTGATATTCAGGGTTTGCGTTTCGCTCAGCTTGTTTAAACGCTTCAACTTGTAAATTATTAAGGAAAATTGTCGCTGTCGTCATACCAAGTAGCGAACCAATTGGATTAAAAGCTTGAGCGAGATTTAACCGTCTTGTTGCGGTCTCTTTTGCACCCATTGATAAAATATACGGGTTACATGTCACTTCTAATAGTGCCAAGCCCGTAGTTGCAATAAATAATGCGCAAAGGAAAAAGTAAAATTCGACAAAGTAAGTTGCAGGCACAAACATCAAGGCTCCGAGTGTGTAAATTGCTAATCCAAGCAAAATTCCTGCTTTATAAGAAAAATAACGAATAAAAAGAGCAGCAGGAATTGCCATGGCCCCGTAACCAAAATAAAAAGCAAACTGCACCAAACTGCTCTGAGCATTTGAGATCATGAAAATGTCTTTGAATACATTCACCAAAGGGTTAGTTACATCATTAACAAACCCCCATAGAGGAAATAGCATCGCTACCAACAAAAAACCTGGTAATGCCTGCCGCGTCAAAATCGGAGGCGAATCATCTCGGCCTTTACCTAATTTAGTTTCTTGATTTGAACTCATCTTTTATTTCCTCCACGTCGCAATGAATTAATTCAGGACCCTAATTTAGAATTTACCGTACTTTAAATACGCGTCGACTGGGTCTGTTCCTGATAAAATTGCTGTTCTCACTTTGTTTTCAGTATGGATGAGTTCATCAACTTTGTTAGCAACTTGCTCAAGTAAATCACTCGGGATCACTACAACACCGTCGCGGTCAGCGAAAATAATATCGTTTGCTTTTATCTCTACCCCACCAATGGTGATAGGTTGATTAAAAGCAGTTGGTTGCCAGCATCCAACAACATCTCTTGGCGTATAGTATTTTGACCAAACAGGGAAGCCGGTTTTGGTGATAAAGCCACTGTCTCTACAGCCACCATCTACAATGTATCCTGTCACCCCCTTGTAGACGAACGTTTCAGAAGATAACTCCCCCATGTGAGCTACATTACCGTCATTAGGTTGACAAATAACAATATGACCCTTTGGAGCTTTAGACAGCATCTGACACCATTGGGTTAACGATTCATGTTCCGTCAGATCTGAGTTAGCCTGACCCTCAACTGTAAAAGCCGGACCTACAATACTATGTTCAAGATTCAATGGGCGAATCGTATCTGGTAAAACACAGTTTGGATGGCCAAAACTTCTTAAAACATCGAACACGATGCCTGAATAAGCTTTTTCAAGAAGTTGTAAATATTTATTCATTTTTTCACCACTTATTTCATATATAAAACGCTCATCTATATATAGTGCACACAAAATCTATCATGTCAAACCATTATTCATAACTTCGCGCTTCGAAACTGGCCCCTCAACTAGTGCACAGGCACAATACCGAATGAAAAATAGTATGTAATGGCTTGAAATAACGGAAATTAAACAAAATATACCCAATTATTGCCATTTATGATTAACGCGTAACTTAATACAGTGGTATCATTAGTTAAATTACTACTTCACTAGCGAATCAAAAAGCTTGAATTGTTTGCTTATTAGATAAGGTAATCACTAATGAAAGAAGAAAAAACAAAGAATTACTCTGCGCCAGCACTAGATAAAGGGTTAGATATTCTAGAGCTGCTTGTAGAGAAGAAGAACCCGATGACTCTAGCACAGATCTCACTTGAGTTAGGTCGTTCTAAAAGTGAACTATACAGAATGGCTGCTGTGCTAGAAGCTAGAGGTTACTTATCTCGCCATGGTGATTCAGACAGTTTTGTGGTTTCAAATAAATTATTCGACTTAGGTATGAGCGTTCCGCCTGTTGGCACTTTAGTTGAAGCTGCTTTTCCCCTAATGCATGAGTTAGCTCAAAAGATCAGCCAATCGTGCCACCTAACAGTTATGAGTGGTAATCATGGTGTCATTATCGCAAGGGTTGAAAACCCGACTCAAATTAGCTTCTCTGTAAGAGTTGGGTACCGCATGGACCTACATACCTCTTGTTCTGGCATTATTTTACTGTCTTGGATGGAAGAGAAAAAAAGAGAAGAAATATATAAACAGTACGCTTCCTCAAATGACTTTAACAAAGAGAAACTAGAAAGCTTACTTAGTGAAACCAGAAAAAATGGGTATATTAAAATGTCTAGCGTCACAACCTCTGGCGTATTAGATTTATCTTCACCCATTTTTATCGACGACAAACATGAAGCCACAGCAGCACTCACCGTACCGTACTGTAAGCATAGAGGGATCAACACCCCTAGTCCCGCAGCTTGTCTTGAAGAGATTAGTAAATGTACGAAAAAATTATCTTCATTAGCTAAAACATTCGGCGGCTTTTAAACTGGCAAACCATAATGCTCACTTAAAAAATTAGCTTAATGACAAAATAAGCCAACCTCTTCACAATCATGTTCGTTTTTTGCACAGTAATAAAACGAACATGATGCAGCTAAGCTCTTAACACGCCAAAAGCGACCTAAAAAAAGCACTAGGCTTTTAACAAACAATCCATGATTTATTCACGCCTAAAAGCGAAAATCTGAACTTACCAGAGCTGCTTCCCCCACAGTTAAATACCCCCTGTTAATACATAAAAACTACTGAAATTTACAGCAAAGTCTTCAAAGCTGCACAAAATAAACAACCCATAACCTGCTCTAAAAACTGTACAAACTTCAATAATATTGCACTTAAGATATCACGTAACCAATTGAAATAATTTGATATACAAAAAACAACCAAACACTCGTATAACCAGAAATTTAAATTACCCTTTTACATACCCAAATTGCATGCTATGGTTTAAATATAAATCACCGAACCAAATAAAAATCGATTAATTTAATAGGTAGCCAAGCCTCAAAGTTAAAAACTTTACTCTCAAAACTTGAAGTACAAATAGATTTTTGGCTCAGCTAAACCTAGATTTAAATATATCAATAAGAGGTATCCGTCATATGTTCTTAAAGAGACTCTATTCAATCGCTATGCTGTCGCTGGGTTTGACCAGCTTAAATGGCCATGCAGTTTGGTCACATAAAGAAGGGGATCCACTCCCTACCAAAGCACCTTACTTAACCCAAAAGTTTTCAAAGCAGGCTTGGGAAAGTAGTAACTTTGCCCCCACCGTCAGTGTCGAACGATTTCAAGATTGGCGTTACGGAATGATGATTAGCTTTGGAGTAACCTCTTACTCAGAAAAAGAATTATCATGGGGTGTGGTCGAAACATCGCAACGAATTGTCCCTGATGGCACTGGTCTTGCGAATGGAGAAACACCTCCAGATGCCGAGTGGGTTGGTTGGTCCGACAAGCTCAAGTTTGAAAAATTTGATGCCAAAGAGTGGATAAAAATAGCTCAGGACTCTGGAGTTAAGTACATTATTTTACTAGCTAAACACCATGATGGTTTTCATTTATGGGACACAGACTATTCTGATTTCAAAATCACTAACTCACCATTTAAACGTGACTACGTAAAAGAAATTGTAGATGCAGCTCATGAAGCTGATATGCCTATAGGGCTTTATTATTCTCAACGAGATTGGTACCACCCTCACTATCAACCAAAAGGGTTTGGTGCTGATAAACAACAAGCCGGTCCACAACACCATAAATACTTAAAATATCAATTTAATGTTGTTAAAGAGCTCCTAACCAAATACGGTAAAATTGACGTTTTATGGTGGGATGCTGCTTGGTGGGGAGGTATGTACGAAGCACATCATTGGGACGCAGAAAACCTAACTCGTATGGTCCGAAGGTTACAGCCTTATATTGTTATGAATAACCGTGCATCTGTTCCCGGTGATTTCGATACACCAGAACAAAGGCTGGGAGGCTTTCAAGATTGGAGACCTTGGGAATCTGCGGTTTCATTAGAAACAACTTGGGGCTATTCAGGTGGCGCTCTAAAATCCCCTTCAGAAGTAATACAAGCACTGACGAATACAGCGATTAATAACGGAAACCTGCTTCTTTCTTGGGGCCCGATGTGGAGTGGCGAATTCGAATCAAAGCAAAAAAACGTCATGCTCGAAGTAGGCAAGTGGTTATCTAGTAATGGTGAAGCTATCTATGGCACACGAGGTGGTCCTTGGAAGCCTAGAGCTTGGGGTGGTTCAACAAGAAACGGCAAAAACGTCTATTTACATATAAAACCAAATTTCACAGGCACCATTAGCATGCCCTCTTTAGAAGGCATAAATGCGGTAAAAGCAGTGACCATGTCAGGTGAGCCAGTAGACCTAAACCAACAGCAAGGTAAGATAATAGTAGGATTAAAAGAAACACCACCTGAGACTGGCACCATCATAAAACTCACTATGGACTCGGATGTGCAGCACATAACAGCCATAGATTATGATGGCTCTCTTGAACCAAATACTGATGTTGGTGAAGAGCTTTCAGCGTTTGGTTATGAATTAGTTTATGGCCAAGAAGTCAAAAATCAGGCAGATATTTCAGCTAGTTCGATCCTTAAGACTTCTGCGACAACGCTGGATAAAATCAATCAAAAAGAGGCCTTTTTTGAAACGAGGAAAGAACGAAAACCATGGATTCAAGTAAGTCTCCACGCCGAAATGTCTGTTACAGGCATTACCATAAAAGGAGATCTCAAGAGTGACGACTTACAACTTGAAACCTCTCTTGATGGAAAAAGCTGGGAAGTTGTATGGGAATCAGACAAACATGACTCTCAAGCACATGCTGATGTTGAGATAAATGGCTTCAATGCTGGTGCACTTATGCCAGGTAAGAAACTGAGATATATACGCCTCAAAAACGATAGTAACAATTCAAGCTCCATTAAACTTGAACAGTTTAAGTTTTGGGCAAAATCAGCAAATAGCCACTGATGAAAATGTAATATATTCGCGCAGAATTCGCAGTAAAGTAGGTGCTTGCCCCTACCTTGCTGTGAGTTCTATTTATATAAAAAATCAAAAATCATTTATGATATTTTTTATGCTGCCTGATTACAGCAGCTCGCTATCACTCTTGCCCTTTATACCACTGCGCTTAATTAAGCGATCTATTTTAAATCAAGGAAAACCGGTCGAGCGCACCGCTCACGCGTCTTGCTATCGCTGTGGTGTCTACTTTCATGTAGGTAAGGCTAAAATTTTTCTATTTATTTGTTCTAAAAAGAAATTTTTAACAAAGCTAGCATCTGTTTTAGTCCCTCAAAATGATTGAGTATTATTGAGTAACGGCATTTCCGCCCTGAGCGCACACCAGCCTAACCATTTCTTTACGGCATTTACCCTCAGCCTTTATTAAGTAAATTATTATCTTAGCTAAGCTCTCTCGGTTAAAAAACCTTACTCCAGTAAATTAAATGTAAAAACAAGTTGAATTTTTAAACATCCACATCTATTCTAAATACAGATTAGCAATTCAAATATAAACCAGCATTGTTAAGTTAAACTATCAAACTCATCAATATTGGGCTAAAGTATTTATACCTAATCTGAATAACAAAATGGTGTATTGCCGTGCAGTTTAAGCAAAACACTTTTAGTAATAGATGACGGACTATCTCAACCTAATGCCAATAGAGATGATCTTTCTCAATTGGCAAATGATGTAGAGAAGTAAAATGACAACAACATTGAAGCCATTACTTACCTCCTTGTTAATATTTACAGGAGCTCCATTACTTGCTGGTGAAGTGCCTCAAGCAGGTTCAAACCCAATCTCGTTAACCACTACAGCTCAAATTGATAATGTACATTACTTGATGGCTGCAGCGGCAAAACGTCCTGATACAACCTATGTACAAAACTATGACCTACCAAAACATGCTTGGTTAAATAGTTTTGACTATGGTGAAACACTAGAATGGAGTGTATCCGTAGAACAAAGCACATCTTTTGATATCACTGCTTTGGTTTCTTCAAGAACAGGAGAAAAATTTAAGCTTGAAGTCGATGGGAACAGCACTATTTTTGAAATCGGCCATTCAGGCTGGAGCAGAGAAGATGCAGGAAGTATCGTTGTTCCTGCCGGTACTCACCAACTAAAACTAAGTCGTTTAGGTCGAAATGGAAGTGCATCAATTAAATCTTTAGAACTTGTCAAAACAAGTGAAAAACCTCAACGAGATGCAAGAATTCAAGCACTTAAATCTAGTACCGCTAAATTCTCTAATCAGGATTACGGTGTCATGTTTCAGTATGGTGCTTGGACTTACCCTCCAACGGGTCCAAAAAAGACATTAGAACAACAAGCTAATGACTTCGACGTAACAGCGTTTGCTGAGATGGTAGAAAGTACAGGTGCAAAATATGTGGTGTGGTCTGCAACTTGGTGGACTTATCAAATGCATGCACCTAACCAAGCATTAGATAATATTCTTGGCCATTCTGAAGATACGGCAACACGCGATCTATTCAAAGATATTGCAACAGAATTAGATAAGCATAATATCGACTTCTATTTTTACTATCACTCAGGTCACTTCGGAGGCCAAAGTAATGCGCGTCCATGGTGGCAAGCCCAACAATGGCCTGAAGAATTTACCACTACAGGTACTGGAGACCGTAGTGTATTTTTCGATAACTGGGTTAACGTAGTAAGTGAAATGGGTAACCGTTATGGTAGCTTACTTGATGGGTGGTTTTTTGACGACGGTTTGATTTATTACCCTGCGCCTTTTGAAAGGTTAGGTGCCGCTGCTAAAGCAGGTAACCCTGATCGACTAATTTCATACAACCCTTGGATTGCACCGCATTACACAGACTTTGAGGATTTGTCATTTGGTGAAGAGTGTAAAGTTCATGGTGCTGAAGAAGGTGGTACTGGTCTATATACCTCAGGCAGTGATAAAGGTGTCTATGGCCACTGTATGATCACCATGGAACCTGGTTGGGGTATTTATCATCAAAACCAAAAAATTGGTCCAACTAAGTATTCTGTAGAAGCAGCTTATGACTTAGTTAAGTCTTATCATGATAAGAAAACACCAATTTCTTTCAATATGTTAATTTTTGAAGATGGCTCAGTATCAAACACATCACTCAGTGTACTTCAACAACTAAAAGCTAAATTGGAAGCTGAGCAAACTGTAGATTGTAGCTTTGGCTGTAACACACTCAATGACACTCACAGTTCGATCACTTACTCAGGCGATTGGAAGGTCTCAAACAACCGTCGAGCTGGTGACTACCAAGATAACGTAGCATGGGCGAGTGCAAACAACAGTTCAGCTACACTAAACTTCACAGGAACAGGCGTTAAAGTCTATATGCCAACCAGTGTTGACCAAGGCGATGTAGAAGTATTTATTGATGGACAAAGTCAAGGTGTCGTTTCTGCAAAACAGGCTGGCTACAACCCTCAAACGCCCGTATTCCAGATTAATAACCTAAGTGCTTCTGAGCATGAATTGAAACTTGTTAAATTGAATGGTCATTATCTGATTTTAGATAAGTTCGAAGTTCAAAACCAAATTACCACATTAAATGATGATAGCAGCGAGATCAGCTACTCAGGTAATTGGGCAAACTCATCTAATAGAAATGCTGATGACATCAATGACGACGTTACTTATACCACTAAAAATGGTGACTATGCTGAGCTAACCTTTTCAGGTACCGCTGTTTCAGTGATTGTGCCTAAAAATAGAGCTTACGGTAATGTTGAAGTGATTATTAATGGTGTGAGTCAAGGTTTAGTATCTGCATACACTCCGACTGGATATAGCCCAGCAGAAGCAATCTTTACTAAAGAAGATCTACCAGAGGGTAATCACACTATTCGATTAGTTAAACGCAGCGGTAGCTTCTTCCCGCTTGACGCAATCAAATTAGTTGTAAAATAACGAGTTGTATACTACCTACTGAGATTCACTCCAACCAAGCAAGGTAGGTAGCTTTTAAGGGTAAGCGTTTGTGGCCATATAAACGCTTACCCTTCTCTTTTCACCTGGTAGGCTAAATTCATCCATATTATGGATTACTCAATACCTCTCATGTTCTTCATAAAAAGAGCTATCTCTCACTTCTTTACTAATTCACCTAAAATACAAGCTTGATAAAAGAATTTAAAATCACAAGCATAAGACAAAGATAATTAAGTCAACAGTAAAAGTACTAGACATAACCCAGCAAAGAAGCGCCCCAGTTTACAGCTCTACATCTAGTCTAGAATAATTTTCATAAACACATAAAGATTAGACATTTAATGGCTTAAGTTGATATCGAACGGTATTTGCTCATTGACCTCAAGAGCGCTGTGAATCTAAACAGCCTGAACTCTGGATAGTAGAACTCTATTCTGCTCAGATTAAATAAGAAGCGAAATTTATGTAAGCTGCTGCAAAAAGTAGATAAGCTTAAAAGTATGTATTAATGCGAGTAACCAGGCTTAAGATAGAACACCTAGCAAACAGACCGTTAAAAAACGGCAATAACTCACTAAGCATTTGAGCTACTACAATAACCAGTCATATATAATCTATTACACGCTGAGTGACACGCCCTCTCAAAGCTTTATTTTTATGGTGAGTCAGAAATAACCTGAACGGCTAATCTAAACGGATGAAAATATGAATGAGGCTGTTATTGTAATTTAAAGTGACTTTCTATAAGTAGAGTTGTAAAGAGAACAAAAAAGTCGAGCTGTAGGCTCGACTTAAAAACGGTAAAAGACTTATTAATTATTGAAAGCTAATTGCATCAACTACCATAAAGCGGCCAGAACGCTTAACTGCCTTTAATGTGTGAACACCTAAAGGTAGGTTTTCAATTTTAAATACTTCTTTTTGAGTGATTCTATCAGTGCTGTATGTGCTAACAATACCTTGGCTCTCATTATTGATGAAAATTTCAATATCACCTTGATCTTTGAAACTTTGACCAATGAATGTTACCTCTGTGCCCGTGAACGTAAATTCAATTGAGTCACCGTTACGAGTGGTGTAAGAAATATCATCACCGTACTCACCAATACCGCGTCTATTGCCATAACCCCAAGAACCATTCTTCTTGATATAGCCGCTGTTATCATTATGCTTAACTTCCTTCGAGCTTACTTCAATTTTATCCAATACCATAAAGTTGCCGCTTTTCTTAACGACTTTAACGGTATGCGCTGAAGCAGAAAGGTTATCAACAGAGAAGTAGACATCTTGAGCTGTGTTAGACCCTTGTGTATTCACAACACCTTTACTAACACCATCAATGAAGATTTCAATTTCTCCCATGTCTGAACGCATTGGACCGCTGATGGTAATACCTGAACCAAAGAAGCTATATTCATAGTAGTCACCATTTGTTCTAGTATATGAGACGTCATCATTGAAATCTCCCACACCACGGTTTGTAGAGCGACCCCAATTACCGACTTTTTTGATATTACTATTATCATCATTAATAGCAGGGCTTTGTTGGCTATCAAGAGCTGAACGTAATCTTGACATTAAATCTAAGCTATCTTGAGCAATGCTGCCATCTTCATACATCATAACGTTGAAAGAAGTAGGCACGCCTCGGCTTGCTCTATCAAGTACCATATTGGTTGCTGACTTCAAACCGAGTCGAGTTGGCCCGATTGGTTGGTTTTCTCTATAAATACCCCAATCGTTTTCTAATCGATACATACATTGGCCTTGAAGGCCTGCGTCCCCTTCACTTGTGTATAAGCCATTACTGCCAACTTCTGCACCAGCGTCTTTACACTCTTCACCGAATGAGATGTCTTCAAAGTCAGTATAATGTGCAACTTGCCATGAGTTATAAGAGACGATTCTATCTGGGTTACCTAATTTAGCTGCTTTACCTAAACGTTCGAAAGGTGCTGGGTAATATGCCAAACCGTCATCAAAGAACCAACCATCTAATAATCGACCATATCTTTGGCTCATCTCTGAGATAACACTTTCCCAGTTATTGAAGAAAGTTGATCTGTCACCAAGGCCAGTATAAACATAAGTACTTGGCCACTCTTGCGCATCCCACCAATCATGACCATTGTATCTTGAGTGACCAACGTGATAATAAAAGTAAAGATCAATGTCAGCTTCTTCTAATGCATTTGCCACTTCAAATAACAAGTCTCTTGAAGAAGTACGATTTGAATGACCAACTATATTATCTACAGAGCTTAGTGGTGCATTAATTTCATAAGTTGCCCAGCTAGTAGACCAAATAACATAATCTGCCCCTGATTCTTTGATCATATCAACGAGTGCATCTACATCGGTATCAGCGGCTTGTTGATCTAAGCTCTTAGCTGGGCCCGATTGCGGGTAGGTCCAGCCACCATATTGAAACATAATGCCAAAGTCATACTGATTGAACTTTTGGTTTTTAGATTTAAACTCATCTACACGGTGTTGGTAACTTTGTAAGTCATCCTCTGCAATAAGCTCTAGAGACTTAATCTCAACATCCCCATTTGCTGTTGTTCGCTTTAATTCAAGCGTCTGAACACCCGCGGGTAAATAAACAAAACCAGCGTTCACCCTTTGCCAACCTTTTTCTTCTACTGTGAAATGCAGGCTTTGGCCATTATGAACTTTAAGTTCAAATTTTTGATGCTCGCTCACTGGCTTCATCAGAGCTGTGACTTGATACTTTTTGCCCTGCGCAAGTTGTAAGTTCCACTTCAATGATTTCGATGTATCATCAAAAAACTTCAGCCAACCATGCTTTGCTGAACTGCCTAATTGCTTTAGACCAATCGTATTAGGTCGCTCTGCAGCTGCCGCCATTAAGAAAGTAATATTATCTGTGGTCGCAGTCTGATCCACAACCAAAGGGTTGTCACCAGCTTGCGGTATTGTTGCAGCCATAGCTAAGCCAGATGAGACTGCACCAGCAATACTTAAAACCTTAAATAATGATTTCATTGTTACCTCACGTGTTCAATTTATTACAACAGATTCCATTCGACTTATTATTAAAATCTAAATATAAAACACACATCCATATGTAAATATAAAAACATCTAAATGAACAAAAAACAACCCAAAAAATAAAACAAACACATAATTCATTTACAACAGCACAACAAAAAAGACAAAAATCAACAAGAAAACAAACAAAACCCCTGTTAAAACATACCTATAGATTAAAAACCACCTCTATTGCAAAAAACAAACTAATTGAACTTGCAAATTAATTCATACTTGAATTGTTAATTTAAAAATTAGCTTTATATCTGAGGGCTTAAAAGAAATTTTATGAAAAAAGGTACAATTGACGCGCGATAGGGACTGAATTGATACAAACACTGACTATTACAATTCTTTTATATGCTAGGACTATATATCTTTTAGAAAGTGAAAATGCCGATAAGGCAATATATGAAGTATTTAAGAATATCATTCCCCTACAAGGCAGGTTTTTAATACGCTAAAAACTACAAACAACTTTTAATAATGCCAATCCTCTGAATTGAGCGATCTATTTTGAGGCAAAGAAAACTTGTTGCTAACACCGTTCACGCGTCCTGCTAACGCTGAGTCACCTACATCCATTCACACAGGCGAAATTTTGCTGTTTAGTTGTTCTAAATAGGAAATTTCAACTTAGGTTGCATCAGTTTTGATCCCTGGAAGGGATTGAGTAGCTAAATAAAAAACCTTGCGGTCAAAATAAATTGACCGCGAGGCTTTTTAGGTTGAGTCACCCCGTTCTAGGGCTGAGAAAATCCATTTTCTCTCACTTCTAACGTTGAAAAGGTTAAAACTTAGTTCTAAAACCAAGCGTAAAGCGTTTACCAACATCTTCTACGCCACGGTTGATACCAATTGAGTTTGTCTCTACAGTTACTTCATCAGTTAGATTAAGCACTTCAAAAATCACACTTGAATCTTCGCTTATGTCATATGATGCAGAGAAGTCTAACTGGCTATAGCTCTTGATATATCGGCCATCATTAAAATAGTTCATTTCTTGAGTCGTAAATTGATCTCGGTAGTTATAGGCAAAACGAGCACCGAAAGTCTCTGTTTCGTAATATGCTACCAAGTTGTAACTTGTTCTTGATAAGCCTTCTAATGGCAGTAAAGGTCCTGACTCATCTAATTGAATATCATCAGCATCAACAAACGTGAAATTTGCAGTGAAGCCAAACCCTTCAATAATCTCATCTAATGGTTGTAGCCAATTTAGTTCAAAACCATACATGTCCGAACCACGACCGTTATCAGGTGCAAACCTTGAGAAGTTCAAGGTTCTAGGGTTATTACCATCGAGGTCAGTAACCGTGTGTTGTTCATCTTTTCTTGAATTAACGATAAACGAATCAATCGATTTCATAAACGGCGCAAACGACACCATACCAGCTTCAGCAAAATACCATTCAAAAGATAAATCGATTTGATCTGCAATGAATGGATCAACATTAGGATTACTCGAATTAATACTTTGAACATTTGCGTTGATCTGGGTTGCAGGAGAAAGCACTTGCAATGTTGGTCGTGACATTACTCGCGCAGCTGCAAATCTAACAATGACATCATCTGTTACATCGTAGGCAATGTTTAAGCTAGGGAGAACTTCTGTGTAGTCTCGCGTCATGCTGCTTTCAGAAGAGTCAACACTTGTTACACCACCACCATCAAATCTGATTGTCGATAGATCAGGGATATTACCCGCTGATTCCTGCTTAGTTTGTACTACACGTACACCAAAGTTACCGCGTAGCTTAGTGTCCATGCCGTCAAAATTAACTTTAAAATATGCCGCGGTTACATTTTCTTTAACTTCAATTTGTCCTGGACCACCAACGTCCAACTGGATAGCAGCAAGTTGCTCAGCTGAAACTTTCGAAAGCACTTTATCCATATCAGCTGATAGCCAAGAAGTTACAAATTGACCATTACCAAAACCATCAAGGTAATTAGAAGGTGAGTGTAAAGTCATGTAGTTAGCGGCACTAAAACTGCCACCTTCTACAGAGTTTGGATCGTAAGTTTCACCTAATAACTCAGCAAATTTCTCGATATTTTCTTGCGAACCAATGTTGATGAATTGGTGGCCTAAAAACTTTTCTTTCTGGCTTAACTTGATACCAAACTCAACATTCGTAATCGTCAAATTATCACTCAATTCATAATCGGTGTAGTAATCAAAATCGAGTCTAAAATCAATATTTTCATCTTCTGTTGGCTTCTTATAATCACCATTTACACCCACTGAATTAAATAACTCTGGCGCCAATGGATCTGGACCGCCCTCAACAAAACCATGATCGGCAATTGCACTCAGATCTTCTCTGTATTGAAAGAAAGCGTGGGGACGACCAATGACATTAAGCGCAAGTGCAGTTGTTTCACGCTCAGATTTAGCATATGACAACTCAGCTTTAGTCAATAAATTGTCTGAGAGTGTGTATTCACCTGAAAGAGATACCGACAGTAACTCATCTTTTTCATCGTTATGTCGAGTAGAGTTTCGTAAATCGACACCATCAACTTGAAGTCGATTAGTATAGCCATCAGAGCCACCTAATGGATCTGCTACAATTGAACTACCAGTTACACCTGCACCACCAGCTATATTAACCCAACGGAAAGAGTTCAATGGTTTGATACCATCAGTTTCAAACTTTGAATATAACGTTTCTAAAGATAGGTCTAAATCATCCGTTGGTCTCCACTGCAATGTATTGAATAAAGTGGTACGTTTTCGCTCTTCTTTAAACATTGCAAAACCGGTAGCAGCATCATATCTGAATGTATCGTCTGTATCGCCATCGAAATTATAATCTTGTCCATTCCACGCTTCTGGCCAATTGATCAAACCAAATGCTTCATAAAAATGAGATTCAACTTCTCTTTCATCAAAATGCACACCAAAACTAACACCCACTGAGTCATCTGCAAAAGTGTCGTTATAAAGTGCAGAAAGGTAAGGCGTAGTCTCACCTGAATTTTCTTCTTGGATCGCTTTTGCTGAAACAACAAAAGAACGTTCACCTAAGGAAAGTGGCTTTAGGGTTTCAACATTAACGGTTGCAGATAAACCACCTTCTTCCATATCTGCAGACGGCGATTTGTAAACTTGTAAACTATGTACAAAGTCAGAAGGTAAGATTGTAAAGTCGAAACTTCTGCCAGAGCCAGCTGATGGTAAGCTTCTTCCATTAAACTGAACACGAGTGAAATCAGGATTTAAACCCCTGACCGTAATTGAACGGCCTTCACCACGGTTGCGAGCTACTTGAACACCTGTGATTCTTTGCAAAGACTCAGCTAAGTTTTGATCTGGAAATTTACCAATATCTTCAGCGCTAATTACGTCAGCTACAACAGTTGTTCCTTTTTTTAGTGTTGTAGCGGCGTTTAAACTTTGTTTGAACCCTGAAACGAGTATTACTTCTACCTCAGACTTTTTCTTCTCTTTCACGTCGCTGCTTTCTTCTGCCAACGCAGTTGCTGAAAAAGCCAAACTAGCGGTTGCTATCGCAGAACCAGAAATCATATTTGTTATAACTGAGCTGAGACCCTTTCTTTTAAAAGGCAGTGTTGATTGTGTTGTCATAATGTTACACCTAATTGTAGTTAATATTATTTGCAGCAACTCAAGTTCAAGTACCTACACATATATCTTTTAGTATCTGAACACCTGATACGCAAGTTCATATTCGAAATTAAGAATTACATATAAAACACAATAACGCAACATCATCTTAATCAGAAAAATGTGTCCAGCAACAATCGAGTTACATTCTCACTTAGTTTTCAAAGACCTGAACAAAGCAACTATATAAGGCTTTTATAAAAAAAATTTAAAATGAAATAATTTCTTTCACCTACTATTCACAAAATAACAAAACTATTTGACATACCTAAAAACGGCAAATATGATTTAAATACAAACCAAATATTTATATGTGAAACGATATGTCTGAGATTATTTTAATAAACAACGAAGATAATGTGCTTATCTGTTGTAGCCCACTAAAAAAAGGCCAAGAAATTTCTATTGATTCTGTGAAATACAAATTAGAAAGCGATTTAGATATTGGCCATAAAATTGCCAGAAAAGCGCTCTCAAAGGGCGATAAAGTCATTAAATATGGGGTATCTATCGGTTCGATGCTTTCTGATACCGAAATTGGCCAACATGTCCACTTACACAATATGAAAAGTGATTACATTTCTAGCCATACAAGACAGTCAAAAGTGGGAGAAGCATGATGAAAGGCTATTTAAGAAATAACGGAAAAAAAGGTATCCGTAACGCAACACTTGTTGTTTATTTGGTTGAATGCGCCAAGCATGTAGCTTCTAAAATAGTTGACTCTTTCGACAACGATAGTGTGCAACTTGTTGGATTCTCAGGTTGTTACCCTAATGATTACGCCTTAGATATCATGACAAAATTGTGTACCCATCCAAATGTGGGCAGTACGTTAATTGTGTCTTTAGGTTGTGAAGGGTTTAACCGAGAAGCACTTGCTAATGCAGTCAAAGACAGTGGTAGACCTTGTTCAACTTTGGTAATTCAACAAAACCAAGGCACAGCTAAAAGTATCGTTAAAGGCAAAGAAATCGTTGCAGAACAGTTAAATAGCTTAGCATCAACCCCGCTTGTTGATCTGGAAATAAGCGACATCGTTGTGGGCACAATTTGTGGTGGCTCTGATGGAACGAGCGGTATCACCGCAAACCCCGCTGTGGGCAGTTGTTTTGATCACTTAATCGATCATGGCGCTACATGTATGTTCGAAGAAACAGGCGAACTTATCGGCTGTGAAGATGTAATGATCGACCGAGCTGCAAATCAAGTTGTCGCGGCTAATATTCTGGGTGCGATCGAAAAAGCCGAAATTTATTATCAAAAAATGGGTTACGGTAGCTTTGCACCTGGTAATGCAGAAGGCGGCCTGACTACTCAAGAAGAAAAATCGATGGGTGCATATGCCAAATCTGGTCGCTCAGAAATCCAAGGGGTAATAAAGCCAGGAGAAGCACCATCTGGAAAAGGTCTATATTTAATGGATGTTGTTCCAGATGGAGAACCCATGTTCGGTTTCCCTAATATTGCTGATAATGCTGAAATTGTAGAAATGATAGCGTCAGGCTGTCACCTTGTTCTTTTTACTACAGGACGAGGCTCTGTAGTTGGCTCAGCAATTTCACCTATCGTTAAAGTATGTGCCAACCCAGAGACTTATGAAAATTTATCTGACGATATGGATGTAAACGCAGGGAAGATTTTGCTCGGTGAATCTACTATCAATGAAACAGGTCAAGAAATTGTTAATAAGGTAATTGATGTTTGTTCAGGGAAAAAATCTAAATCTGAACAATTAGGCCACCAAGAGTTTGTTCTGACATACAAGCGCTTTAATCATGAAGAGGATTCTAAATTAACTCTTAAACATAAAGGCGATGCTTTATGCTAAACAAGAATCAAATCGGAAACACTGGACTTCATGTCACTGAATTAGGGTTCGGTGCAGCTACCTTAGGCAATTTATACCGTCCCATTAGTGATAATGACGCATATCGTGCGGTAGAAAAAGCCCTAGAACTGGGTATCAATCAATTTGATACCGCCCCTTACTATGGCTTTGGCTTGAGTGAAAGAAGAATAGGCAATGTCTTAAGAACTGAGAATCAAGATGATTGGGTTTTGTCGACTAAAGTGGGCCGCCTCCTTAAGCCATGTGCTAATGCCAGCGACAAATATGGCTTTTGCTCCCCGATGCCCTTTGAGCCAGAATATGACTATTCCTATAACGGTATTATGCGGTCTGTCGAAGACAGTATTCAGCGTTTAGGTCTGTCAAAAATTGATATCGTTTACATGCATGACATTGGTTCTGCAACACATGGTGATCAGCACCCTGTGCAATTTAAAATTGCAGAAAGTGGGTTCAGAGCTTTAGAAGAATTGCGTGATCAAGGTGTAATAAAAGCCATTGGATTAGGTGTAAATGAGTATCAGGTTTGCGAACAGGCAATGGAGTATTGCAAATTTGACTGCTTCTTACTCGCAGGTCGTTACACATTGCTTGAGCAAGAAGCGCTCACTTCATTTTTACCCAAATGTGAACGTGACAACATCTCTATTATTTTAGGTGGTCCGTATAATTCTGGCATTTTAGCCACGGGTGTTAAAAATGCAAAGTCAGTCCCTCATTATGACTATGGTCCCGCACCTAAAGAGATAACTCAACGTGTCGCAGACATTGAAAGTGTATGTGAAGAATATAATGTTTCACTTGCTTCTGCAGCACTACAATTTCCACTTGCTCACCCAGCAGTTGTGAGTGTTATTCCAGGGTTAAGCTCTGCGAATCGTGTTGAATCAACTGTAAAACAGATCAAAGAAACAATACCTGCCGAATTTTGGCAAACACTCAGAGATAAAGGACTTATTCATTGCGAAGCACCTATTCCGGGAATATCACTATGATTAAGATCGACTGTCACCAACATTTTTGGTCACTTCAGCGTAATGACTACGACTGGCTAACAAGTGACTTAGAACCACTTTATAGAGACTTCTTACCAGATGAGCTAAGTGGAAAACTGAAAAAAAATGGCATTGAAGGTACCGTGTTAGTTCAAGCTGCAGCGACAGTGGAAGAAACCAGATATCTTCTTGATTTAGCAAATCAGCATCCTTTTGTTAAAGGGGTTGTTGGTTGGGTCGACTTTGAAAGCGAGGATGTTCTCTCTACATTAACTGAGCTTGCGCAAAACCCACTTTTCAAAGGGGTTAGGCCAATGATACAAGAAATTAAAGACGATAAATGGATTTTATCACCTAATTTTGAAGTTGTTTTTGACAAGCTTATTGAGCTTGACCTGACATTTGATGCCCTAATTAAACCTCAACATATCAAAATAATTGACACACTTGCGAAGAGATTTCCCGACTTAAAAATCGTGATAGATCATTGCGCAAAACCAGAGTTGACCAGATTTAAAACAAACAGCAATGCTAACCAATGGTTTTTCGACATTGCTTCTATTTCTATCAACAAAAATGTTTATTGCAAGCTCTCGGGTGTACTAACTGAAGCAGGAGAATCACCAGACTTTCTGCTTATCAGAAATGTGATGGACCACATCTTAAAGTCATTTGGTGCTAGGCGTGTAATGTGGGGAAGTGATTGGCCAGTTGTAAACCTTGCTAGTGACTATGACAACTGGTTCAACGTGGTGAAAATCTTTTTAGACGAGACGATCCCAAACTATCAACATCTTATTTGGGCCGGCAGTGCCATTGAATTTTATAGTCTAAATGTAGGAGAAGTAGAATGACTCAAAGATTTCTAGATAAGACCGTTCTTATCACTGGCGGTGGTAGTGGTATTGGCAGAGAAACAGCGATTCAATTTGCGAGTGAAGGTGCTTATGTCATTATTTTCGACATGGATACACAAGGAGCAGAAGAAGTTGTCGGCACGATTATTGACAAAGGTGGTAAAGCTGACTTTTTAAAAGTCGACGTCTCGAATTCAAGCATAGTGAATGATTACGTTTCAGAGTTAAGCAAAAAGTTTGAAATTGACATTTTAGTCAATAATGCAGGTATTGCGCATATTGGCACTATCGAGCAAACAACCGAACAAGATCTAGACCGTATATACAACGTCAATGTCAAAGGTTGTTACAACTTAATGCATGCAGTCATTCCGCAAATGAAGCAACGCAAACAAGGGGTCATACTGAACATTGCGTCTATTGCATCTTCAGTGGGTATTAAAGATAGGTTTGCTTACTCTATGAGTAAAGGCGCTGTTCTTACTATGACTTACTCTGTCGCAAAAGATTATATCTCTGATGGTATTCGATGCAATTGCATTGCCCCAGCGCGAGTTCATACACCTTTCGTAGATAATTTTTTAGAGAAAACCTATCCAGATAATAAAGAAGAAATGTTCGAGATGTTATCTAACTCTCAGCCTATTGGTCGTATGGGCGCCGTCAATGAAATTTCTTCTTTGATTTGCTTTTTATGTTCAGACGATGCCGCCTTTATCACAGGCAGCAACATCCCTATTGATGGTGGGTTTGTCACATTGAACAACTAACTCAAGCAACACAACTTTCAACCCCTTGCGGTGTTTATTTTTAACCCTAAAAGATAGGTACGAGACATGAATAATAGATTTGTATTAGCTCTAGATCTTAAAGACGACGAACTTCTTATCGAACAATATGTTGACTACCACCGACCAGGTTCTGTTTGGGCTGAAGTAATTGAGAGTATTGAAGAGTCTGGCATTGAAGTTATGGAAATTTATCTTGTTGAAAACAGGCTTGTCATGGTGATGGAAGCCAACGAATCGTTTTCATTCTCTGATAAACAAGCAGGCAAAAACGATGACATTGTAAAAGCATGGGAAGTCTTAATGTCTCGATTTCAGCAAACATTGCCAAGCTCTAAAAAAGGCGAAAAGTGGGTTGTGATGGAAAAAATCTTCGATCTTAAAGCCCATGTAGCCAACAAAGATAAACAGTAATTAAATTTTAGAGGTACAACATGAAACTTATTAGATTTGGCGAAAAAAATGATGAAAGACCGGGTGTTATAGACAGCAACGGTAAAATTAGAGATCTATCTTCTTATTTTCAAGATTATGACAAAGCCTTCTTTTTATCTGATGGTTTAGAAAAAATCAAAAGATTAAATTACAAATCGGCACCTGTAATTGATGAGCCTGTAAGAATCGCCCCGCCCATTGCCAACGTTGGGAAATTTATTTGTGTAGGCCTTAACTATGCAGACCACGCAGCTGAATCTGGTATGGATGTACCTGATGAGCCTGTGTTATTTATGAAAGCAACCTCATCAATTGTTGGGCCGAATGACGCTGTTGTTTTACCACCTGATTCTGAAAAATCAGATTGGGAAGTAGAGCTGGGTGTCATTATTGGTAAAGAAGCCAAATATGTATCAGAAGAAGACGCAATGGACTATGTTGCGGGTTTTTGTCTAATCAATGATTTATCAGAAAGAACGTATCAGCTAGAAAAAGGCGGTCAATGGTGTAAAGGTAAAGGATGTGACACATTTGCGCCAATGGGTCCTTTTATGGCAACTGCTGATGAAGTAAAAGAGCCAAACAATCTTCATATTTGGTTAGAAGTAAATGGTGAAATTAAACAAAACGGCAATACCAATACAATGGTATTTACTGTTCCTTTTCTTGTTCACTACATCAGCCAATTTATGAGCTTACAGCCTGGTGACGTAATTTCAACGGGTACACCACCGGGTGTAGGGTTAGGTATGACTCCACCTCAATACCTGAAAGAGGGTGATGAAATGCGCCTTGGTATTGAAGGTCTTGGCGAACAAGTACAAAAAGTAGAACGCTATAAAAAATAGCTTTTCCTTTTAACCTACCCGTTCAATTAAAAGATGTGGCTTTTCGCATTATTAAACTTTTGTTCAATGAAGGTTTTAGAAAAGCCACAAATAGGCAAAGCAATGAAAGATTACTATAACCCAAAGTATCCCTGTACTGAGGATCTCAAAAGAAAAGCTCAAAAGCGGATGCCAAAATTCGCGTATGATTATCTGATCAGTGGATGCATGGAAGACACTAGTGTTAGAAAGAATGAGCAACAAATTGACAGTGTTGAGCTTAGAAGCCAATTGCTCAAGCCATATAATGATTGTGATTTGTCAGTAGAGTTATTTGGCCATAAATATTCTGCTCCCTTTGGCATCGCGCCAGTCGGTTTGCAAGGTTTAATGTGGCCTAAAGCGCCCGAAATTCTGGCTAAAGCAGCAATGGAAAAAAACATTCCATACATTTTGAGTACTGTTTCTTCAAGCTCACTAGAAAGAATTGCAGAAGTGTCTGAAGGTCATGCTTGGTATCAAGTTTATAACCCCTCAGATGCTGGTATTAGAAAAGATTTGCTCAATAGAGTGAAATCAGCAGGGTATAAAGTATTGGTGGTCACAGTAGATGTACCCACTTTTGGTTATAGGCCAAGAGACATTAGAAATGGATTGTCTATGCCGCCTAAAATGAGCCTCAGTAATATTCTTCAAATGCTTGCAAAACCCAATTGGCTGATCGAAACGGCTATTGCAGGCAAACCAGAAATGGAAACGCTTAAGCCGTATATGCCAAAGAATATGCCTATGGATCAACTAGCCAGTTTTATGAATAAAACTGTCATGGGTCCAGTTGATTTAGAAGGGTTGAAACATATAAGAGACTTTTGGCAAGGTCCACTCATTGTGAAAGGGTTAATTAGCGAGCAAGATGTGCTCGATGCAATTAAATTAGGCGCTGATGGTGTTGTTATTTCAAATCATGGTGGCCGACAGCTCGATGCTGGTGAATCTCCCGTACTGACGACACAATCCCTATCGGCAAAATACAAAGATCAAATAAAAATCTTTATGGATAGCGGTATTCAAAACGGTACTAACATAGCCAGCGCCCTCGCCTCTGGTGCCGAATTTACATTCTTAGGCCGAACTTTTGTATATGGTGTAGGAGCTTTAGGAAAGTATGGTGGTTATCACACAATAAATGCCCTCACAATGCAACTTACTCAAATCATGAAACAACTACGTTGTGAAAAAGTTGCTGATTTACCAAATTATCTAGTAAGGAATTAACAGTTAGCGCTAACTTTGCCCCCAATTACTGGGGGCTTTTTTTTAGCCTATGCAATCCCACAGGCTCTTTATCACACGTTCTTTAGTGATGTGGCTTACTCCCAAATCGTATTCAAAAAAAATGCCCCATAAGGGGCATTTTTTTAACCTGGGTAGGTATAGCTTGATTGCAGGCCTAGCGGAATACCAAGACCCCAATAAGCCAATAAGAACAAGCTCCAACCAATTAAGAATGCAATTGAATAAGGCAGCATCATCGCAATCAATGTACCGATACCAGTGTCTTTCACATACTTCTGACAATATACAACCACCAGTGGGAAGTAAGGCATCAGCGGTGTAATGATGTTTGAGCTTGAGTCACCAACACGGTAAGCCGCTTGGCTTAAGTCTGGTGAAATACCAAGTTGCATTAACATAGGCACAAAGATTGGACCTAATAGCGCCCACTTTGCCGAGCTTGAGCCAACAAATAAGTTAACAAAAGCGGTTAAGAAAATAATACCAATCACTGTGATGTAGCTTGGTAAAGCAAGCGCTTTAAGTACTTCCGCACCTTCAATTGCCAATAATGCACCAAGGTTTGACTGGCTGAATGCTGAGATAAACAAGGCACAGAAGAACGCCATAACAATGTAGTAAGCCATGCTACCCATTGCTTTACTCATGGCATCAATCATGTCTTTCGATGACTTAAAAGTACCAACCATGAAACCAAAGATGGCACCAGGGATCCAAAATAGTAAGAAGATAAGTGGCACAATTGATTGCATAAGCGGTGCACTAAAATCAGTCAGTGACCCATTCGGACTGCGAAGTGCTGAGTCTTCACCGCTTGATGCATAAGCTAATAATGCAAGACCTGCAATCATCACTGAAGATGCAACCAAGAATGCTTTACGCTCTTTAGAAGTGACTTCATCAAAAGAAGGTAGGTTGTCAGTATCGCCATCTACTTTAGTAGCCTGTAAACGAGGCTCAATGATTTTATCAGTGATATACCAACCTAATAGGATGATAAATACGCTCGACGCTGAGGTGAAAAACCAGTTGTTTAGTGGGTTTACCGCAATTGTTGGATCGATGATTTGTGCAGAGCTTTGTGTGAAGCTTTGCAGTAATGGGTCAATACCAGACGGTACGAAGTTGGCACTGAAGCCACCACTTACACCTGCAAATGCGGCTGCGATACCCGCCAGAGGGTGACGGCCCATGGCATAGTAAATTACACCCGCAATTGGAATAACCAATACATAACCTGCATCAGTGGCTGTGTGGCTCACGATCGCGATTAAAATAATTGACGGTGTTAATAATGCCTGCGGTGTGCGCTTAAGCATCATTTTTAAACCCGCGTTAATGTAGCCTGAGTGCTCAGCAACCCCCACACCTAACATAGCAACAAGAACAACACCTAATGGTGCAAAGCCTGTGAACGTTTTAACCATTGAGGCTAAAAAACCTGCCAGTGCATCACCGCTTAACAGGTTGTGTACAACGATTGCTTCACCAGTACGTGGATCGATTGCATCGAAAGTCGTACTTGAAAATAACCAAGAAAGTAACCATATTAATAACATGGCAGATAAAAAGATAATGGCTGGATCAGGTAGTTTATTGCCTACCCGTTCGATACCATTAAGAAACTTGGCCACAGCACCGGTTGGCTGAGCCGTATTCGCTTGTTGAGTCATGCTTTCTTCCAATAAAACAAAATTACTTAACCTTAACTTAGATTGCTACTCTCAAGCAAGATAACGTCCCCAAAGGCCATACGATCCGCTTAGTTAATAACCATAAAATTATTTTTTTGCGTTATCGCAATAATTAGGAATTAAAATTCCACTACAATTAGCACAAATCATTAAAGGGATCCGACTTACCATGATAGATATTGATGATTCAGTGCTTAAAGACATTAAATCTGGTTTTAATCTTCCACCTAAACCAGAACTGCTGACTCAGCTTCAGCAAACGCTCAAAGATCCAGAGCCTGATTTGAATGACATCGCAAATTTAATCTCAACCGACGTTGCGACTTCAGCAGCCGTGTTAAAAGTTATTAACTCACCAAGCTATGGCCTGGCCAGAACCATTACTGATATTCGTCAAGCTGTCATGTTCTTAGGTTTAAACAGCATTGCTACGCTCGTAAGCGGTTTCTTACTAAAACAAGCGTTCGACCAAAAAAGCTGTTGTATTAAACTAGAACGCTTTTGGGATACGGCGACAGAAATTGCTGATGTCGCAACATTAATTGGCAAGAAGATAAAATCTAAGGTGCCTACCGAAAACCTACATATGCTGGGGTTATTTCATGATGCGGGCATCCCTGCGCTTGCCGTAAAATATAGCGACTATGTAAAAGTACTTGGCGCCGCCAACCGAGATTATGATAAAAACCTAGTGCAACACGAAGAAGAAGCATACAAAACCAATCATGCAGTGATTGGGTATTTTTTAGCAAACAGTTGGCATCTGCCCAAGAGCACTTGTCAGCTTATTTTGCGCCATCACGATGCTGAATACTTCTCAGAAAAGCATACTGACGAAGAACATATGACCCTCGCCACTCTCAAGATGGCAGAGAACCTTGTTCACACCCAAAAACGCTTTATTGCCGACCCAGATTGGCCATTCATTAAAGATAAGGTTTTAAAAGCACTTGAGTTAGAGGAAGATGATTATCAAGACATCAAAGAGGATGTCGAAGATTATTTTCAAGAAAAGTTTGGTTAATACCCGCACTATACTCAGTATTTCGTAAAATCAGAGCTGACAATCAAGTTGGCTCTACTCTTCGTTTTTCCATTTATTAAATTCATTTAACCATAACATTAGCCGTTTTATCCCAACAAGGTTTCCTACTACCATAAAAATATGTATATTGTATTCAATATTTATTATTGAGTAGATAACAATGAAAATAAGAGCGCTTGCATTAGCTACCAGTGTTGCACTTGGCCTTGTTGGCTGTAATACCCTTGATACCAAAAACACATCAGATGAATCAAAAACGCCTATTATCGTCGTAAGTGATGAAGCCCAAGTTGCGGTGCAAAACATTGTTAACGCCGAGCTTGATACTTTGTGGAGCACTCAATTTGATCATCACCAAGCCGGTTTATTGCTCGCAGTTTCAGAAGCCATTCATGAAGAAGTAAAACAACATGGCTTAACAAGCCAAAAATTAGAGCGCTTAACCTATTATCTTCGTATTTTTAGCAGCTTTGGCCCTGCTAAAGACTGGCAAGCAGGCACTGCTGAATCTTTAAACCAAGCCTTACTTGCCATTGCTGAGCATAATGATTTTTACACCATCAACGAGACGGTTGCTCGCATTCATGAAAACTACGCCACTGCACTATTTCGCTTGTACTTTAATGAGGCGCTACAAGGTAAAACTGCCGAGCACATACAACCACTTAGCCAATTAATTACGCTTTATGGTGAAAGTGCGTTGCCTCAAGGCAATACATCTAAGGGCAAAGCTGTCGATTACGCGATGTGGGAAGTACTTAGAGCCGGTGCTGTTCTCCCTTATGAAGCAAGACGTAAAAACAAAGAAGCATTTTCGGATGCTGTTCAACAACAAAGTCTTTTACAAACCGCATTAGTTAATTTTATTAGCAGCAAAAATGCAATGCGAGAGGGAGATGACTGGCCAAAGCAACATGCATTATGGGCATTGGCACAGCATTACAACTTATATGTCACGCAATATTGGAACGAGTACTACACCTTAGACGAAGAGGCCCAAAAAAGCCTAAACGACGATAAAACCAGTTTGCCAGTCGAAGCTGAACTAGAAAAGCTCGACAACCAAGTATGGCAAGCGCTTGGCAAAGAGAGCGCGCTTTCAGAGCTTGAAAAGCAGACCCTTTACAGCATTCCGTATGTGGTAACGTCGTTTAGAGGTAAGTCAGAGTGCAGTGAAGCACCGTTAGCAGGTCGTTGTATTGAACCTAAAATTGCCGATGTATTGCCGATTAAGCATGAGTGCTCAAAAAGTGCTTACATTTTAGCGCAAGCGATGAGCAAAAAAGAGCTGAATGATTCATGTCAGCGCTTAAACGAGCAAGTGGATACCTTTCATGAGAAACTCGCAACGCAACGCCAACCTGTAGCGAATGATTTCAACGACCAGCTTCGTATTGTGATCTTTGATAATCACGCCGAGTACAACCGCTGGGGTCAACTTATCTTTGATATTCACACTGACAACGGCGGCATGTATATCGAAGGCACAACCCAAGACCCAGATAACATTGCAACCTTCTATACTTTTGAGCACTTCTGGGTGCGCCCTAAGTTTGCGGTATGGAATCTAAATCACGAATTTGTGCATTATTTAGATGGCCGTTTCAATAAATACGACACCTTCAACCACTTCCCAAGCAATATGGTTTGGTGGTCTGAAGGCTTGGCCGAATATATTGCTGAGGGCGACAATAATCCACGTGCATTTAAAAAAGCGTTTGAGCTTGATGAGAAAGATTGGCCGAGCCTACAAGAGGTGCTCGACACAGAATATAAAGATGGGCAAGACCGCGTGTATAAATGGGGTTATTTGGCCGTGCGCTTTATGTTTGAAAAGCACCGTGAAGAGTATTTAAAGCTGGCGCACTTCTTACGCACCGACTTCTTCGATGGCTATAAAAAGCTGCTAGATGAGTCTGGTGAAAAATATGGCGCTGAATTCAAAACTTGGTTGCAAGCACACAAAGCCGAGCAAACAAAAGACGAAGCGAATACAGATCCGAAAAAGCCGCGTCAGTTTTATCGCTACACATACAAAGACTACCTACAACCTAAACATTTAGCTGAAGACAAAGCACATATGCATTGGCAGTACTGGCATGAAAATGCGCTAAAAGCTGAACAGCAAGATTAAGCAATTTCCCTTTGAGTTAACATTGTTCATTACAGTGTGTTCAAGGCCATCTTCGCAAGTAGATGGCTTTTTTACTTTTTAAAGCACCCAACTCAATAATTGCTTAGCAATATAATAGCTAGCAACTATAAAGCCGATATTTATTAGTGCTCTGATAAACCAAGGTAATGCACTATATCTCAGTTTTACGACTTCACTCAGCACGACGGCTAACCCCATCAAAGTAAACCACACCGTCAGCAAAATACTGCTTTGCTGTTTTATCAGCATTATAGCCAAATCGTGCAAAAAGCCACTGACGAAGAAAGTCGCAGCGACCGCAATTGACTTGCCAAAGAAACGTTTAATTGGCTGATAAACACATTGAGATAAGTAGTAACCCCACACCGGATTCCAATATTGCCAGAACTGAGCAAATGAGCTTGCACCGAGAGAGCGAGATAGCATGCTTTTTAAAGAGTCAGTATGACCTAAGGGCACGCCATTACGTAGCTTTACGAACTGCGCCAAGGTGATTTTAGTTGCCATTTAGTCCCCTGCTAAACTCTATTTCCGACTCTACCCTATCGCAAAAACAAAAAACCGCGAAATAATCGCGGTCGAAACTATCTCGGCTGAAATAATCAAGATAGTTTTGCGTAATCATATATTAAAGGCTGGTTAAGCTAAGGCTTTAACTTGCTCCCAGATATTAACCACATGGGTTTTGTCATCTTCAGTGAGTTCGCCATTGCGATACGCCTTGACCAAGCTTTTTTCGATTTGCTCGTTTAGCTCTTCAGGTGTTAAATCTTCACCTTCAACCTGTGCGTAACCGACAGCCAAATCAAAGTGACCACGTAGGTAACCACCAGCAAATAGTTCATCATCACTGGCTCTATCTACTAAATCATCAAAAAACTGCTGCGCTGACTCTACGTATTGTTGAAATAACATCTTATCTCCTAGTTTAATTCTTCGTGGCCAACGGCATACATCACATGGTCGTTATAGCCTGTGATCACTTTAATGTAACCACTTAATTCTTTATCTAATGCTTCATCACCCGTATCGGCGATGAGCGGTCTGCCATTCAGCGCTTGCAGCTTGGTCTTTGTAGCAATGACCAAAATATTCTCTTTGCCAATTTTGCGAATGAGCGCTGGGCTTAATTGTTGGTTACCACGGCCAAAGATGTGGCCTTGTCCACCAATTAAAGTTATTACTAACTTAGTTGACATTTTTTCTGCGGCAGCCAGTAAATCTGCGGCGATCATGTCTTGACCAATCAACTCTTGATCACAGATTAGATCTACCCCTAATAAGGTATTCTCAAGGCCAAGCTCTTCCATAACCGCTGCAACCGTCGAGCCTGAGCCCATGATATATTGCTCGTCATCTTCCATCTCGCTAATCACGTAAGCAGCAATATCGGCAAGCACCAATTCATCACTTTCTTTGCCGCCATTTTTAACGCTTTGCACATAGCGCAACTCACTTGGTACTTGCATTTCGCCGTAGCGTTTCGCTTTTACTGTACCTTGACGGAATGCCTCTTCATCAATGTCCATCACGTCGGCTTCACCTAGAGTGACAAGCTCGCCTTTTACAAGCATATCGACGACACGGCCAGCAGCTTTTGGTGTAATTGCATAGACCCCAGAGTGAATTTTACAGCCAGCAGGTACACCTAAAACAGGAATTGAGTCATCAACGGCAGCACAAATATTACGCGCAGTGCCATCACCCCCTGCGAATAAAATCATATCAACACCTTCGGCTAACAGTGCTTTTGCAGCGGCTTCGGTGTCTTCAGGGGTTGTAGGAGTGGCACTTTGATAAGCCACATACGTCTCAAAGCCCATTTCTTTAGCCAGTCGCTCGCCCATTTCACCATTGACGGTATAAATATGGATGTTTGTTTGGTTTTCTTTTAGTTGTTCAAGGGCTAATGCAGTACGAGCATTGGCTTTTGGCTCAGCACCTAATGCCATTGCCTTGGCTGCGGTATCACTGCCATCACTGCCTTTTAGCGCCACACTACCACCCAACCCTGCAACTGGGTTAATGATCAATCCTAGTTTAAACTGCATCTAAAAACTCCTCTGGGCACTGCCAATCAAACTGCGCTGCAGTTAACGGCCATGGGGTTTTATAAAAGTCACTCAGTGCTTTTAATAACTCTTCGGTGCGAATGTTAAAGCCCTTTTCTAATAGCTCGAACACTTGTGCCTGTACGCGCTTTTGAAAACTAAAACGACAGGTTTGCTCACCATTTAAATTGTCGACCGACACATTAAAATCAAACCCGGCAGCTGCGCTTAACGCCCATTCAATAGCTTGTGGTTTGATTTCTACTTTTTCAAACTCATGCTGTTGCTCTGCACTTCGACCATCTGGGCAATACCAATACCCATAATCTTCAAGCTCACGTCGACGCTCTCCTGCCACTAACCAATGGGCAATTTCGTGCAGCGCACTGGCATAAAAACCATGTGCAAAAACCACTTGGTTATATGGGGTGTCGGCATTTTCAGGTAGATAAATCGGCTCATGCTCACCTTTTATCAAGCGCGTGTTGTACGCCTCACAAAACAGGCCATCAAAGATTTGCGTCAGATCTGAAATATGGTGTGATATTGGGTTTGTCATTGGGTGTATCAAAAGGGCTAGAGATCCAAAATGCTGATGTCGATAATTGCGCCGCATTGTAAGGTTTTTTACCGTGAAAGTAAAAATGAGCCTCATCCATTTCTGATGATACGAAAAAAGGCGTCTGATGACGCCTTTATATTCAAAACAATGTAGGGAAATAACTGTTTGTATAACTTAGTTATCTTGTTATTAAGCTGGCTTTTCAGACGCCTTTAAGTTGTCATCAGCGCTAGACTCGTCAGCTTTTACAGCCTCTGACTCCGTTTTAACTTTTTCTTCTTCAGTTGGCGTTTCGATAACGTCTTCTGCTTCAGCAACCACTTCAAGTTCAGGCTTAGCAACCTCTGCTGGCATTAAACACTCAGCAGGCGTAAATACCGGATTGTCGTTTGCAAACGTTGCTAACTGTGAACACAGGTTTTCAATCCCCATCTTGTTCATGTAAGTGAAAGGACCGCCTAAGAATGGTGGGAAACCAATACCAAAGATTGCGCCAATATCACCATCGCGCTCGTTAGCAATAATGCCTTCATCTAAACAGCGTGCTGCTTCATTTAGCATTAAAGACACACAGCGATCTGCGATTTCTTTCTTATTCAAGCGTGGGCTTGGTGTTACACCAAGTAACTCGTATACAGACTCATCGACTTTCTTACCTTTTTTGTCGTACTTGTAGAAACCACGACCTGTCTTACGACCTAAACGTTTGCTGTCGATTAAACGATTAAACGCATCGGGTGCTTTGAAGCGATCGCCCAGCTCTTTTTCAAGGATTGGTGCAATCTTAGAGCCAATGTCGATACCTACTTCATCAAGTAATGCCAGTGGACCAACTGGGAAACCAAATTCAACCAGTGCGGCATCAATCTTCTCGATTGGCTCACCTGCTAGCAATAGATTTGCCGCTTCATTCACGTAAGGCGCTAAAATACGGTTTACGTAGAAGCCCGCTTTGTCTTTTACCACGATAGGTGTTTTGCCTTGCTTACGGGCAAATTGAACCGTACGCGCAATAGTTTGCTCAGAAGTGCCGTCATGAGGAATGATCTCAACCAATGGCATTTTTTCTACTGGTGAGAAGTAATGTAAGCCAATGATGTTCTCTGGGCGTTCTGCTTTTTCAGCAATTTGTGCAATCGGCAGTGACGACGTGTTACTAGCAAAAATAGTCTCAGGTGAACAGTTTTGTTCAATTTCTGCCACCATGCTTTGCTTAAGGTTTAAGTCTTCAAACACCGCTTCAATCACCATATCAACGTGCTTAAAGCCCGAATAATCGGTTGTGCCCGTAATGCGGTTCATAGTTTGCTGCACATCGGCATGAGACATGATGCGACGCTTCTGACGCTTAGATAAAATCTTGTAGCTGTAGTTAAGTGCATTGCTCACACCTTGCTGCGCCACGTCTTTTACGCGCACTAAGGCTTTCGCTTTAACCGCACTTACATGGGCAATACCTGCGCCCATTAAACCACCACCAAGTACCGCTGTACGCTTCACTTTTGCAACATCGTCTTGGTAGTCTTTTTTCATTTCAGTGGTCGCGAAGAAAATACCACGAAGTGACTTTGACACCTCGGTCATTACTAAGTCAGCAAACCCTTCTGCTTCCGTTTTGTAAGCTTTCATTGGATCAAGCTCAACAGAGGCACGCACAGCTTTAATGATGTTAATTGGTGCAGGATAATGGCCGCCGGTTTTCTTTAGCACACCTTCTTCTGCTTTTTTGAAGATGATGTTACGACCAAATGGGTTTGACTCAAGCGCCCAGCTTAACTTATCTAACTTAGGCTGAGATGGTTTTGCTTTGCCTTTTGTAGCAAACTTGGTTGCCACATCAAGCAGAATACTTTGTGGTACACAATCATTCACAAGGCCTGCTTTTTTAGCTTGCTTAGCACGTACTTGCTTACCTGTAAGCATCCACTCTAGCGACTTTTGAATACCCACTAGTTTTGGTAAACGTTGTGTGCCGCCACCACCTGGTAATAAACCTAGCTGTACTTCTGGTAAACCTAGTTTTGTGATGTCGCTGTCTGTACATACACGGTAATCACAGGCAAGAGCAAACTCTAGACCACCGCCTAATGCTGCACCATGGATTGCAGCAACCGTCGGGTATGCTTGATTTGCCATAGTGAAGAAAGCTTGTTGACACATTTCTGATAGTTCTAACGCATCGTTACGCGTTTTTGCACTATCCAGCATCTTGATATCAGCACCTGCGATAAAGTTATCTTTTTTACCACTGATGAACACCATACCTGTAATGTTATCATCACGGCCTTGCTTTAAGATTGCCGATAGGTCATCAGCAAAACTTGCGCGCAAGGTATTCATTTTTTCGTCGGCAACATCAATGGTTACAACTGCAACCTTGCTATCCGTTAGCTCATAATTAAATACTGACATTATGCACTCTCCAATACGAAGGCCGCACCAAGACCACCTGCAGCACATGCAGTTGTCAGTGCCAACCCGCCACCACGGCGTTTTAATTCATTTAAGCTCTGTGTGATAAGACGTGCGCCAGTCGCTGCAAATGGGTGACCATAAGCCAGTGAACCACCGTTAACGTTAAACTTATCCATATCAATTTCACCGATCGCTTTCGAGCGACCCAGTTTTTCTTGCGCAAACTTATCACTGCCAAACATCTTCATGTTCGCAAGCGCTTGCGCAGCAAATGCTTCGTGCATTTCAATTAAATCTAAATCTTGTAAGCTGATCCCCGCTCTGTCTAACGCGATAGGCGTTGAGTGCGCAGGACCCATTAGCATATCTTCGTGTACGCCGATTGCTGAGAAACCAAAACTACGTACATAACCAAGGATCTCATAACCGAGCGCCTTAGCTTTGCTTTCACTCATCATCAATACTGCTGCTGCACCATCTGTTAATGGTGTTGCGTTTGCGGCAGTTACAGAGCCGTGTTGTCTGTCAAACACAGGGCGAGGCTTTGCATAACCTTCAATGGTTGAGTTATGACGAATGTTGTTATCTTGTTCGATGAAAGACTTATAAGGTGGTACATGTGCCGCCATCACTTCATCTGCAAGTAGGCCATCATTCCAAGCTTTACTCGCTAATGAGTGTGAACGGTGTGCCAATGCGTCTTGATCCGCGCGGCTAATACCATGCGTTTTAGCCATCTGTTCAGCCGTTTGGCCCATAGATAAACCAGTAGAATACTCAGCCACAGCTGGCGGTACAGGTAATAAATCTTTAAGACGAAGTTTGCTGAAGATTTTTAAGCGCTGGCCTAATGTACGCGCTTTGTTTAAATCAACTAAGCTGCCTGCTAGCTTTTTGCTTACACCAATTGGTAATACAGAAGATGAATCTGCACCACCAGCAATACCAACATGAGCGTTACCTGCCACAATAGACTCAGCGACGTTCGCAATGGCTTGGAAGCTAGTAGCACACGCTCTAGATACTGAGTAGGCATCGACCGATACTGGCATACCTGTGCCTAATACAATTTCACGCGCGATGTTTGGCGCTTCAGGCATTTGTACTACTTGACCAAAAACCAATTGGTCAATTTCATTTTTATCAAAGTTAAGACGCTCAAGCATCTCATTAACGACAAGTTTGCCTAGGTCTAGCGCTGGAACATGATGGAATGCTGTTGCCTGCTTGGCAAATGGGGTACGAAGACCGCTGACAATCGCGATTCTATCGCCTTTTCTTGTTTTTAGTATGTTTTGTTCAGACATTGAATTTGCTCTCCCACTGACAGGTCTGACCTGTTGAATTTACATCGATTCTAAACAACCAACAAAAATATGCCAATAAAAATTTTAATTCGGCTATAAATTGAGCACCAAACTCAACCCTAGATGTTTTTTTGACCAGACGCAAAATATCTTTACAAAACAAGGGAACTATTTGATGTAGCGCAGTCTAACCGATATGAAACTCTTTCCTTCAAATTTTGTGTTTATTCATAACAAACACTTGAGAAGTAACGATAGAATCCTTATAAATTAAGCAAAAAATTTTGTCAGCAAAGGACAAACCATGGCAGTAAATGAATTCTCAGCTCTGAAAAAATATTTAGATACGCAGATTATTGGTCAACCAGAACTGACCCTAGCGCTACTTATTGCGATGCTTGCAGACGGCCACCTATTGGTTGAAGGCCCGCCGGGACTTGCAAAAACCCGTGCTGTTAACGCCCTCGCTAAAGGCATAGAAGGCACCTTCCAACGTGTGCAATTTACCCCAGACTTATTACCAGCCGATGTCACAGGTACTGACATTTATCGTCAGCAAACCAATGAATTCGTTTTCGAAAGTGGCCCGCTATTTCACAATCTTATCTTAGCCGACGAAATTAACCGTGCACCAGCCAAAGTACAATCAGCGCTGTTAGAAGCAATGGCTGAGCGTCAAGTGACGGTTGGTAAGAACACTTATCCGCTGTCAGATCTGTTCATGGTGATGGCCACGCAAAACCCGCTGGAGCAAGAAGGCACATACCCGCTGCCGGAAGCACAATTAGACCGCTTCTTATTACATTTAAACATCGACTACCCGGGCGCTGAAAACGAACTGGCCATCCTTCGTTTAACCCGAGGCGAAGCGCTCGAAGAGCATCAAGCTGATTTCACCGCCATTAGCCAAAACACCTTATTTGAAGCACGTAAGAAAGTGTTATCGATGCATCTTGCTGAGCCGCTAGAGCAGTATCTTGTTCAACTGATCATAGCAACTCGTGAAGCTGCAAAACTTGATGAGCAACTGGGTCGTTGGATTGAGTTTGGCGCCAGCCCGCGTGCCACTATCGCCCTTGATAAATGTGCTCGCGCACACGCATGGTTACATGAACGTGATTTTGTGACGCCAGATGATATTCAAGCTGTACTGTATAATGTATTGCGTCATCGCATTATTTTAAGTTACGAAGCGCAGGCTGATGGTATCAGTAAAGACCAAGTGATCAGCCGTATTCTTGAACTTGTCCCAGTACCATAATGATGCAGCAAGCCGTATTCGATACCGCGCAATGGTTAACTCAGTGTCACAGTAATGGCGCCGAGCTCGACTTAAAAGAATTGCTTTACTACAAATCAAAAGCACATCTTTTGTCGTTAAAACCTAAAAAGCGCATTCAAAGCAGCCAAGCAGGCCAATACCTTGCGCCACACAAAGGCCGCGGGATGGAGTTTGCTGAAGTTCGCCAATATCAATATGGTGACGACATTCGTGCCATCGACTGGCGAGTCACGGCCCGTACAGGCATCACTCACACTAAGCTCTATCAAGAAGAAAAAGAGCGACCCGTGTTTGTGTTTACCGATTTATCAAACAGTATGTTGTTTGGCTCGCAGCTTTTACTGAAGTCTGTGCAAGCCGCACATTTAAGTGCGCTTGTGGCTTGGTCAGCATGTCAACGTGGCGACCGTTTAGGTGGCATTGTCTTTAGTGAATACGCCCACCATGAATTAAAACCCACAGCGCGCGACAAAGGCGTGCTGTCATTAAGCCATCAATTGGTCGATATTCACAAACACGCCTTTGCTAATCGTGAACAAAACGCTGAAAATCGATTTTCCGACAACTTAAAACGCTTAACGCACTTAGCCAAACCGGGCAGCTTAATTTATCTCATCTCTGACTTTAATCACCTGCAAGAAGCCGACTTCAAACAGCTTGAACGTCTAGCGCGCCACTGTGAACTGATTGGTTGTCAGATAAGTGATCCGTTCGAACATCAGTTGCCTGCCTACCAAGATGCCATCAAGGTCGATGCCGAAGGCCAATCTTGGACATTGCCACTGATGAACAAACAATTTAGAGACAAGTTTGCTGAGCAAACCGCGCAAGTGTTTAACCAACGCTTTCAACGATTACAACGCACAGGCATGAGCATGTTGAACTTTTCAGCAGCCCACCCTATTGAACAGCAAGTAGTGAGACTTTAACCGATGCAAGCTTCACCACTAGACGCACTTCATGATGTTTTACCGCCAGAGCAAGTGGCTTGGTGGCCATTGTCGCTGCCAACTTGGGCAGTGATAATCGCTTCACTTATTTTGCTCATCACGCTTGGCATGTGGCTTTATAAGCGCCAACAATTTTTAAAAGCCAAAAAAGCCGCCATCGAGCTGGCTAAGCAACAAAGTGATGATGCGCAGCAACTGCATATAATCTTAAAACGCCTCGTAAAGCATTATTACGGTGCGCCTTTGACTTCATTGCCTACTAAAAAGTGGCAAAGCATGTTAAATAAACTCAGTGGTGAAGATATTTCTGAGCAGGCGTTACACAGCTTATATGGCCCAAAGAACAACCCTGAATTAGCCAAACAACTCTTTAACGCCATCAAAAATCTAAAACTCAAGGAGGCCATTAATGTTTGAATTTAGCTGGCCTTGGGCGTTTTTACTGTTACCCCTGCCTTGGATTTTAAGGCGTTTTACCGCCAGTACTGAGCAAGCTAAACAAAGGCTGCGTATGCCTATGTTTGCTCAATTTTCTAAACTGGCGCCTAGTCTCAAAGAGTCAAAACAAAAAACCAACTGGTTCGAAGCCCTAGTTTGGTTATGTTTGGTCATTGCTGCGGCTAACCCACAATACTTAGACGACCCTGTTACTTTACCTAATGAAGGTCGCGATATTATGCTGGCCGTGGATTTATCGGGTTCGATGACTGAGCAAGATATGGAGTATCAAGGCCGTTATGTAGATAGGTTATCCGTGGTGAAAGCGGTTTTAGGTGATTTTATCGAGCAGCGTCAGGGCGATCGCCTTGGTCTGATTTTATTCGCCGATACCGCTTTTTTACAAACTCCCCTTACCCGTGACTTAGATACGGTGAGTCAAATGCTCAGCGAATCACAAATAGGCCTTGTAGGTCGTGCCACTGCAATCGGTGACGCTTTGGGCCTAGCCGTAAAACGCTTCAGCCAAAAGCAAGACAGTAACCGTATTCTCATATTGCTGACCGATGGTCAAAATACCGCGGGTAACTTGGAGCCTGATGAAGCGCTTATTTTAGCTCGCGAAGAAGGCATTAAAGTTTACACCGTTGGCGTTGGATCGGATGGTCGAGGCGGCTTCAGTCTATTTGGCATGGGCGGGATTGGCGGCAGCAGCATTGACGAAACCACGTTAAATAAAATTGCCACCGAAACTGGCGGCTTATATTTTAGAGCAAAAGATGTCGCAGGGCTTCAGCAAATCTATCAAGAGCTAGATAAACTAGAACCAATCAGTGACGAAAATGAAACCTTCAGACCGCAAATCGCCTTGTTCTTTTGGCCTCTAGCAGCGGCGCTGGCATTACTGATGCTTAATCAACTGTACGTTAATATTATACGACTGTTTTCACGTTCGGGTAAGGAGGCTTAATGATGGAATTTGAATTTTTAAGACCCCTACTGTTACTTTTGATTATCCCTTGGGCCATTTTAACCACGGTACAAGTGCTCAATAAAAGCCGTAACAATAAATCTGGATTAATTGCGCCGCATTTAGCCCATGCAATGCTAACCGAAGGTAAAGCAAGCAAACAAGCAAACCCATGGCTGCTGGCGCTATTTACTTTGCTATGCATTATTTTTATTGCAGGCCCCAGTTTTGAAAAACAAGAAGTGCCGGTATTTAAGTCAAAACAAGCGCGAGTGGTTGTCATGGACATGTCTTATTCGATGTTCTCAACCGACATTAAACCAGACCGACTCACCCAAGCGCGTTTTAAAGCACTCGATATGGTCGAGCTATTTAAAGAAGGCGAAACCGCATTGGTTGCCTACGCAGGTGATGCGTTTACCGTATCTCCACTGACTTCTGACGCCAGTACATTAAGTAATTTAATTCCAAGCCTTAGCCCAGAGATTATGCCTAGCAAAGGCTCAAATGTGTATGCAGGTATCGACCAAGCTATGCAACTGTTGTCTCAAGCGGGGTACATACAAGGCGAGATTATTTTAATTACTGATGGGCTTGATCAAAGTGATGTCGACGAAGTTCGAGAAGCCATGCAAAGCAGTAAGTTTACATTAAGCATCTATGCCATCGGCACCGCGCAAGGTGCGCCGATTGCCTTGCCTGAAGGCGGATTTATGAAAGGTCGTAGCGGTGAAATAGTCATTCCAAGGTTGAATGTGGCGCCCCTTAGAAACCTTGCTGCTATCAGTGGTGGTCAGTTTTCGGCTTACACACCTGGGGCTGAAGATATTCAAGTATTTGCGCCAACGGCAAGCACCAACGAAGCTGATCAAAACGATGAGGAAAACAAAATACTTTGGCGCATTGATGCGGGTAAATATGGCTTAATTTTATTGATCCCATTGGCATTATTACTCCTGCGTAAATCGGCCTTGGTATTATGTGCAATGTTCTTTATGCTGCCTCTGTCTCAACCTGTTTATGCTGCAGATTGGCAGTCATGGTTTAAAAATACCGACCAAAATGCCTTATCTGCATATCAATCTAAAGAGTTTGAAAAAGCAGCTTCTGCTGATAACACTGATTTAAAAGGTGCTGCACTTTACAAACAAGGTCAGTATGAGCAAGCCGCTGCGGCATTGAAAAACAGCCCCTCGGCGATTGGTCAATACAATTATGGTAATGCCCTTGCCCAACTTGGCAAACTGGATGAAGCCATTGCCGCCTATGAGCAAGCACTTAAGCAAAACCCTGACTTTGACCAAGCCAAAGAAAACAAGGCCCTGTTAGAGCAAATGAAGCAACAACAAGAGCAGCAACAACAGAATCAATCTCAAGATGGAGAGAGTGATCAAGAACAGCAATCAGGTGAGCAATCAGATCAACAAGGTCAATCAAACAAGTCTGAGCAAGGTCAACAAGACCAGCAGCAAGGCGAGTCTGGCGAGCAATCTGACCAGCAACAAGGCGAACAATCAGATCAAGATGCCGAACAACAAAACTCGGGTCAGCAAAACAAGCCTGATATGCAAGCCGACGCACAACAGCAGCAAGATCAAACCGAGCAAAAAGACGGCGAGCAATCTGAGCAACAAGCCCAACCTCAGCCGCAACAAGCCACTGAAAATAATGAACAACAAGGTCAGCAGCAAATGATGCAATCAGCTCAAGCTAAGCCAATGACCCCTGAAGAAAAAGAAAAAGCGCAGCAGTTAAACCAGTTACTCAGGAAAGTACCTGATGACCCTGCCATTCTATTACGAAACAAAATGCGCTTAGAGGCCCAAAAAAGAGCCCAACAACGTCGCCTTGGAGGATCTAAACAATCATGGTAACCCGTTTTTATATTGCCTGTGTATTTTTACTGTTTAGCACAGCGAGCGTCGCTTTTGACAAGTTAACCGCATCGGTCGACAGAAACCCTGTTTTAGTGGGTGAATATTTTACACTAACTATTTCAGCGGATGGTCGTGTATCAGGCCAGCAGCCAGATACCAGCGCTTTAGCGAGACAATTTGTAATGGGCCCAATCAATACCGGCTCAAGTACCCGCATCATCAATGGTCAGGCGAGTAGTGAAACCACTTGGCAAATGCAGCTCATGTCTCGTAAAGCGGGCGACATTACGATTCCAGCTTTTACTGTTTCTGGTAAAAGTAGCGACCCAATCAAATTAAAAGTAGTTGCACGTAGTAACGATGCCGATGAACAAAAAGACATCTTTATCAAAACCGAATTAAAGCCAAGTAAGTTGTTTGTTCAACAAGCAGGCCTTTACACGGTTAAACTTTATTTAGGTAAAGACCTATTAGACGGGCAACTGTCAGCGCCCGCTATGGAAGACGCGCAAGTCACACTTCTTGGTAAGCAAAAAGAAGACTATGAAGTAGTTGATGGTCGCCGTTATATGGTCATTAGCCGAGAGTATCTACTTCAACCTCAAAAAAGTGGTGAATATACTATCGAGCCGCCCATTTTTAATGGTCAAGTTAGAGAGAATTATCGCCGGATGTCGGTCTCTGCCATGGGCAAAGCTGAAACAATTGACGTGCAACCCGTACCTGAAACCTACAATGGCGCATGGTTACCCAGTGAATTAGTCAATTTAAGTGAAGAGTTTCAGCCCATCTCTGATGAAGTAGTAGTTGGTACACCCATCACGCGTACTATCACCCTGACCGCTTTAGGCGTAACCAAAGAGCAGTTGCCTGAAATTCGCCTGCCAGAAGTTGATGGCTTTAGAAGCTACCCTGATGAGAGCGAGCGTAACCAACTTGCACGTGATGGTCGAGTGATCTCACAACTTGTCAGCTCGTATGCACTGGTGCCACAAACACCAGGCACTTACACCCTACCTGAAGTAAAACTGCCTTGGTTCAATACAGTGATTAAACGTGTGCAATATGCGACCTTGCCAGCTCGTACACTGACCGTTATTGCTGATCCGAATCAAACTGCTCCGGCTATACCAAACATGACAGCACCATCGCAAAATCAACAGGCAATCGAGCCAACGATTGTTGAAGTTCCCGTTGAAAAGACATTGCTTGATTGGGGCATTTTGATATCGGGCTATGTGCTTTGGATTTTCACTTTGATTTTTGTTTGGCTTGGTTTTATCGGTCGAAAAAAACCAGCGATTGAAACTCAAACCAATGACACATTTAAACCAAGAATGAGTTTGAGCTTGCTAACACAAGCGGCTAAAGCGAACGATAAAACGCGCTTTTATCAGTTATTAAGTGAGTTTGTTACTACTGAGCTCACTACAACCTCTTTTAGCCAGTGGCTAAAGGAGTTAGATAACGCTGAGCTAAAAGCAGAAATTGTAAACTTACAAGCAGCCCTTTATAGTGAAGGGACGGCTTCTGCAAATCTTGAGAAAATTGCTAAGCTCATATCTCAAATTGAGAAAAACCAAGCAGATCAGAAACGTAGCTCGCTACAACCTCTGTACTGAAAATTTTTATGAAAAGTGTGTAAGAAAAACTTACTTACTAAGGTCTATTGGGTATGACCAAAAAACAACAACGCTACGAAGAGTTGGTTAAGCAGTATCAGACGGAGCTTTATCGCTTTGCCTACTGGCTTAGCAAAGATCCGACTGTAGCAGAAGACTTAGTACAAGAGACGTTTTTGCGTGCGTGGCGAGCTTTAGATTCTTTACAAGATGAGAAAGCGGTAAAACCTTGGTTATTAACCATAGTACGTCGCGAAAATGCGAGACGATTTGAACGTAAACAATTCGATTATGCCGACGTCGACAACGACACCATAGTCGATAACCAAAGCACCACATTAGATTCAGAGATGGAACAAACGGTGATCCAAAGACAAATAAGTCAGCTCTCGATTGAATATAGAGAGCCGTTACTTTTGCAAGTTGTCATGGGGTGTTCTGGTGATGAAATAGCTGAGATTTTAGAGCTGAACAAGAACACTGTAATGACGCGTCTTTATCGCGCACGCAACCAATTGAAAGAGGCATTGATGTCTCAACCACAGACCATGACGGGGGCCACAAACTGATGGATGAATTAGAATTTCGTCGTCGCGCATTTGCCGATCCCAACGATCCAGAAGTCATTGCGTTTGCACAGCAAAACCCTGAACATCAAAAGCTGTTAGATGAGCTGTTGTTGTTAGACGACAAAATAAACCTAGCACTTGATATACCTGTGCCACCAGATCTCACTGAAAAGCTGATGACGCAAACCAAAGAGGCGCCTGCAAGTAATGTGACGCAGGGCTGGTTTGGCCGTTTTAACAAACCTTTTGCCACCGCAGCATCAATCACGTTAGCAGTCAGCTTATACTTCTTAAGTGTGGGCGGTTCAAATGACCTTCAGGCTGGTGAACATGCATTGGCGCATGTTTATTATGAAGTAAAAGCGCTAGAGCGCGACAAAGAGGTTGGCCTACAAGCGGTCAACGAGAAGCTTGCCATGTTAGGAGGGAAATTTGAGTCCTTACCTGGCAAAGTAACCTATGCGACTTTTTGCCATTTTAAAGGGCAGCGCAGTTTACACCTAATATTCCAGTCAGATCACGGTCCTATCACCGTGTTTGTTGTACCGCACTCAGGTGACATTCAAGACAAGCAACTGGGTGATTTTAATGATGCGCGTTTTGCAGGTGTGATCTCAAATGAAGATAAAGCCAACATGATTTTGGTTGCTGACAGAAATTCACCGGTCAACGACTATCAAGAGGACGTACAACAAGCGCTCCGCTGGTTATAGGCTTCATACAAAAACAAAAAAAGGCGCATAATGCGCCTTTTTACTTTTATCAACTTATAAACAGTATCTAGCAAATAAACTCGCAACTGTTGCAGCCGTTGGCTTGCCATGCTGCCAATCACCGCCTTCAACACCAGAACCTGCAATGTCCATGTGCACATAAGGTAATGGTTGCTCTGAGTCTAAGCCGTGCTTGTCTAGACCACCCACTAGCGCTAAGAACGCCATTGGGAATTGGTGACCACGTGCTGTAACCGCTGATGGCGCATTGTTACTTGAAAGTACATCATCGGCTAGCGTGCGTGGCTGAACGAAGTCATAGTCTTCTCGACGGCTACGATTTACTTCGGCTGCATCTGCCCATAAGTCACCTAAGTCAGCAATCTGGCGAGATACATTCGCTGCACGTGCAGGACCATTCTCAACGTACGCACTGTAAGGACCCACAGCACGAGCAGCGTGACCGGTTAATGTTGCCACCGTAAATAACTCAGGATTTACTTCATTCTTCGCAAGGTCTTTCACTTCACTCAGTAGATCACCCATTGCCAGACGGCCTTCTGCATCTGTGTTACCGATGCGAACGCGTAACCCTTCACGACACGTGATGATTTCATCTGGTACGAAACAATCAGAGCCAATTGAGTTACGAACCACTGCTAAATAAGCGATTACTTTAACGCCTTTAGGTTGATAATCAGCTACTGCTTTCATGAAGCCTGCCACCGATGCAGCACCGCCTTTGTCACGGCTCATACCTGCCATGAAACCACCGACTTTAAGGTCTGCACCACCTGTGTCATACACTAAGCCTTTACCTACGAACAGTAAGGTTCTTTCAACGTTACCTTTAGGCTCATAGGTCATTTTCACAACACGAGGATGATGGCGCTCTACCGCATAAGAGGCGCGCGCAACGGTCGCAAGCATTGGGTAGTCTTTGTTGATTGTGTCAATGCTGTCGATCACTTCAACATCGACCACTGAGTCTTTTAACAGCTCAACACAGTAATCAGCAAATTTAGGTGGTGCCATACGCTCTGGCTCAGTACCACATAAATCTCTTGCCGCATATTGGCCTGCTGCAATGGCATTTAACTGCTTAACTTGCTCTTCGCTAGCACCGGCTAAAAATACCTGCTTAACCGGCTCAATGCTCTTACCATGGTATTCTCTTGCTTCAAGAGGCTGCCATAACGCTTGGCACATGCCTAAGAATGCAACTTCTAAAGCTTGTGAGTAACGCGCATCATCAGCAATAGAGGCAAGCTGTAACACAGGCTGAGTAACACCAGCCGCTTTGGCTTCGGTGATAGCGCTTTTAGCTGCTTCGAAGATACGACGTACGTCATCATAGTCACGCGTTAATGGCCCTGTTGGTGCCACAATAAGACGTTTGCCCGGTAAGTTCTCTGCAAATAGTAATGATGCTTTTTGTTTGATGCGTGCATCAATTGCCAGTGCAGGTGCAACAATGTCATTTAGTTCTGCTTGACCTAAATCTTCAACATTGCCGGTGATCACAATGACAGCATCTGCGTCAGTTGGAAGATTACCGTTAAAAGCAATCGCGAGAGGAAAAGACATAAAAAAGGCCCTTATTGTTATTCAATTAGGGCCAATTATCGGATAAATAAAGCTGTAAAGCTATAAACTGCGATTAATTCTCAATTTCGCCTTCACCACTGGTTTTATTCTGCTTGTGCTTGCCTATCACTGACCAGGCTTCAAGCATCACCAAGACACTGACTACTAACACAATTAAGTCTAAAACCACCAACAGCCAGTTACCTTTCTCGTAGTATTCTACCAGCTTAATTAAGCCCGCGAAGAAAGCCATCAAGATCACAAAGACCATAGGAATAAGCGTATATTTAGCTGGTCGACCTAGTTTGATTAAGTACACAGACAGCACGAGTAAAGTTAGGCTTGCTAAGATCTGGTTAGTCGAGCCAAATAGCGGCCATAACACCATACCGCCTGTACCCGATGCGCCACCAGCACCAAATGCAAGCAATAAACAACATGCTACCGCAACAAAGGTTGCGACTAAGCCATTCTTAAGCACACCAATGTTATAAATATCGCCCCACTCTTGGATGATATATCGCTGCAAACGTACGCCCGAATCCATAGTCGTGCCCGCAAATAACACCACCATTACTGCCAGTAAAGTCGCTGCAATTTCAGCTGAAAAGCCCCACCCTTCACTGATAAGATTTGAACCACCCGTAATAAAGGCGCTCACACTTCCCGCCCCCAAATGGCTATAAATTTCGTGCCACTCTTCTGGTGACACGGCCAACATCACACCACTAACCGCAACTAACGTGATCAGTGCTAAACACCCTTCACCTACCGCGCCTAAGTAACCAACAAATCGGCCATCTGTTTCTTTATCAAGCTGTTTAGAACTCGTACCCGAGGACACAATGCCGTGGAAGCCAGATACGGCACCACACGCGATGGTGACAAACAACAGCGGAATTATACTCGGCGTATCAATGGCAGTTTGTGTATTGAATGCAGGCGCGGTGATATCTGGCATCACCACAAATACGGCGCCATAAAGTAACACTAAACCCACTAATAGCTGCATACCATTAATAAAGTCACGTGGCTGTAATAGCATCCAAACTGGCAGCAGTGAGGCAACCGCTGCATAGATAAATAAAATCACTATCCAGTTCGCTTTGTCAGTTAAGCCAAACATTTCTGTTGGTAATGACACCGGCATTTCTGCACCCATAAAAATCGTTGCATAAAGTACTGCAACACCAATCACGCACAATGGAATAAGCGGGATCTGACGCTTTAATAACTGGCCGATAATGAGTGCGACTACAATGGCCGCCCAAGCAGGCACGACTGCACTCGGGTTTGCAACTAATGAGTTGGCAATAACCACACCAAATACCGCGTTTACCATAAGCAGTAATAAGAACACTACTATCATGAACAATACGCGTGTACGTTTACCTATCACGCTTTCAGATAGTGCGCCCATTGACTTACCTTTATGGCGCGTACTGGCCCAAAGTGCACCCATATCATGCACACCTGCAAAGAAAATCGTACCAAATACGACCCAAAGTACGGCTGGTACCCACCCCCAGTATACTGCAATCGCAGGCCCAACAATCGGGGCGGCCCCTGCCACAGAGGTAAAGTGATGCCCCCAAAGTACCAGTTTATTGGTTGGCACATAATCAACCCCATCGTTAAGCTCGTGGGCTGGGGTAACAAAGTTATCGTCCATTTTAAAAATCTTAGTGGCGATGAACTTAGAGTAGACAAACCAGCCAAATAGCATGCCGGCAATACCAAATAATACAATCAGAATAGACTGCATCAGATACTCCTTTTCTCAGTTTTAGTTATACGCTCACTTCACCTTAACACGAAATTTACAATTTCAAATTAAGATTTTAGTCACCCCATAAGTTATAGGGTTATTGTATTTCAAACATTGAATTAATCATTCAAGGGAGTAACAACTTTTACGTCAGAGTGAAGTTGTTCATTAGCGCTTAAAAAACCTTATTCATTGAAGATAGATACAAATTAAAATGTTACGATATAACAAAACTATCAAACCAAAGTATACAGAGAGCTACTCGCTTTCTTATCAACGATTACTACCAAGAAAAGTGAAATATTATGGCGATTACTATCATCACAAATGCTGTGATTATTAATGAAGGAAAAACATTCAACGGCAGCGTAGCTATTGAGCAAGACCGTTTTATTTACATTGGTGAGACCATGCCTGAATACACCGATGCACTCATTATTGATGCGAAGGGTAAGTACTTAATACCCGGTGTGATTGACGGTCAAGTTCACTTTAGAGATCCAGGTGTAACACACAAAGCCGATATGGAAAGCGAGTCAAAAGCCGCTGTAGCAGGTGGTGTTACTTCCTATATTGATATGCCAAACTCTCGTCCAAACGTATTAAACCATGAAGTTTGGCAAGCTAAAAACGCACTGGCTGCAACCAAATCTCTGGCGAATTATGACTTTTATATGGGCCTGAATAACGATAATGTTGACGCGCTACTAGACACTGATACTACTGGCTACTCTTGTTTATCTGATGACGGCTTATACTTCGCAGGCCCAGGAAACCTGCTTGCTGACAGTGAAGAAACCTTAGATAAGATTTTTTCAAAGAGTAAGAACATCATTGCTATCCATGCTGAAATCGAAGGCATCATTCACGAGAACGAGCAAAAGTTTAAAGCTGAATATGGCGAAGATGTGCCTGTTAAATTTCACCCTATTATTCGCTCAGAAGAAGCCTGTGTTAAAGCAACCGAACGTGCAATTCGCTTAGCCACGAAGCACAATGCACGTTTACACGTTTTACACCTGACCACAGCGAAAGAAGCGGCGATGTTCCACAATGATATTCCACTTGAAGAAAAGCGCATCACAACTGAAGCCAGTGTGCATCATTTGTGGTTTAGCGACAGCGACTACGAAGAAAAAGGAACCTTAATTAAGTGGAACCCAGCCATCAAAACCGAGCAAGACCGTTTAGGGCTTATTGCTGCGATTAACGATGACCGCATCGATATCATTACCACTGATCATGCACCACATACTTTAGAAGAAAAACAAAATACGTACTTCAAAGCAATGTCGGGCGGCCCATTTGTGCAGCACTCATTGGTTGCCATGATTGAGCTTCATCTACAAGGTTATCTTACTCTTGAAAAGATAGTTGAAAAGATGTGTCATAACCCTGCACTGCTTTATGGTTTTAAAGATCGAGGCTATATTCGTCCAGGCTATAAAGCCGATTTTACACTTGTAGATATGGACTCGCCTTGGACTGTGTCTAAAGACAATATCTTATATAAATGTGGTTGGAGTCCAGTTGAAGGCCAAACTTTTAAAGCGCAAGTGAAACAAACTTATGTGAACGGCCATAAGGTATTTGATAACGGCGAATTTGATACCAGTAAAAAAGGGGAACAACTAGAGCTCCTGCCATGGGAAGAGCGCATTTACGTAAAAAATGCTTAAGGTATTCGTTTTTTAAAAACCTAACTATTGCCGCCAAAGCTGATATTATCCTTGGCGGCAATTTTTTTGCTTCACGCCACTCACCTGTTTAAACTAACCAAAGCCAAATCACATTTAAACTAATATGAAATTTTACCTGGATGTTCACTTATTCGGCGCACTGGCCCTAACAAAAAATAAAGGAGAGCCCAATAAAACAGAGTACAGAAAATGCTTTAACAGCGGCTATTCTCTCACCCTAGAAGACAATAATTTTACCCGCCTATTTTTAAATTTTGCTGATGACTTTCATGCTTTTAATACCAACCCTCTTAATTAAGCGGTCTATTTTTAGGCAAGGAAAACTGGTCGATAGCAAGGCTAAAATTTTGCTATTTAGTTGTTCTAAATAAGAAATTTTTAACGAAGCTAGCGTCAGTTTTAGTCCCTAAAATTGATTGAGTATTATTGATGATTGGTATAACTCATACACTAGTGGCATTTTTTTCCGCGAACACACTTTTTATTTTGATGAAGACACAAGAGTGGAAGACATAGAAGCAATTTTAGGAAAAGCAGTAGATGGCTTTAAAGATGCCATAGAGATCAGCCGCACATTTATTGTTAGCGGTCTAGAAATAGAGTTTAGCTGGTACCATGACAACGAGGGTACAGCTTTAACCTACATGATAATTCAACACGACAACGGTTTTTATCATAGTAGCTGCAGCTAACTAGAAAATAAGTGCATTTGGTTATGGCTTGTTTCTTTAGCCGATAACCCCACCTGAATGCCAATCAATCGAACGGCTTTGTGACCTTGATTCCGTTCAAGTAAATCCGTTAATAATTGGCAAAATAAAGCACTGTCTAACTTATCAAACTGGCATTCTTTACTAACAAGTTGAAAGTCGAAATATTTCACTTTAACTCCCAATTTTATGATGTGTTGCTCGTCTAGATATTTACTGGCTCGAATTTTTAGCTCGGGTAATAATTGTTTGATAATACGCATTTTCAATACATCAATATCAGCAGTATCTTTTTCAAAAGTGGTTTCAACCCCCACTGACTTACGCACCCTGTCAGTTTCAACGCGGCGCTCATCAATACCATGACAACGACGCCATAACATGTCGCCTAGTTTGCCGAACTTTTGTTTTAATAATGTTTCATCGGCATTTTTGATATCGCGACCAAACTCAAAGCCATGGGCAAGCAATTTTTGCATTGTCACTTTACCTACGCCGGGGATTTTTTTAAGTGGTAGATCTTCAATAAATGCATCCACTTTATCTGGGGTGATCACAAATTGGCCGTTTGGTTTATTTTCATCGCTGGCAATTTTCGCCAAAAACTTAATCGGCGCCACCCCAGCTGAGGCAGTTAAACCCGTTTCTTTGAAGATTTCATCACGAATTTGTTGAGCAATTAAAGTTGCGCTGCCTTTGCATTGGGTGCAGTCCGTCACATCAAGGTAAGCTTCATCTAAGGACAAGGGTTCAATTAAATCAGTATAACGGGCAAAAATGGCTCTGATCTGCTGCGAAATTTCTTTATAAAGCGACATTCTCCCCGGCACGATGCGTAAATGCGGGCACAGCTTTTTTGCCTGATAATTAGACATAGCAGCGCGTACTCCATATTCACGAGCAATATAGTTTGATGTCGCCAAAACCCCACGGTTGCTATTGCCGCCAATCGCCATTGGCACTTTAGCCAACTCAGGATTGTCCCTCATCTCGACTGCGGCATAAAAGCAGTCCATGTCTATGTGGATAAATTTACGCATATATGAAGCACTGTATATAAACACAGTTATTATGGCGCAATTTCTGCTTTTATTGCAACTGTTACTGCGCTTTAAGATCAACTACACTAACTACTTAATAAAAAATCGAATCTCAGCTTTTTATTTTACACTGAGCTGATAACTCAAGGAGCGCACATGCAATTTAGTCGTTTAGGCAGTAGTCAAATTGATGTATCACGTATTTGTCTCGGTAGCATGACATGGGGATTGCAAAACAATCAGCATGATGCCGATGAACAAATCAATTATGCCCTCAGTCAAGGCGTCAACTTTATTGATACTGCTGAAATGTATGCAGTTCCACCTTCACCAGAAACCTATGGTAAAACTGAGACCATAATTGGTAATTGGCTTGCACGCCATAAAGAGAAGCGTGAGAAAGTGGTGATTGCTACCAAAATTGCAGGCCCGGGCTTGAGCTGGGTAAGAAATGGCGGACCTATAACGCCCGACGCCATTTACAAGGCCATTGATGATTCTTTGGAAAGGTTAAATACCGATTATATCGACCTATACCAATTGCATTGGCCAAATCGTCAATCTCCGCATTTTGCACAGCACAAACCTAATGGCCACAACTTTGTAGATGTCGATACGCAAGCTGAAATCGCCAGTATGGAAGCCATTATTGAAGCATTAACAAAGAGTATTAAAGCGGGCAAAATCCGTCATTGGGGTTTATCAGACGACACAACATGGGGCATAAACACCTATTTGCGCCTTGCTGAGCAGCATAACTTAGTAAAACCTGTATCAATTCAAAATGAATTCAGCTTATTGCATGCCAAAGACTGGCCATACTTAATTGAAAACTGCTGGCATGAAGACATAGCTTATTTACCTTGGTCACCGCTAGCTGCAGGTATGCTGACAGGAAAATATTTAAACGGTGCTCGTCCTGAGGGCAGCCGCTGGACACTTGTTCAGCGCCAAGGCTTATTTAGAGACACTGAACAAGCAGGCCTTGCCACAGCCGAATACGTTACTTTAGCGAAAAAGCTGAATATTACGCCTGCACAATTAGCCCTTGCATGGTGCGACCAAGTAAAAGGCGTGACATCAACCATTATTGGCGCAACCAATATGAGTCAATTAAAAGAGAACATCGCCGCATTTAATATGCCTCTTTCTGAGGAAGCATTAAATGATGTGGCTGACATATTCAGTCGCTACCCCGCACCTTTTTAACCCAAATGTAGATTATTTAAAGGGCTCTTGCTGAGCCCTTTTGTAATTCCAAATATTATCTCAAAAGCTGTAATCACACATTCTAATCGTTATACTGGCAACCGAAATTTTAGAGGTCAGTTTTTCGATGCAGTTACTCAACACACCACCTAGCAAACCTGAAGGTTCAATCTTCACTCGTCATACCGCACGCGCCATTGTTTTAAAAGGCAGCGACACCCTATTACTCTTCACTGAGCGTTATGACGATTACACACTACCCGGTGGTGGCGTTGATGAAAACGAAGCCATTGAAGAGGCTTTACTCCGCGAACTACAAGAAGAAACCGGCGTTAAAAGCATTACCCAATGCAGTGCATTTGGCCGATTTGAAGAAATTCGTGCTTGGTACAAAGACGATTTCGACTATGTGCATATCGTGTCAGATTGTTATGTGTGTGAGATCTGCGGAGAGTTTGATAAACCACAAATGGAACACTACGAAGTGGCGAACGGCATGCGCCCTGTTTGGGTAAATATTGATGAGGCCATTGCACACAACAAACAAACTTTGGCACAAAGCGAGAAGAAAGGCCTATCTATTCAGAGAGAGATATTTTTGTTAGAAAAAATTAGGTTTGAGCTGCTCGATAAGGACTGCTAAATGCAGTTTAGCTATACTGATTTATAAATAAAATAATTATTTTTCATATAGGTGTACCCACTAATGGCTACACCTAATTTGGTATTATTTAAAAGCTTTCATCGTCCCAGATTTCGCAGTGGGGTTTACCTCTAAATGTCCAACAAACACCATTAGAGTTACACACTAAAGAATCCTGAACGCCACCAGCAACTTGAGGTGTCATTTTTGCTGGCAAACTACTGCTTTTTGACAACTGCTTAATCGACTTTTTATTCAATGATAATTTCATTTTTAATTTTCCTTATATTTATCAGCTGGCTATTAATTAACCAACCAATTTAATGTGCAAAAAAACAGCATTATTGTCAACTTTCACACTCACTCTTTCGCCATATCAAGCACAAATAACTTTTGTTTAACCTCAAACTAACAAAAAATCATTTTTTTAAAATGACATTTGAAGATGAATTGTCAATTAAAAACCTCAACAAATTAAAGGCTTATACATTCAACATAAATGTTTATTAACCTATTTTTAGGAAAAATTGCGATAAATCTTTTCTGGGCAGTCTTTTGATACAAAGCAGTTAGAAAGATTCTTTTGTTGGAGAAAATTAAGGGGGATTTAATTATTTCAAAAGTGGTTAATCATGTTGCTCTTATTAAGCCGAGAACAAACAGCCTCGGCTATTATGGTAACTTGTTATGATTTACACATTACTGCGCCACCATTACTAAACAGCCAGTCACACACAGCTCCATTTGTATAATCAACACTGCCAACCGATGTACCGCCAGCAACTTGGTTTGTTTGTGCAATAGGTAAAGATTGTGAATTTGGAGAAAGCGTTTTAATTTTCTTCTTCTGTAGTTTTAATTTCATGTTTATTTTTCCTTAAAAGTTATGATTAGTACGTGCGCAACTAAACTGAGCACAATTAGACATTAACAATTTAGAGTAAAAAATCAACAAAGAAAAAAGTAATTAACATCTTCAATGAATTAAAAACTAAACAACCATTTTGATTTTTAGGATTGGTTGATAAAAGTATTGTTTTATCAACCTATTCTCTACCTACTTTATAAGTTAGTCACAGGTTGACGTGCACCAAGGCCGGGGCCATACACCAATGCGTTTAGCAGTAAGCGATTTGTCGCTAATGTCGATCCTCTAAATACTGGCTGCCCTGCAAATAAAATAATTTGTCCATTGCCTTTGCGCTCTTGTGTTAAATAAGCAGAGTTCGCTATACGTTTGCTCGCCTCAGGCCAAAGCAGACCACTCATACGCAGCTTCAACTCTTGTTTATCAGGCAAGCTTGACCAACCCACTTTGCGATCTAACTCTTTATCTTTTGCTTGCTTAACCGTTTTGCTCCATTCACTTTTGCTCATTTCTTGATAAGCACCTAGTCTAACTGCAGAACGAACGCCCTCTTTTGCCATCAAAACCGGATTTCGAGAAATTAAAACAGGGATCACCTCTGGTGAACCAAAAGTAAGCCAATGCTTCTGGTCAGTTCGCGCAGCTACAATTGCGCCTGAAGGTCTAAATTTAGCTAACCAGTTATATTGCTTCTTAAGCTCTTTTTCGCTTTTTGATTTTGCTCTGCTCTTCCAAGGGTAATTAATATCTGTCGCAGCATCATGCGACCAGATATTCTCAATTTCAGCGTAGCTGCTTTGCTGAGCAAGCCACTCTCTTTGTAATGAAATATCGTACTGCTCAACCTCTTTTAAAGTATCTTGGATCTGTCTTACTCGACTTAAACCAGCATCTTTACCTGTAAATGGCAATGCAGAGCCGTCGATTGCCACTAACGTACCACCAGCTTCTACCCAAGTTTTAATCGCTGATAATTCATCTTTGCTCAACTGGCTATACCAAGTTGCAGGTATCACCAAGGTGTTATAACGCCTCAAGTCAGTGTAACTCAGTCGGTTGCTGTCTAAATGAGAATGTCTGATCCCTAAGTTGCTATCAATTGAGTGCCAAATCGTGCCAAAGTCGAGTGAGTTAATGCCGTTACCACTTAAAATAGCAATTCTAGGTTGAGTTAATACCCTAAAATGCGCGCCGCCAATGTCTGGTAAGTCTCTATTACTTAAACCAGAACGAACAGCCTTTGCTGTGACTTTAACTTCGGTTGCGGTCTGTTCTACAACCTGGTCTAAATTACCCTCAAAAAATTCATTGTCATAACGCGAAACAACAATTGAGCCTCGGCTCAAGGTCACCCCATCTAACACTGTATTCTTATCAATTACTCTCGTAGTTACACCGCGCTCCATAAGACGTGCAGCAAAACCAACAGATGCATCATTATTGCCATCTACGACATAGGCGATGGAGCCCGCTTTTTTGATAATAAACGACTCTTCATCAGACGGCTCATAGAGGCGAATATGCTTAGTGATATGTTGTGGTATCGTCAAAGCTTCTAAGCCATGCATCATGGTGATATTCCAAGCTGTGGCATCGTACATGAGGCTTGAGCCATCACGCAGCACTCTTTGACGCTCTTCAACTAACACGTCATTGCTAATTTTAGCGTCGAACTCGAGCATAGTAGAGATGAGTCGTCCTTGTGGCTGTCGGTTACGAATAATTAAAGTGCCTTCAGGCAGTTCTGAAGTAATAACCTCACCAAGCTGTGTCTTCGCTTTTTTAACCTTTATTGTTTTGGTTGTTTGATGAATTTCAAACCCTTGGAGCTGCATCAAGTCAATAAACTTCGCTAAACGCTGTTTATTTTTCGTAGGTAAAATTGCGAAGCTCTGATCTGCATACGGGCTATCATCTGAGATTAACCGTCGCTTATCTTTAACAAAGTCTCGATAAATTGCTTTAGAGTGTTTCGCCAGAGTCTTTAAATTTTCAATGCTGCTGACATATTGTTTATCTACCGACTCTGCATAGCTCACAATTCTGCCATTATGTTGCATTACTCCATCTTCTTTAATGCGGGCTTGCTCATACAGAATATGAATCGTGCCTCTAAAAGCTGCATAACTTGAGTACCCTGGATAGAGGTTTTCTAACCACTCACCGGTGTAATAAGGCCATTTTTGATCATCAAAAGCTTGCGCCTGATCAGCTTCAAAGACTTCTCCCCATTTGCGAGAAGACTCGGATAAATTTTTATTTACTGGCTGTCGAGCCAAACCAAACAGATAAGAGTCCATCGGCCCCATTTCATGGGCGTCTATCATCAGCTGTGGATTCCATTCATTGATAGACTGAACAATGCCTCGAGTTTCAGGGTGAACACCTAAAATAAAGTCACGGTTTAAGTCAAAGAAGTAATGATTGCTGCGCCCAGTTGCCCATGCATCTGTGTGTAATTTTGACTGAGTATCAACATTCGGAGAAGTCCCTCTTCGTTGCTGAAGCTCTTTTGTAAAACGAGCGCGACCATCAGGGTTCATAAGAGGATCTACGATAACCACAGCATCCGAAAGTAATGACTGAATGTCTTGATCTTTCGAGGCAATAAGCTTGTAAATTGTTGCTAGCGCAGCATCACTGCCAGACCCTTCATTGCCATGAATAGAGTATGCCATCCATGCAACCGCCGGTAAGCGCTCAATAATGCTCTGCTCTGCTTGCTTTGATAAGTTAACTGGGTTTGCCAACTTGCCTAAGTCAGCTTTAATGCTATCTACTTGCGCTAGGTTTTCAGGTGAAGAAATAACTAAATAATGTAAGGGTCTGCCCTCATGTGAGCGTGCATATTCTACAAGCTGAACTTTGTCGCTGGCCTTTTGCCACACTTTGAGTGCTTCCGTAATTTGCTCAGGCGTTGCAGCTCTTTGGCCAACAGGAAACCCTAGAATACTTTCAGGCGTAGGTATATTGGCGTCTAATGCGCCAGTGACAAGTGACTTGTTGTAATTTAACCCTTGCAGTTCAGTCGGTGCAAGGCTCATATTTGCAGAAGCGTGCGAACTTATCATTAAAGTACTCGCTACAGCTACTGAAAGCAGTTTATTGCGCATTGTTGAAACCTTTTTTGTTATTTTACTTTGAATGGCAATGAAGATTCGCCACCACCAAAATGTTACATTATCACACAGAAAAACACCGCTCAATTACTGTGCGACAAGTTGCAGACATCAACTCAAAACTCTGATTTTATTTATTTTTTTAATTTCATAGTTAATAAAGTTAATGAGCAAAAAGGTTTTAATTTTTAGCCGTTGAAGTCAATTTGACTATACGTGTGAAAAGTAGATATCACTACTGACAACTCAACCTAAACAAATAACCTGAGCTCTGGAAAATAAATCTACCTCCAGCGACTACTTTTAGAGTGTACTTACTATAGGCCTGCTATTTACGAGTGAGCGGTATGACCGCTAAAAGTTTCCGGCTGTAGACTGAATAAAGCACTTATGATCTCAACATCAATACAATAGTTAATTCCTTAACCAAAGCTCAGGTTAAATACTTTTTATCGTTATGATAAAAATAAATCATTTTTCAAAAATCCGATTTCACAGTAAAAAATCAATTGAAAACGCCAAAGCCAAATCCTTGCGCCGAGCCGTTAAAGACAACTAATTATTTACCTATTTTTGGAGAGCATTGTGGGTAAAACTTTTTCTTATGACGCTTTTAATGATGACTTTGATCATGACTATGCTAAAGAGCACCATCGCAACAACCAAAACTCGCACAAGCGACAAGTCAAAAGAAAGCTCGACGATTATTTAGAGCAGCGCCAATTACGCAAGCACCTTGGTGAAGATGACTTTAGCTATCGAGACCATTAATACAAGAAAAGAGGCCTAGGCCTCTTTTTTGTCATAAACAACCTTAATTAAAAACGGCCTGAGAAAGTAAGCTTCGCATTAAATGGTTGGCCTACAGACGCCTGATGCGTTGAATGAGAATTTGGGAAATAAACTTTATCGGTCAAATTCTCTAGCTTAAGTTGCAACTTATAGTCATGACTTAATTGATAATTTGCGTACATATCATAACGGGTAAAACTCGGCAAAAATGCGCTGTTAGAGGTATTTATATAAGTTTTTGCCTGATACATAGCGCCAACCCCAACATCTAATTGCTCTGTTACCTGATATTGCGCCCAAAGTGACGCTTTATTTTTTGGTAATTCGCGTGGCGTTAGGTCTGTTAGCCCATCACGGTTGACTACTTCGCCTTTTAGGTAACCATAGTTGGTCGAGATAGATAATCCTTCTGTTATCTGCCCCGATAACTGGATCTCAAAGCCTTCGATATCTGAGTCAACAACATCGAGCGTTGAAGGGTCATCATCAGCAGGTTGCGGGGAGCTTTGGGTATTTCTAAAAAATGCCGTTGTGAGACTTAAACCACTGTCTAAATCCCACTTCAAACCAATTTCGTTATTCTCGAAAGTATCTGGCTTGAGCTTATCTTTGTCACCATTAATGTCAGTATACTGCTCACCGCTGCGTGGCATAAATGATTCGCTGTAACTCCAGTAAAAAGAGACATTTTCTGCTGGTTTATAAATTGCGCCTAAACGTGGTGACACCTCTGTATCGACACGCGTTCTTTGCTCATTGGTGGCACTTTTCATATTCACAACAGCTATGTCAAAACGGTCGTAACGGGCACCAAGCACAAGATCAAAATGTTCATTCATCGCAATTTGATCTTGTACATAGAAAGAAGTGACTTCTAGATCGACACGGGTATCGTCGTTTAAGTCTTCAGCAAAGTTCGTCGAGACAGTTTGACCATCGGCGTTTACACCAACAAAACCATCGAGATTAAGTGGACGTGTAGCACTAAACCACTCTTTATCACTTTGATTACTACTCCAAACTGGGTTAAAACGGTATTGATCTGATTCAGTATCAATATATTCACCACCGACAATCAGAGTATGTTCAAACCAACCTGTTGTGAACTCATTCACCACATTACTGGTAATGATTAAGTTTTCACGTGTGGTTTCATCTAGATAGCCATCTAGCTGGACTTTATTTTCATTTGCATCATAGCCAGTAGCATAAAAGTTTGCGTACACCTTGTCATAAGTGCCATAAAATACACTGACATTGGCTTTTATTGAATCGCTAAAATAGTGTTGTAATGCAGTATTAAATGTACGCCCTTTCGTTGTGTGGTAATTATTCTGAGGATCGGCAATCACAATATCCAACAACTCCTCTGCCGGACGCCCCTCAGAATTAGTTGGAATACCACGGTCAATAAAACGTTCATGATCGATATACTCAAACGAAGTATCTAAAGTCGTCGCATCAGACAGCATAAATCGTGCTGTAGGGTTAATGCCGATGCGCTCACCGTCGTAGAAATCTCTATGGTTATCAAGTGTTTCAAACATAGCATTGACTCTAAATGCCATTTCATCAGACACCGACTGGTTAACGTCTAGATGCGTGCTCG